>CACMHW010000004.1 GCA_902613545.1 uncultured Pelagibacteraceae bacterium
AAAAACTCTAAAAAACAATCTAGCTAAATATGCTTTTACGAAAATCTATGATTTGCAAAATTCAAGCAGAACAAAATTTTACAAAAGATTTATTTTAAAAAACGCAGAATGGTCTTCCACGGAAACTTCATTGGAGCCAGGTCAAAAAAAGAGTGACTTCGATAAAGATCCTGTTTTAGATAGAATGGAAATTCAATTAAAAAAAAGCGGTATACAAACTGAATTTGTAAAAAATATAGATTTAAGTTGGGCTTTATCGGATATCTCTAGGTTAAAAAAACAATATGCGAACAATGACTATATTTTGTTATTTCCTTTTTGTTCAAAAAAACTTCCTCAAAAAAAATGGCCTTTTTTTAAAGATTTAATTTCACGACTCAAACAAGATTATAAAAATAAATATCCAATTCTGTTAGCTCCTGGGCCAGATGAAATTGACGAAGCTAATGAGTTGAATGCCAAAGTAGTTTTAGATAATAATCAGCCAGTTGATATCAAAACATTAGTATCTTTGATAAGTAACGCTAAATTTATTATTGCCAATGATACTGGCCCTGCTCATATAGCTTCACATTTAGATAAAGCAGGAATTGTGCTTTTTGGAAGTCACACGACTGCAAAGAAAGTGAGTATCGAAAATTTTAATTTTAAAGCAATCAGTGTTGAAAATCTAAATGATTTATCAGTCGAAACCGTGATAGAAAAAGTAAAATCTAAATTAAATTAATATAATTCTTAATAATTTTATCCCAAGCAAAGCCTTTAGAAAATTCAAAAGCATTAGCACCGAGTTCTTTATATTTTTTATTTGATAAGACCTTTAAAAGTGTATCGTAAATAGCATTTAAGTCATTACCATTACATAGATATCCTGTTACACCAGATTTTATTGCATCTCCTTCACCACCATAGATTCCTCCAATTGACGGCTTCCCGTAGGATGCAGCTTCAATATAAGTAATACCAAATCCCTCAACCGATTTTTTGTAAACAACCGAAGGCATTACGAACACATCTGATTGTTCAAGTAAACCAACTTTTTCTTGTTCTGAAGAGCTAAAAATTAGTTCGACATTTTTTTCTAAATCTAATTCTTTTCTTAATTTCTCAATATTTTTTCTTTCATCCCCATCACCAATTGATACATATTTTAAATTTGGAAATTTTGGTAAAAGATTTTTAATTGACATTAAAATATTTTGATGACTTTTACGCCCATCTAATCTTGAAACAGTAATTAACTTCGGTGATGCGCTACCAAAAATATTTTTGGAAAACTCTCTAGCTGTTTCACTAACAGCTATAGGATAGTTACAACCAGGATTAATGACATGAATATCTTTTAATCCAAGTTTTAAACCTAATTCCTTTGTAAATTTTGAATTTGCAATTATAAAATCTGCTTTTCTTAACGATTTTAAAACTCTTTTGTTCAATGATGTGCCAACAGGATGATTTATTTCCTTTGAGTGAATTAAGCAGAAAGATTTTGTTTTCTTAAGGGTCTCTAATTCAATATTTTCAATACTTTTCCAATGGTCAAAGAAACATGCTCTAATTTGATTTTGTTTAATAAAATCTTTAACTAAATTGGCTTTTCTATATTTTCTAAATATTTTAAAACCTGAAATTCTTTCTATATTTAATTTAGAATTTTGATCATAAGTATTTGCGTCTTGATGATTATCTGCAAAAACTTTTACAGGACCATGATTTAAAAGAGCATTAGATAAACCTTCCATGAGGTTTTGCATACCACCAAGCTCAGGAGGAAAATTTCTTGTAGAAACCAAGAACATTAATTAAACCACTTTATATTACATCCCATACTAGGAGTTTGACTCTTTGGACCGGCTTGCGTTTTAGAAATCATCTTCATGGCTACTTTTAAATCACTATCTCCATTTGAAACAGGTTTTAAATCTTTAAGTTCCCTAAACCTTCCTCGATATTGAAGTTCTAAATCTTTATTGTAACCAAAGAAGTCAGGAGTGCAAACCGCACCGTACTTTCTTGCTATCTCTTGTGTTTCATCAATTAAATAATTCATTTCACCAAAATCATTTGCTTTTGCAAATTTAATCATGTTATCAAACGAGTCCTCAGGATAATTCTTAGTATCATTAGACATGATTGCAACAGAGTTAATTCCGTCTTTTTTTAATTCGTTGCAATCCTTTGCTAAATCACGAATAATCGCTTTCACGTAAGGGCAATGATTACAAATGAACATTATCAGTGTTGCCTTTTCACCTTTTATATCATTTAGAGAAATTAGTTTATTTTCTATAGATTTTAGTTTGAAATCCTCAGCTTTTTTTCCAAAATTGCAAACTGGTGTCTTTGTTAAAGCCATAGTATATTATAAGATAATTAATAACACATTACAGCAAATTTATGATTTACGATGTTAACGGTCACACTCCTAAGATTGATCCAAACAGCTGGGTAGCTTCTAATGCAGTTATCATCGGTAGAGTTGAATTAAAAAAGAATTCTAATATTTGGTTTAATGCAACTTTAAGAGGTGATTTAGAACCAATTATTATTGGTGAAGGTTCGAACATTCAAGATGGTAGCGTAATACACACGGATCCAGGTTGTCCAACTATTATAGGTAAAGGAGTTACAGTAGGTCATATGGTAATGTTACATGGATGTGAAATTTCAGATGATTGTATTATTGGAATAGGTTCAACAATTTTAAATAAAGCAAAGATTGGAAAAAATTGTATCATCGGAGCTAACTCACTAGTAACAGAAAATAAAGTTATTCCAGATAGATCATTAGTCCTTGGTAGCCCTGGTAAAGTGGTTAGACAAGTCACAGATGAAGAAATAAAACATATTAAAGAAAACGCCAGAGACTATGTTGAAAATATTAAAAAATATAAGAAATAGTTTCTTAATTTTAATTTTACTTACAACAAATACTTTTGCGAAGGTTGGAAAGCCTTCACCTAAGTATGATGGAGCATATACGTTTAGTGATTATTGTAGAGGCAGTAAAAATAGTAATGCTTACGACGGTAGTCAATTTATCATTACAGACGGGATGGTTACAAATGATAGAGGCGGAGCTGGAAGATGGGTGCTAGATGAAAAAAAATCAAAAGTTGATGAAAAAGGTAAAATTTATATTAAGGGCGAAAGACGAGGCAATAAAAGTATCATTACAGGCAACTTAAATAATGATGAAAAAAAATATTCTGTTTATCAATTTAAAAGAAAAGTAGGTGGTAAATCACAGTACTATGGAGACAAACAATATGGGAATCTAAAAATGAAAAGAAGATATAAAGGAGATAGTGACTATGTTCCTTGTGTTATTAACTTTAAAAGAATTGGAGATGTGCCTAAAAAAGTAGTTTCAAAAGATGATAGAAAGGTAACAGAAATAACTATAAATTCAAAAAATACAATAGACGATCTTACTTTATTAAATAACAAAGGTAAGGATCAAAAAGTAAGAGTAGAATTAAGAAATCTTGAGTCAATTTCAAATGGATTAATAATTGTAGTTCCCTCGAGTACCCCTAATATGGATGATGAGATTTATTACGAAAATCAGGTAAGTAAACATGGGTATGCAACTGCTATAGTATATGGCGCCGAACCAAGGTATCAAAAAAAGTTTACCGGATCATATACAAGTTCAATGATTCTTTATGATGCTATAGCAACTATAAATGAAGTCACAAAACAATACGGAAAAACTAAAGAAGTAATTTTAATCGGATCCTCGACAGGTTCATTAGCTATATTTAAAGCAGGCTGGCAAGATTTTAGAGATAAATATCCATCTATGAACTTAATTACTATGGGTTTTATGATTAATGCTGCTTGCCCTGATATATCAGAAGTTAATTATAGTAATAAAATTAAAATGTTTGCAATCAATGGGAAACAAGATGAGTCAACACCTCCGTGGGTATGTAAAAATTTAAAAGACACTTCCAATAATCCTAATTTATATCTTTTAACCTACTCTGGTGGACATCATTTTGAAAGTAGAATGTATCCACCATCAAGATACGATACTGAGAGTGCACATGCCCTTCCAACGTGTTCATTAAATTATAAATCTAATCTTCATCAGATTATTAAAAGAAGAGACGGATCAAAAGAATGGAACGGAGAAAAACAAGGATATAAAAAAGATCAAAAAAAATGGTTTGGAGAAAATTGTATAGATAAAGGAACCCTTCAAGGATATGAAGAGTATGGTGCTAAACAATTTTGGTCTGATGTAAAATCAATTATTGTCGATAAAAAAGATGCAAAGTCTTTAAAAGGTTATACTCAATAATTTAAGGCACTAACCAAGTAAATTTTTTAGAACTATTCAAATCAATTAAAGCTCTTCGATGACCTTTGGCTGCCAAATAAAGCCATTCAATACTTTTAATTTTACATCTGATGACACAAAAGTTTTTATAACCGGCTTCGCTTTCTTCTTTAGTAAAATCAAAATTATCAAACTTATTATCTAACCCTGAGGTAGGTTTTTCAGATTCTGTACCAGGTCCATTAGTAACCAAGTAACATTTTCTACTGATATGGCCAGTTTTTTCCCAAGACTCTTTTGTAACATCATTGTTGTAATTTACTTCGCACTCAGCCTTTACTCTAAGCTGTATTTTTTCTTCTTTACCATAAAATAAAATAGAGCACTTAGGATTCTTTTTTATTTTTTCAATTTTTGAAGATCTAATATCGCTATGGTACTGAATAAAATTATTTTGTTGATCTGCCTTTCTGAGAACTACCACTCTACCATCAAGATCTTTATCATTTCCGCAAATAAATACTGGAGTCCTAAACTCGGAAGATCTATCTTTGACAGCTTTTGATAATAAATCCCAAATTTTTTTTTCTATCTCTTTTGAATCTTCGTAGTAACTGACTGTTTCTGACACGATTTATTTTCTAAATCTTTTAATTAAACTTGAAGTATCCCACCTTTGACCACCCATTTTTTGAACTTCTGCATAATATTCATCAATAATTTTTGTGATAGGTAGGGGTGAATTATTTTTTTTTGCCTCATCCATTGCTATTTTTAAATCTTTTCTCATCCAATCAACGGCAAAACCATAATCAAATTTATCTTCAATCATTGTTTTGTGTCTATTTTCCATTTGCCATGACTGAGCAGCACCTTTTGAGATAACTTCAATAACATCGTGCATATTTAATCCTGCGTTCATTCCAAAATTTATTGCTTCAGATAATCCTTGAACTAAACCTGCGATACAAATTTGGTTTACCATCTTGGTCAATTGACCATTTCCAGCTGGACCCATTAGTTTAACTTTTTTGCTATAACAATCTATAACTGACAAAGCTTTATCGTAATCTGATTGGTCTCCACCAACCATTACTGTTAAAGTTCCACCTTCTGCACCTGCTTGACCACCAGATATTGGTGCATCTAAGAAACCCCAACCATGCGCTTTAGAGTTTGAATGTAATTTTCTTGCAATAATTGCGGATGCTGTTGTGTTATCAATGTGTACTGCGCCTTTTTTAATAGTATTATAAATTCCTTGTTTACCAATTGTTACCTCTTCTAAATCTTTGTCATTACCAACGCATGTAAATACGAAATCACAATCTTTAGCAGCTTCCATTGGAGTATCAGCTATTTTACCTTTATATTCTGTAATCCATTTCTCTGCTTTTGCTTTAGTTCGGTTATAAACGGTTACATTATGACCTGCTTTTGATATATAACCTGCCATAGGGTAACCCATAACACCCAAACCTATGAAAGCAACTTTACACGTCATAAATGATTAACCTCTCAATAAATAAAAAAGTAATTATATTTGGATTTATATTTACATTTTTTTCAAGTTTTGGACAGAGTTTTTTTTTGGGATTGTTTAACGCACCAATTAGAAATGAATTAGGTATTACTCACGGTCAATTCGGAAATATTTATGCTACTGCAACAATATTTTCTAGTCTCTTACTTATATGGGTCGGAAAGAAAATTGATGAATATCAAATAATCTATTATTCTTTTTTTGTTATTATATTATTGTTTTTTTCATCTTTATTTTTTTCTTTCATCAATAGTATTATTTTTTTATCAATCGGTATATTTTTAATGAGATTTTCTGGCCAAGGTTTAATGAGCCATACATCTACGACTACAATCTCAAGATTTTTTGAAAAGTCTAGGGGGAAAGCTCTAAGCACAATTTGGTTTGGATTGTCATCCGCAGAATTTATTTTACCTGTATTAGTAACTTATCTTTTTGTAATTTATTCTTGGAGAACAGTTTGGCAAGGAATAGCAATTATTGTAATCATATTTTTGCCATTTGTTGTTTTGAATACAATCAAACAAATTAAATTAGATTCTAGAGAAAAAGATTTAGATCCTAAAAAAAATTTTAAGATTAAAAGCTGGAGAAGAAGAGAAGTAATAAAAGATTATAGATTTTATATTGTCTCGCTTAATATGCTTGCAATGCCTTGGATAGCCACTGGAGTATTTGTATATCAGTCATTTATTTCAGACTCAAAAATGTGGAACATTTACACAATACCAAAAGCATTTATGGTTTATTCATTAGCTTCAATTATAACTTTATTCTTCTCAGGTTTTTTAGTTGATAAATTTACGAGTAGAAGATTAATTCCAATTATGAATATACCTCTTTTAATATCGATGTTTGTATTATTTTATTATCAACAAGAAATTTCGGCGTTTATTTTTTTAGGTTTAGTGGGTATTTCAAATGGATTAGCTAACGTGCTTGGGTCATCTACTTGGGCCGAAATATATGGAGTAAAATTTATTGGATCTATAAAAGCTTTGACCACAGCTTTTATGGTATTTTCAACTGCTTTTGGAACAGCGGTATTTGGTTTAATGATCGACAACGGTTTTTCAATTGAAAATATTGCCTTTGTATCAGGCATATACATAGTTATTTCGTTATTTCTTTTAATATTAATAAGAAATACGCTTGAACCTATTAAGCTTAGAAAATAATTGATTTCTTAAGATTATTTGAATATATACTCTGCATCATGGCAAGAATTACCGTAGAAGACTGTTTAGAAAAAGTTGATAATCAATATGATCTTGTTTTGTTAGCTAAAGAAAGAACAGTTCAATTAAATGCTGGCGCCCCAATGTTAGTTGAAGAGGATAATGACAAACGAACAATTATATCATTAAGAGAAATTGGAGATGGAAAGATAGATGTTAAGGAAGTTGAAGCTAGCGCGATTAAAAGATTAAGAAAAGAACCAGATGAGTCTGAAGAACAAGAGGAAATCGAAGAGGAAACTAACGACGATTTTGAAAATTTATATAAAGGGCAGGTTTCTAAAAGTGGTGTTGCTATATTACCTTCAAAAAGAACAAGAAGAATTCCTGAAGCAAAAAAACCTAGCTTGGCTGACGAAGCACTCTCAGAGCTAAAAGCAGAGCAACCAGAGATTAAAGAAGAAAACTTAGACACAGAGGAAGCTCCTCTTGAATTAAGTGAAGAAGTTCCAGTAGAAGAAAATAAATCAGAGTAGATTATGAAGAAAACTGTTTCAGTTGCGCCTATGATGGATTGCACTGATAAGCACGAAATTTATTTTTTAAGTCTTATAAGCAAAAATATACATTTATATACTGAGATGATTGTTGCTAATGCAATTATAAGAGGAGATAAAACTAAATTACTTTCATTTAAAAAAATAAATAATCCAGTGACACTTCAAGTTGGTGGTTCGAATCCAAATGAATTAGCCGAAGCATGTAAGATTTCTGAAGACTACGGATATAAAGAAATAAATTTAAATTTAGGTTGTCCAAGTAAAAAAGTACAAAAAAATAAATTTGGTGCATGTCTTATGCAAGAACCAGATCTTGTAGCTAAATGTATTGAAGCAATGGCTAAGGCATCCAAACTACCTGTGACAATAAAAACTAGAATTGGTTATAACGATGTAGAAAATTTCAAATTCTTAAAATCTTTTATTCAAACTACTAAGGATGCAGGTTCAAAAAAATTTATAATTCATGCAAGAAAAGCATTACTTAAAAAACTCACTCCAAAGGAAAATTTAAATATTCCGCCATTGAAATATGATTTTGTTTATAAATTGAAAGATTATTTTAAAGATGATGAAATAATTATTAATGGAGGAGTAAAAACAACAGAAGAAATAAAAAAACATTTAACAAAAGTAGATGGTGTGATGATTGGTAGAGCTATATATCACTCGCCTTATTTTTTGGCAGATATTGAAAAAGAAATTTTTAAAAATGAAAATGTGCCGTCAAGAACAGAAGTTATGGAAAATCTAATTCCTTATATTCAAGAGCAAACATCAAAAGGTGTACAGTTAAATCATATTATGAGACATACGGTTGGTTTGTTTCATGGACAAAATGGATCAAAAACCTGGAAACAATATCTTTCTAAAAATATGTGTATAAGAGATGCAGATTTGCAAAAAGTAAATCATATTATGGATCAAGTAAGAAAAAATAATCCTGTTTCTTTAGAGAGATAGTTTTGGATATCCTTTCTCAATCAGAAATAATTTATTTAGTTTTAATAATGATTGCTACAGCAATACCAGCTGGGTTTGCTGCTGGATTATTTGGTATCGGAGGAGGGTTAGTAACTGTTCCTATTTTATTTTATATATTTAGCTTTTCTGGTATAGAAACAGCTTATGTCATGCACTTAGCAGTAGGAACCTCGTTTGGAATTATCATACCTACTTCAACTGTATCTGTATTAACCCACCACCAACATAAAGCTGTAGATTTTAGCATTGTAAAAGGCTTCGGGTTTTTTGTTGCTGCTGGAGTAATTTTAGGAACAATATTTGCTGCAAGTTTAGAAACAAAACCTTTAATATTATTTTTTACTATTGTTGTGTATGTTCTTGCTTTCTATTTACTGTTCCTAAAAGAAAAAGAAACAAATATAGAAATTAAAATTGGACTATTTTCGAAAGCCATTTCAGGTATTGTAAGCGGCTTTATCTCTGCACCAATGGGTATTGGTGGCGCCGTGATGAATGTCCCAATTTTAAAATTTTTCGGGTATCCAATAAATAAAGCTATTGGAAGCGCGGCTGCAATTGGGTTTATTATTGCTTTATTTGGAGCAGGAGGTTTTTTAATTTCTGGCTCATATCTAGAAGCTGATTTACCATTGAGCATTGGCTTTTTAAATATTCCGGCCTTTCTAGTTTTTTTCCCAATTACTGCTTTCATGGCAAGACTAGGCGCAAAGGCCAGTCATAAAGTTGATAAAATGAGAATGACTAAATATTTTGGATTGTTTTTAATAGTCATTGGAACTAGATTTTTATACGAGTATTTCAAACTCTAAATTTTTTGATCATATTCGCCAATCTTTCCAGTTTTCTGCAAAAGATTATCTATAAATTCAAAAATTTTTTTCTTTTTCTCATCTGATTTAGTGCTTTCAGTTACAATTACTAAAGAAGGCTTGTTGGATGATGCTCTTATTAAGCCCCATGAACCATCCTCTAGGGAAAATCTTACACCATTAACCGTCAATACTTCAACAATACTTTGATTATCAATTTTAATACCTTCATCTTTTAATTTCTTTACCTCTTTTACCATTTCATCAACTAATTTATATTTCTCCTCATCTTTACAATAAGGAGCCATTGTTGGAGTTTGATAAGTTACGGGCAACGATCTAATAATTTCACTCATTTTTTTGTTCTGATCTACAATTAGATGACAAACTTTTATTGCTGAATTAATCCCATCATCATAACCATAGCCTAACGGTTGATTAAAGAAAAAATGCCCGCTTTTTTCAAAGCCAGCTAAAGCTTTTTCTTTATTAACTTTTCTTTTAATATGTGAATGACCAGTTTTCCAATATATAGTTTCACATCCATTTTGTTTTAAGATTTTATCATTTTTAAATAGCCCTGTTGATTTAACATCCACAACAAATGTTGAATCTTTATGTTTATTTGAAAGATTTCTTGCGATTAATAACCCAATCTTATCTGAGAATATTTCATTTCCTTGTTCATCTATTACTCCGCATCTATCTCCATCTCCATCAAAACCAAATCCAATATCGGCTTTATTATCTTTTACAGCTTTAGCTATAGCATGCAGCATCTCAAGACTCTCAGGGTTTGGGTTATATTTAGGAAAGGACCAATCTAAATTACAATCTATTTCAATGACCTCACAGCCGATTCCTTTTAAAATTACTGGCGCAAATATTCCTGCGGTTCCATTTCCACAAGCAACTACAGCTTTTATTTTTTTATTTACCTTATTTTTTTTAATTAAATCTTGAATATATACGTCCTTAAAATTATCAATTTTTTTTAATGATCCACTTCCATTTGAAAATTTCTTATTTAAAGTAATATTTTTTAAGTTTGCCATTTCTTCAGGCCCGTGTGTTAAACCTTTTTGAATACCCATTTTCACACCTGTCCAACCGTTTTCATTGTGACTAGCAGTTACCATAGCTATAGCATCTGAGTTTAAATTAAACTGAGCAAAATAAACCATTGGAGAAAGAGACAAACCTAAATCTTCAACATTACATCCAGCTGAAATTAAACCTTCAGTCAAAGCCTTTTTGATTTTCTCACTATATGATCTATAATCATGACCAACTATTACCCTTGGATTATTTTTTTTAGTATGGCTGATTATTTGAGTTCCTAGGCCTTTGCCTAAATTAGTGATTCCCTCAATATCGATTTCTTTTTCAAAGACCCACCTCGCGTCGTACTCTCTAAAACCATTTGGATTGATTTTCATTAGTAATAAATACTAGAGAATATAGGCATTTGTTATTAAATGTTTATTAACAAAACTTTCCACTTGCAAAATTAATCAGATGTTCTTATAATGTTCTATTGATTTAGATGTTATATAGTATATTAACATATCTGTAACACAACATGTAGTTGTTTTGTTAACAAATCGAGTAAAAAACAAGGAAAATATGAATAAAAGTGTATCATTGGCAATAGAGAAAGCTGTCGACTCTTTAAGCCAAAAAAACCAAAACGAACTAAAGAACAACGGGCCTAAAAAGCCTGATTTGTTTTCTTTGTCAGGAGAGACTGAATTATTTCAAAACGAGAAGGGTATAACTATCAAGATAGATAGATCCAGAGATGCAAATCTAACTGACTTTGGAAGAGCTACACTTACGGATAGATATTTAGGTCAGAACGAGAGTTTTCAAGATTTATTTGCAAGAGTTGCAAGTGTTTATGCTGATGACAATTTACACGCTCAAAGAATATATAATTATATAAGCAATCTTTGGTTTATGCCAGCAACACCAGTTTTATCCAATGGAGGAACTGAGAGAGGATTGCCTATTTCATGTTTTTTAAATGAAGCAAGCGACAGCTTAGAAGGCATTACAAACCTTTGGGAAGAAAATGTATGGCTTGCAGCAAGAGGTGGCGGCATCGGAAGTTACTGGGGCAACTTGAGATCAATTGGAGAAAAAATTGGAAAAGTTGGAAAAACCTCAGGAATTATTCCTTTTATTAAAGTTATGGACTCTTTAACGCTAGCAATTAGTCAAGGATCGTTAAGAAGAGGTTCAGCTGCTTGTTATTTACAAATAGATCACCCAGAGATTGAAGAGTTTATTGAAATGAGAAGACCGACTGGTGGAGATGTAAACAGAAGATCCCTAAACCTACATCACGGAGTTTTAGTTACAGATGAATTTATGAGAGCAGTAGAAACAGGTGGTCAGTGGGCATTAAGAAGTCCTTACGATGGATCTGTTCAACAAACTATACCAGCAAGAAATTTATGGATAAGATTATTAACTGCAAGAATTGAAACAGGAGAACCTTATATTGTTTATATTGATACGGTTAACAGACAAATTCCACAACACCATAAACTTGCAGGGTTAAAAGTTAAAACTTCTAACCTTTGTAGTGAAATCACTTTACCAACTGGAATAGATAATGAGGGAAATCAAAGAACAGCTGTTTGTTGTCTATCGTCATTAAATTTAGATACATATGATCAGTGGAAAGACGATTCACAGTTTATTGAAGATGTAATGAGATTTTTAGATAATGTTATGACTGATTTTATTAATAGAGCTCCTGATGAATTTGCCCATGCAAAATACTCAGCGATGAGAGAGAGAAGTGTTGGCCTTGGAGTTATGGGATTACACTCATACTTTCAACAAAAAAATATTCCTTTTGGGTCAGTAATGAGCAAAGTGTGGAACAAAAAAATATTCCAAAACATTCAAGAGAAAGTTGACGAAGCATCAAAGACTTTAGCTGACGAAAGAGGATCATGCCCTGATGCAGCAGAATATGGGATGAAGGAGAGGTTTTCAAACAAAACAGCAATAGCTCCAACAGCCTCTATCTCAATTATTTGCGGAGGATCTTCTCCGGGAATAGAACCAATTGCTGCTAATAGCTATACTCATAAAACGCTATCAGGTTCTTTTAATGTAAGAAATAAATATTTAAAAAAGATACTTCAAAAATATAATAAGGATACAGATGAAGTATGGTCAACTATAACAACCAATCAAGGATCCGTATCACATTTAAATTTTTTAACCGCGAATGAGAAAGATACATTTAAAACTGCTTTTGAAATTGATCAAAGATGGATTGTTGAACTTGGCGCAGATAGAACGCCTCACATTTCACAGGCACAGTCAGTAAATATCTTTGTTCCAGCAGATATTCATAAAAAAGAACTTCACGATATTCATTTTCAAGCATGGAAAAAAGGTCTGAAAAGCCTTTATTACTGTAGATCCAAATCAATCCAGAGAGCTGAAAATGTAAATAATGGATCTTCAACAGATGTGACAAAAAATGTTTACTCTGGAAAACAAGAATCAAATAATGAAAGCAATAACTATGAGGAGTGTTTATCATGTCAGTAGCAGAAAAAACTAAACCAACAATAATCCAGCCTAATAAAATGGGCTTATTAGTAGAAAACCCAGTTTATAAACCATTTAGATACCCATGGTGCTATGACGCCTGGTTAACTCAACAAAGAATTCACTGGCTACCAGAAGAGGTGCCTCTAGGAGACGATGTTAGAGATTGGCAGAAAAATTTATCAGTTGAAGAAAAAAATCTTTTAACTCACATCTTTAGATTTTTTACTCAAGCAGATGTTGAAGTAAACAATTGTTACTTAAGACATTACACAACAGTATTTAAACCAACAGAAGTTTTAATGATGATGACAGCCTTTGCAGCAATGGAAACAGTGCATATTGCTGCTTATTCTCATCTATTAGATACAATCGGAATGCCAGAAACAGAATACTCAGCTTTCTTACAATACAAAGAAATGAAAGATAAGTATGACTACATGCAAGGTTTTGATGTTAAATCAAAACATAATATAGCAATGACAATGGCTGTATTTTCTGCTTTCACAGAAGGTTTACAATTGTTTGCTAGTTTCGCAATCTTATTAAACTTCCCTAGATTTAATAAAATGAAAGGGATGGGCCAAATAGTAACGTGGTCAGTTAGAGATGAAACTTTGCACTGTAATTCTATGATCAGACTCTTTAGAGATTTCATCAAAGAAGAACCACAAATTTGGAATGATAAATTAAAAAATGAAATTTACGAGGCATGCAAAACAATCGTTCACCACGAAGATGCATTCATTGATCTTGCTTTTCAAATGGGTCCAATGCAAGGTTTAACAGCTGAAGAAGTCAAACAGTACATTAGATTTATTGGTAACAGAAGATTAGAGCAATTAGGTTTAAATCCAATCTACGATGTTAAGAAAAATCCATTAACGTGGTTGGACACTATGCTTAACGGAGTAGAGCACATGAACTTTTTTGAAGGTAGAGCTACAGAATATTCTAAAGCTTCTACTAAAGGTACATGGGGCGAAGTTTTTGCTTGAAGATTATTTTTCCCAATCAAATTTTGGGAAAGTATCAAATACCTGAAGAACTTTATCAGACCATTGGTTGCAAATTTTTTTGTAATCTTCATCAGATGTATTTAAACATTTAAGGTAAGATAATTTTTTTTGATCTTTTTTATAGACAGCAATATCAATTGGCGGGCCCACTGTTAAATCACTTTTGAGTGTGGAGTCCATGGATATTAATGCACATCTAGATGCATCTCCTATTGAAACATTAGGAGTTATAACTCTATCGAGTATGGGCTTACCATACTTTACTTCACCAATTACCAAGTAAGGTTTACTATCAGCTGGTCTTATATAATTTCCTTGAGGATAAACTAAGTACAGTTCTAAATCTTGACCTCTTATTTGCCCTCCAATAATAAATGTAGCTCCCAAAACAAGGCTGTCTGTGTTCACCCCGTCTGGAGATGAATGTTTAATCGTAAGTTTGCCAACATATGAAGCTATTTGCTCAAAATCTTTACATTTATTGAGATTGTTCGATGAATTTTCTTTTATATCTTTCTCAATAGACTTAAAAACTGCTTGCGATGTTGCCAAGTTTCCTGAAGTAACTATAACAACTGTTCTGTCACCTACGTCGTAAGTAAGCATTTTAGAATAAATGTTTACATTATCTAAACCAGCGTTTGTTCTAGAGTCAGAAGCTAATACAACGCCTTCATTAGTCTTAATACCTATACAATATGTCATGGTGAATTCTTATTTAAAAAACAGTAAATATTCAATTCTTAATTATCATAGCTATTATCGAATTTGTGCATTTGATAAAGGCATCAAACTATTAAGAATTATAAAATGGTTAATTTGTGGAAAAAATACGATTCTAAAAAAACTTATGACGAGTACTTAAACTCGGACCATAAGTTGCGTAGGCAAGCTGTTATTATCTCTCACATTTTAGAGAGACATGGCATCAAGAAGTTAAATGAAATTGAAAAGAACTGCGCGAGTACAATAAATGCTAGGGGAATAAATTTTCGAGTTTATTCATCAGGAAAAAAACTCCAAGAAAAAAAGTGGCCTTTAGATATTATTCCTAGAATTATTCTAAAAAAAGATTGGGCTAAGGTTTCAAAAGGACTACTTCAAAGGGTAAAAGCTCTTAACCTTTTTATAGACGATGTTTACAACGACAGAAAAATTTTTAAAGATAATATTATTCCTGAAGATTTAGTTTTTAATTCTCCATTTTATCTTAGAGAGTGCTATGGTTTTTCACCAAAATATAAAGCTTGGTCCAACATTTCAGGAATTGATTTAATAAGAAATATCAACGGTGAGTTCATGGTTCTAGAAGATAACTTACGTGTTCCATCAGGAGTTTCTTATATGCTTGAAAACCGAATGGTAATGCGAGATGTCTTTCCTGAATTATTTACAAAATATAAAGTTTCTTCAGTTCATCAATATCCAAATAAATTGTATCATTGCATGCTTGAATGTGTCCCTCGAAAAACAAGAAACCCACATATGTGCGTGTTAACTCCGGGAAGATATAACTCAGCTTATTTCGAACATAGATTTTTAGCTGAACAAATGGGTATCGCGCTTGTAGAGGGGAAAGATTTATTCGTTGAAAAAGATTTTGTTTATATGAAAACTGTAACAGGTCCTATGAAAGTTGATTGTATTTATAGAAGAATAGACGATAACTTCTTAGATCCAAAAGTTTTTTATAAACATTCTTTGCTGGGAGTACCTGGTCTATTTAAATGTTGGCGTAAAGGTAATGTTGGTATTGTAAATGCACCTGGGACAGGAATAGCAGATGATAAAGCTATCTATTCTTACGTTGATAAGATGATTAAGTTTTATTTAAACGAAGAACCAAAACTAAAACAAGTAAAAACATTTTTATGTAGAAAAAAAATCCATAAAGATCATGTTATAGAAAATATCTCTAAATTAGTTGTAAAACCTACTAATGGATCAGGTGGTAATGGAATATTAATTGGTCCTAAAGCTTCAAAAGAAGAAAGAGAAAATATGATAGATAAAATTAAAGCTAAACCTTGCGATTATATTGCACAACCATTAGAAATTTTATCTACTAATCCCACAATTTCTGAAGAGGGAATTGAGCCAAGACATTTAGACCTTAGACCATTTGTATTAACCGGTAAAAAAACCTGGGTTACAACAGGTGGATTAACTAGAGTAGCTCTTAAAAAAGGAAGCACTATTGTAAACAGTTCTCAAGGTGGTGGCTCTAAAGATACTATGGTTATTGAAAGATAAATTATTTAACAACTCTTAAAAGAAGCATACATATTTCTTATTAAATCAAAGTATAAATCTTTTCCTGGATCAAGAGTTGCTCCTAATGGATCTATAACTCCAGTCTTAATATTGGTATCTTTTGCAACTGCTTTTATAATATCTGGATTAAATTGAGGTTCTGAAAATACACAAGTTACTTTTTCATGTTCAATTATTTCTCTGATTTCAGCCAATTGCTCAGCTCCTGGTAATACATCTGTATTAACTGTAAAAGCTCCCAAAACATTTACATTAAATCTTTTTTCAAAATACTGGTATGCATCATGGAATACAATAGATTTAAAATCTCCTTTTAGCTCAGATTTAACTTTTTTTGTAAGATTGTCTAAAGCTTTATGAGCCTTCTTTAAATTAGCTTTATAAGCAGATGCATTGTTTGGATCTTTTTCAATTAAATGCTCTGCCATCTCACTTAAGATTGCTTTTGCGTTTATTGGATCAAGCCAAATATGCGGATCGTGTTCGCCGTGAGCATGCTCGTGATGATCATCATGTTTATCCTCTTTATGACCATGTTCTTTATGATCATCATGTTTATCCTCTTTATGACCATGTTCTTTATGATCATCGTGTCCGTGATCATCATGCCCTTCGAATATGTTTCTTTCTCTGAATTCTAATTTTTTTACACCCTTGATTTCCATTAATTCTATTTTTTCAGCTTTTTTTGCTATTGATTTTAATGGTTTTTCTAAAAAAGTTTCTAAGTCTTCGCCAACCCAAAATATTAAGTCAGCATTTTGCAACATTTTAGCGTGTGATGGTTTTAATGCAAATCCATGTGGAGAATTATATCCATCAACAATTAAATCTGGTTTACCCACTCCATCCATCAAATAACTAGCTAGTGAATGTATTGGTTTAATAGAAGCCACAACTTTAATTTCTGCATTGGCAGAAAAACTTAGAGTTAATGTAAAAAATAAAGTAATTGTAAGCTTAATAAATTTGTTTATCATAGTGTTATAATATAACGTTTGTTATAATATAACATATTTGAGGTCAAGGTTTTTAATATGGAAAATAAAAATAAAGTTCTACTAAAGGTTGAAAATGCTGGCGTTTCTATAAATGACAAATCTTTAGTTAAAGGAGTTTCATTTGAGATTAAACAAGGTGAGATAGTCACTTTGATAGGTCCAAATGGCTCTGGGAAATCAACAACAGCAAAAATTGCTTTAGGAATTTATAAAAAGATAGATGGCAAAGTTAAAAAATATACTGACAAAATTGGATACGTGCCTCAAAAAATTTCAATAGATTGGACCTTGCCAATAAGAGTATTGGATTTTATGACTTTGACAGAAGAATTAACTCAAGATCAAATTAATATTGCTTTAAATTTAACTGGTGTTGAACACCTAAAAAATAAAAGTTTAAGTAATTTATCTGGAGGAGAGTTCCAAAGAGTTTTGATAGCAAGAGCTATTTCTAAAAAACCAGAATTATTAGTTCTTGATGAGCCAGTACAAGGTGTTGATTTTAAAGGTGAAATTGCTCTATATGAATTAATCAAACAAATTTCAGAAAAAATGAAATGTGGAATTCTTTTAATTTCACATGATCTACATGTAGTAATGTCTGCAACTGATTTTGTATTATGTTTAAATGGACATGTATGTTGTTCTGGAGCACCTCATAAAGTCGTTAAAGACAGTAAATATAAGGAATTGTTCGGAGATAGAGCTTCCAATATCTTATCTTTATATGAGCATAAACATGATCATACTCACTCTCAAGATGGAACAATAGATCAAAAATAATATGCTTAATGATTTTTTTATAAGAGCTTTACTTGCAGGAATTGGAATAGCTTTAATAACAGGTCCAATAGGATGCTTTGTAATTTGGAGAAGATTGTCTTTTTTTGCAGGTACACTTGCGCATTCAGCTTTATTAGGTGTAACTATGGCTTTGGTATTTGAACTTAATATTGCTTTTTCAGTTTTTTTAATATCAGCAGTTTTAGCAATTTTTCTCCTTCAATTACAAACTAAAACAAATCTTCCTAACGATGCTTTGTTAGGTTTATTAGCCCATTCATCGCTAGCAATAGGACTTGTAATTATTGGATTTTTAACAACTATTAGATTTGATGTTATGGGTTTGTTATTTGGCGATATATTAGCTGTAAGTCAAAGTGATTTGTTATTAATTTGGGGTGGTGGCGTATTTATTTTAATAATTTTAAAGATTATTTGGAAACCTTTGTTTGCTTCCACAATAAATTATGATTTAGCTAAAGCAGAAGGGATGAACCCTGATAGGTATAATGCAATATTCACAATTTTGATGGCAGCAATAATTGCTATTTCAATTAAAATAGTCGGACTTCTTTTAATAACTGGAATGCTAATAATTCCCGCAGCTCTTGCAAGAAATATATCTAACAATCCATTACAGATGGTTATTTTATCGACAATTGGAGGACTATTATCTATTTTAATAGGATTATTTTCTTCTTTAGAATTTAATACCGCATCAGGTCCATCAATAATAACCGCAGCTTTAATACTTTTTTGTTTTTCACTTTTAAAGTTTAAAAAATATTCCGAATTGAAAAAATGATAATTAATTAGTAAATTATATTTATGGCAAGAGCACAAACACTTTCTAGAAACCAACAAATAGTTTTAGATATTATTGAGAAGGCAAAAGGTCCTTTAAAAGCTTATTCCATATTATTTAATGTACAAAAAAAAGGAATTAAAGCCCCTCAACAAATTTATCGAGCATTGGATAAGTTGATTGGAATGGGAAAAATTCATAAAATAGAAAGTAAAAATGCTTTTGTTGCATGCAGAAGCTCAGATTGTGAAATTTCAAAAGCAACAGCATTTTCAATTTGTGAAAGTTGCGAAATGGTTGATGAGATCAGCGATACCAAACTTTCAAAATATTTATCAGGTTTTAATCATAAAAAAGGAATGAAATTTAAAAGATTTAACTTAGAATTTTTTGGTATCTGTAAAAAGTGTAAAAAAGATTAAATCAACTTTAAATATTTCTGCGACAATACTCTCTTTTCATTAAAATTCTTTATAAATTAATATAATATCAACAGAAGGATAATTATGAAATTATTAAAAATATTAATAACAATAGTTTTTGTTTCAACATTAAGTTTATCAATAAATGCAAAAGAAATAAAAATGGGTAAAGCTGATTGGGACACAGGTTATTTTCAAGCAGAAGTTTATAAAAAAGCACTAGAAAAAATGGGTTATAAAGTTACAGGCCCGACTGTTATGAAACCACAGGTATTTTATGTTGCGGCAGCTGCAGGAGATATGGATCTTTGGGTTAATGGATGGTTTGGAAATCACGATTCTTATGTCAAAGAGGCAATGGGTAAGGTTAAGCCTGTTGGTTTCGTTGCAAAAAGTGGTGGCTTGCAAGGTTACTTAATTGACAAAAAAACTGCAGATAAATTTAACATTAAATCTGTAATGGATATAAAAAATCACGCTAAAGAGTTTGACTCAAATGGCGATGGTAAAGCAGATATGGTTGCTTGCCATCCAGGATGGGGTTGCGAAAAAATTATATCAAGACATTTTGAGGAACTTGGTCTGGGTGAATTTATTAATCCAATAAAAGCAGATTACTCAGCTGCTATGGCAGATATAATTTCAAGATATAAAAATGGTAAATCTGTTTTATTTTATACTTGGACTCCGAACTGGACAGTCGGCACTTTAAAATTAGGTGAAGATGTAGTTTGGATCGAAGCTCCTTTTAGTGAAACAAAAGTTGTTAGCGTACCAAATGCAACAAAGTCAAAACTTAATATGGGATTTGGTGTGAACGACATTAGACCGGCTGCAAATGTTGATTTTTTAAAAGCTAATCCAAAAGTAGAAAAGTTTTTAAAAAAAGCATCTATTCCTTTAGCTGATATTGCTGCTCAGAACTTAAAAATGAATAAGGGTGAGAAAAGTGAAAAAGCAATAAAGAAACATGCTGAAGAGTGGATTAAATCAAATCAAAAAACTTTTAATAGTTGGATAAACTAAAAATAAATTAGCAAATAAGAATATATGCGCACGATAGTGCGCATATAAGACATATCTCACTTTTTAGTTGTATTACGGTTACATTCAAAATTTATACATGTTAAAATTTTATAAATTTAGGAGGGAAGATGAGATATTTTAAACATTTAGTATCAATAATTGCAGCTCTTACTATTAGTAGTGCTGTATTTGCCAATGAGATCAAAATGGGTAAGGCAGACTGGGATACAGGTTATTTTCAGGCTGAGATCTATAAGGCAGCTCTTGAGAAAATGGGTTACAAAGTTTCAGGCCCAACTGTAATGAAACCTCAAGTGTTTTATGTAGCGGCAACATCAGGTGATGTTGATTTATGGGTGAACGGCTGGTTCGGAACTCATGATGGTTACATTTCAGAATCTAAAGGAAAAGTTAAACCAGTTGGTTATGTAATGAAAGGTGGAGGAGCCCAAGGTTACTTAATTGATAAAAAATCAGCAGATAAATTTGGTATCAAAAGCGTAATGGATATCAAAAAACATGCAAAAGAGTTTGACTCAAATGGAGATGGAAAAGCAGACATGGTTGCTTGCCCTCCAGGCTGGGGTTGTGAAAAACAAATCACAAAACACTTTGATGAACTTGGATTAGGTGAATTTATCAATCCAGTAAAAGCAGACTACTCAGCTTCAATGGCAGATGCAGTGTCTAAGTATAAAAATGGAAAATCAATTCTATTTTATACATGGACACCTAACTGGACTGTTGGTGCTTTAAAACTTGGTAAAGATGTAGTTTGGATTGAAGTTCCATATAGTAAAACAAAACCAACTAAGATCGCTAATGCTACAAAATCTAAAGTAAATTTAGGTTTTGGTGCTGATGACATTAGACCAGCAGCTAACGTAGATTTTCTTAAAGCAAATCCAAAGGTAGAAAAAATGCTTAAAAAAGCCTCAATACCTCTTGGAGATATTGCTGCTCAGAACTTGAAGATGAACAAGGGTGAGAAAAGCGAAAAAGCTATTAAGAAACACGCAGCTGAATGGATAAAAGCTAATCAAAGTACGTTTGATAGTTGGATCAAGTAAAGGTTCAGGTTAATTTTAATGAGTTTAAAATTAGCCCCATCAGATTACGAAATATACATTCCAATAGGTGAATGGATAGAAGGAAATATTAAAGAGTGGCTGTTTGAACAAAGGCCACTCTTTAAAAAAATTTCAGCACCTATAGACACTGTATTAAATAGTTTAGACTCTCTTTTTAATTTTATTCCTTTTCCGATCATACTTTTAATATTTATAATTTTCGCTTACAGAACAAATGGAATTAAATTTGCAATATTTTCTTTTGTAAGTTTAGTTTTTATTGATCTTGTTGACCTTTGGTCAGAAAGTATGACCACGCTTGCAATGATTTTTACTGCTGTTTTATTTTGTATGTTAATTGGAATTCCTCTTGGCATTATTGCCTCGAGAAGTAACACTTTTGAAATTATTTTACGTCCTATACTTGATATAATGCAAACAATACCAAGTTTCGTATATTTAATACCTGTAGTTATGCTTTTTGGAGTTGGCTTAACTCCTGGAGTAGTTGCTACAATTATATTTGCTTTACCACCAATTATTCGATTAACAAATTTAGGTATTAGGCAAGTTGGTAAAGGATTTAAAGAGGCAGGATCAAGTTTAGGACTTACAAGATTCTTAATATTAATTAAAATTGAAATTCCTTTGTCTTTAAAAACTATAATGGCAGGAGTTAATCAAACTCTAATGCTTGCTTTATCTATGGTAGTTATTGCTGCTTTAATAGGTGCAGGAGGACTAGGCTTAACAGTATATATTGCTCTGGGAAGGCTCGATGTTGGTTCTGCAGTTATTGGCGGAACAGGAATTGTAATTCTAGCAATTATATTAGATAGAATTACACAAAAAATAATTAAATCACACTAAAGACTTTAATTTTTCGATATGTTTTGGAGTAATTTCGCAACATCCTCCAATGATTTTTGCTCCATTGCTCTTTAATTTTTTACAAATTTCAAGGAACTTTTTGGGAGTAAGATCTTTTCTTTTTCCAAGCTGAACTTTAGGATTATTTGAGTCGGGTTTCCAACCTGGCGGAATATGCTCAAAAGCATTGATTTTAAATCCAAATGGGACTTTAAGTTTTTTTGCGTCTTGTATAACTTCGTTTAAATCCTCAAAAGAAACACAAGAAGCCATAATTCCAATGGGTTTATGTTTTTGAACTTTTTTTGCAACAGTTATAAATTTTTCACCTGAGGGTAACAATCCTTTACTCCTAATGTGGATACCGACTAAAATTTTTTTCTTGTATTTTTTAATTGCATTTAAACCCAATGAACATTCTTTCCAACTACTCATTACATCTAGATAAAAGAAATCCACATATGGATTGAGATATTTTGCCTGAGATTTAAAACTTTCCTTTATAAATTTTAAATCTTTTCCAAGATCAGCAAAATAAGTAAAGTTTTGAGGAGGCAAACTTCCAGCAATTAAAACTTTTTTCTTGGACATCGTAACAGCTCTTTTAGCTAATTTTCCAGCTAGAACGTTAAGATTTTTATATTCTTTTACCAAAGCATTTTCGATGAGCCTTCTTTTTCTACTACCAAAGCTATTAGTCACTATAATTTCTGCTCCAGCTTTTATAAAATCTAAATGAGTTTTTACGACTGTTTTGTGATATTTTCGATTATATAATGCTGAGGCCCCCCATAGGGTCCCGTGAGGTTTTACTCCACGGTTAAGGAGTTCTTGGCCCATACCCCCATCTAAAATTCTTGTTTGTTGAAAAAAATTATTATCCAGAGATTTCAATTCCAAAAAAAGTAGATATTAAAATAATGATTGCAAAAATAGCAAACCACATAAACCACTGAGATGCTACTTTTACTAATGAACCTTTATCAATACCTTTCCAAGGCATAAATGTGTAAGTGGCTAGTGTGACTAGAATAAAAAATAAAAGTAAATTAGTTAAAGTCATAATAAGACTTTATACTTGAATTTATGGATATAAATCAATTTATTATTTTTTCTAATTTCTTAGATAAATAGGAAAATACTTTTAGAGAGCCCTTGGGGTTTAGATGCAATTCATCATAAAAATCATCATAATTCAAATCGATTTCCTTAGCTAAATTTATACATTTCAAATTTTGATTTTTACAATGTTCCATCACAGCTACAGATGCTGAAAAAAGCTCAGAATTAATCCCATAACCTGATGTTTGAGTTATATAAACAGGAATAGCATTTTGCTCCCTCACTTTATTCGTAAGAGTATTCAACAATAAGACATACTTATCAAAAAATAATTTATTAATTCCATTGTTTGATTGAAATTCTTTGTAATTTATAAATTTTTTTTTAGACCGCTCTCCATATACAACACCTTTTTTATTTACAATATTTGCGCCTTTTTGAATATTATAACTTAAATATAATTTTGCCTTCAAAAGACGAAAATTTTTGTACAAAAAGGAATTAGACTCCAAATATTCTCTAAGATTACCTTTAAAATCTGACTCTTTAAAATCATCGACTGATTTATATTTATAATTCAATAAATTTCGATCATTTATGCCTAAGTAAAAAATATAGAATTTGGGACTTAATTTATTAATCTTATTAAACCATAGATCAAAGGAATTTATATGACCTCTAATTGAAAGACCATCTACACCGGCATTAACTATTTTTTTTTCCTTAAAATGATTATCCAAATTTCCCACAATTGTATCTTGGTAATTTAAAAATTTTTGATTAGTTGTTGATCCACCAGTAAAAACAACATCTATACTATTTTCTTTAATTGGTGTTTCATCATATCTGAATGCATTAGAGTCTCTTTTATATAAAGACTCTCCTTTATAATTTGAAAAATTAAATTTATAAACTCTATAAATGTTTCTTTCAGAAGATAAACGATAAGAAAAATTATTTTTAAACCACGTTCCAAAAATTAATTCAATTATCACTAACAGAATGAAAAAGATTAAAAAATTAAAGAAAATTGTTTTTAAAAATTGAAGTATTTTCAAATTATCTTTGGTTTAAAAGCATAACTTCTCTTACATCTGCACCTCTATATTTAGATAGCGGTCTTATAAGTTTGTTAGAAGTATGCTGTTCCATAATATGCGCAGACCATCCTGTAATTCGTGACATCACAAATATTGGTGTGTAAAAGTCAATGTCAATCCCCATCATGTAATATGTAGGACCACACGGAAAATCGACGTTTGGATGAATATTTTTTTTATCCAGCATTACCTTTTCTAAAATTTCATACATTTTTGTATACTTTTCTTTTTTGAGTAACTTCGCTACTTTAAACATATAATGTTTCATAGTTGGTACACGTGAGTCTCCTGTTCTATAAACCCTATGTCCAAAACCCATTACAACTTTCTTTTTAGCCAGAGCATTTTCTATCCAAGCTTTCGCTTTTTCAGGTCTTCCAATTTCTTTCATCATATGCATAACCGCTTCATTAGCACCGCCGTGAAGAGGACCTTTTAATGAAGCTATTGCTCCAGTAATCGCACCATGAAGATCAGATAAACTAGATGTTATTGTTCTAGCTGTAAAAGTTGAAACATTAAAGCTATGTTCTGCGTATAAAATTAAAGATATATCGAAAGCTCGAACAATTTCTTTGTCAGGAACTTTGTTAAACATCATTTTAAAAAAGTTTTCAGAAAAAGATAACTTGTTATTAGGGTTTATAATTTTTTTTCCTTTTCTAGACCTAAAATAAGCTGCTACTGCCGTTGGTGTTTTAGCAAATATCCGCATTGCTTTTCTCATATTTGCTTTGGGAGAATTATCTTTTGTATCTTTGTCCTCTAGCGCCATCAAACTCACACAAGTTCTAATTACATCCATTGGATGAGCATTTCTTGGCATCTTTTTAATATCACTTAAAATTTGTTTTGAGAGTTTTCTCTCGGATCTTTCTTGTTTTATAAATTTTTTTAGCTGCGATCTGTTTGGTAATTCACCGTTGAGCACTAAATAAGCAACTTCCTCAAAGTCACATTTATCACAAAGTTCTTGTACTGTATAACCTCTGTAAGTTAATGCACTAAGCTCTGGTACTACTTGTGATATGGTTGTTTCATCGACAACTATTCCTAATAAACCTTTTTTAATTTCTTCACTCATTATTCATGTCCTTCAGTAGAAAAGTCTGTAATTTTCTTATCTGGCGTATTGTATTTCTCATATTCTACTAACTCGTACAACCTTTTTCTAGTCTGCATTTTGTCAATGATATTGTTTTGATGACCATCTTTAAATATCGATTTAAGACCCATTTCTACATTTTGCATTGCTAATCTTTGTGTCGTTACAGGATAAATTACTAAATTATATCCAAGATTTTCCAATTGTTTCTTACTAAGTAATTTAGATTTACCAAATTCTGTCATGTTAGCTAATAGAAAACCTTTTGAAATTTTTCTAACTTTCTCAAATTCTTTTTCATCTTTCATAGCTTCAGGAAAAATCATATCAGCTCCAGCCTCTTCATAAGCTGTTATCCTTTCTAAAGTTTTTTCTATTCCTTCCACAGAGTTAGCATCAGTTCGAACAATTATTAAAAAATTATTGTCTTTTCTTGCTTTTACTGCAGTCTTAATTTTTGTCACCATTTCCATTTTTGAAATAAGTTCTTTATTATCCAGGTGTCCGCACCTTTTCTCGGCAATTTGATCTTCAATATGACAACCAGCTAGACCTTTGCTTTCAAATACATTGATAGTTTTGCTACAATCTTTAAAACCTGTATCTGCATCAACTATAGTAGGTAAATCTGTGACTCTAGAAATTTGTTGAGCCCTGTAACTTACATGATCTAAAGTAGTTAACCCAATATCAGGTAAACCTAAATCGTTGGACATCACACCACCAGAAATATAAACACCATCAAAGCCTATTTCTGCAATTAGTTTTGCACACAATGGATTATAGGCACCAGGAAATCTCAATAATTTTTTTGATTTTAGCTTATTAATTAAATCAATTCTTTTTTCAGAATTGCTCTTTTTAGTAAAATGCATCTAACAAAATATATTAAAGAGAGTAATAAAAATCAAAGACTATTATTTGATCAGAATAAACAATCCTGTTAATACTAATAAAATAGCCAGCAAGTATTCAATAACTTTTTTTATTTTAATATTGTTCACAAATTTTCTCAAACCACTTCCAAATAAAGCCCATAGACTAATTGTTGGAAAACAAATTACTGCTGCGGTAATTGTTACAAATCCAACACCAATAATAATATTTTCTTCAGTTGGATAAAAACCTGAAGCGACAGTGATAGCGATAGACCAGGCCTTCGGATTAATAAATTGAAACAAAGAGGCTTCATATAATTTTAATGGCCTTCCTGTTTCTTTTTGAGCTAAACTAAATGATCCAATCATTTTCCATCCTAAATAAAGTAAATATAAGAAACATAATATTTTCATATAAAATTGAATTTGCGGATAAAGTAAAAATAGATTAGCTAAACCAAAGCAAGTAAGACCTATCTGTAATATGTGACCTAATGGTATTCCAATAAGATGAGGAAGTGTTCTAATAAACCCAAATTTCATTCCCGAGGCCGTAAGCATTGCATTATTAGGTCCTGGTGTAAAAAACATTGTAAAATAAAATGCTGCTAAGGCTGTAAAAAGTGTAAAGGTAATCATAGATATTTTTCAATTATTTTTTCGAAGCCTATAAAATCAGAAATTAGTTCATCATGCTTGATTTCGTTCTCAGTTTTTTCTGTGTAACCGTCTTTTACCAAAATAAAAGGTAATTTTGCATTGTTAGCTGACATGGCATCCACCTCACTATCACCCACCATAATTGTTTTTTTTAAATCACCACCGATTATTTCAACTACATCTGTTAAATGTCTAGGATCAGGCTTATTAAAGGAAAAGGTGTCAGATCCTGCCACATATTCAAAGTATTGAAAAATATCTAATTTTTTTAACAAATCTATAGCTAGCTTCTCTTGTTTATTGGTACACACAGCCATTGATATATTTTTGTTTCTAGCCCATTTAAAAAAATCTATTGATCCTTTAATTGGAACACTGTTACGATCAATATTTTTTGAATAATAATCAATAAATTCTCTTGTCATCTCTTTTTTAATCTTTTCATCCTTAATTTCCTGTTTTAAAGACCTTTGCATCATCAGCCATGCGCCTCTACCAGCGAGCGATTTTACTTCCTCCATTTTTTTTTCTGCGTGACCATATTTTTTCATTACGTGGTTATGTGCAGCCATTAAATCTGGAGCTGTATTGACTATTGTGCCATCTAGATCAAAAAGGATTGTATAATTTTGATTCATTTTAAAAGTATTAAAAAGAAATATTTTGTGATTTATTTCAGTTACATTAATAATGTAAAGAAAATTTTAATGAATACAAATAATAAATTAAATAAAGCTAATTCTTACAGACTTTCTCAAGAACTTTTAAGAAATAAAGCTTTAAAGAAGGGTGTAAATTTAATTGCACCAGAAACAATTTTTTTATCTGAGGACACTCTATTTGGAAAAAACGTAACTGTTGAGCCATATGTTGTTTTTGGACCAAAAGTGAAAGTTGGCGATAATTCATATATAAAATCTTTTACACACATTGAAGGAACAAGAATTGAAAAAAATGTGATTATTGGTCCTTATGCAAGATTAAGACAAGGCACAGTACTAAAAAATAATTCAAAAATTGGAAATTTTGTTGAGACAAAAAAATCAAGTATTGATCAAAACTCTAAAGTTAATCATCTTACATATATCGGAGATACGTCCATAGGTAAGAATTCAAATATCGGAGCTGGTACAATTACTTGTAATTATGATGGTAATAAAAAATCTAAAACAAATATTTCAGATAATGTTTTCGTTGGGTCTAATTCTTCACTAGTAGCTCCAGTAAAAATTGAAAAAGGAAGCACTATTGGTGCAGGTTCAGTCATTACAAAAAATGTAAAAAAAAAATCATTAGCCTTAACTAGAACAGCACAACAGGAAATAACAAATTATAAAAGAAAGAAAAAAAAATAATGTGTGGAATTATTGGTATAGCAAGTTATAAACCTGTTTCTGTAAATATAATAAATTCATTAAAAAAATTGGAATACAGAGGTTATGATTCTGCTGGTATAGCAACAATTAAAAAAGACCTAATTGATGAGAAAAAATGTTCAGGAAGAGTAGATGAACTAGAAAAAATTCTTTTTAAAACACCCTCTGATGGAAACATAGGAATAGGACATGTAAGATGGGCAACGCATGGTATTCCAAATCTGATTAATGCTCATCCTCACTCATCCGAAAGTGTTTCAGTAGTTCATAATGGTATTATAGAAAATTCAGATGAACTGAAAAAAAATCTTTTATCTAAAGGTCTTAAATTTAAATCACAAACTGATACCGAAGTTATAACTATTTTGATTACTGAGGAATTAAAAAAAAATAAACCTTTAGTCTCAGTATTCAAAACGCTTAACAAACTCAAAGGTAGCTTTGCGCTTGGAATTATTTTTAAAGATTTCCCAAATATTATAATTGGCGCTAGAAGAGGAAGCCCTCTTGCTGTGGGGTACTCGAATAAGGAAAATTATCTTGGGTCCGACTCCTATGCTTTAAAATCTATGACAAATAAAATTTCATATCTAGATGATGGAGAGCTATGTGTTTTGTCAAAAAATGAAGTTAGTTTTTACGACTTTAGTATGAAAAAAATCAACAAAAAAGTTCATATTGTTTCCAATGATGAAAACATGGCTGAAAAAGGAGATTACAAAAACTTTATGTCTAAAGAGATATTTGAACAACCTATAACAGTAAAAAAATGTGTTAATGAATATATTGATAATTTAAAAAAAGACATAAATATTTTTAATTTTCCAATCGATCCAAGAGAAATAAAAAAGATATATTTAATAGGGTGTGGAACAGCTTATCATTCATGTCTTGTTACTAAATATTGGATAGAGGAATTAACTAATATTGATGTTGAAACAGATATTGCATCAGAGTTTAGATATAGAAATTTAAAATTTGATAAAAAAAATCTTTATATTTTTGTTTCCCAATCTGGTGAAACAGCTGATACAGCAGCTGCTTTAGATATATGCAAAAAAAATAATGTTAAAACATGTTCTGTAATTAATGTTATTGAGAGCACCATAGCTAGAAATTCTGACTGGGTTTTACCTATACACGCTGGACCAGAAATAGGTGTTGCCTCTACAAAAGCATTTCTTGGCCAGCTAATCGTTTTGTACATTCTTTCTTTAAAATTGGCATCTGTTAGGGGAGAAATAACTAAAGATATTTATATTAAGAATATTCAAAATTTAATAACTCTTCCTGAAACAATTAAAAGTATTTTGAAATTAGAAAGTAAAATTCAAATGATGGCTAAAGAATTTATAAATGCTCGTGGTACTATGTTTTTAGGTAGAGGTAGCTCATTTCCAATAGCTCTTGAAGGAGCTTTGAAACTTAAAGAGCTTTCGTACCTTCATGCAGAAGGTTATCCTGCTGGTGAAATGAAACATGGTCCACTTGCATTAATTGAAGAAGGTTTGCCAGTAATAGTAATTGCACCTAAAGATAAATATTATGAAAAAACACTTTCAAATATGCAAGAAGTTATATCGAGAGGTGGAAAAATATTTTTATTAACTGATAATAAAAAAGACGCGTTAAGTGAAAATATTCGATTTGGTTTAAGAGTTCCTCATTTAGATAATTTGTTATCAGGAATTTTATTAACGGTTCCACTACAACTTTTAGCTTATCACGTAGCATTACTTAAAAATTGTGACATTGATAAACCAAGAAATTTAGCTAAGTCCGTTACAGTTGAATAATCATGTCAATGAAATATAAAGCAATGGTTTTATCTTGCATTGATCCAAGATTTCAACCAATAGTTTTTAATTATTTAAATAAAAAAAAATTAAAAGGAAAATATAGTTTATTTACTATAGCCGGAGCTTCAATTGGAGTAACAGCTCCAAAGTTTAAAAACTGGCACAAAACATTCTGGGATAACTTTGAAACATCAATAAAAATTCATAATATACAAAAGTTGATAGTGATAAACCACCGTGACTGTGGGGCTGCAAAAATCATAAATGAAAAAAAAAAATTTAATAGTTTAAATGAGTTAAAAATTCATAAATCTTCATTTAAAAAAATAAAAAAAATTTTTAAAAAAAAATATCGTAAACTTAAAATTGAAACTTATTTAATTTCACTAAATAAAAAAATAGAAAAATTTAATTAATTAAAAAACAGAATAATTTTTTTTTATTAAGATTATTAACAGGTATTTCCTTCCCTTTAAACTGTAATTTCTTAAATATAGAGGTTTTAGATTTTTTACTTAACCATAGAAATATTCTTTTGGAATTATTTATTATTTTTAATCCAATAGTTATTCTTTTAAAATCTTGCCTATCAACAGAACTTACAATAAATCTTTTTTTAAATATATTTGTGTTAGGAAATATAGAAGCAATATGACCATCATTTCCCATCCCTAAAAGACAAATATCAAAACTAATTTTTCTATTTTTAAAATATTTTTTAATTTTGTTTTGGTATTCCAAAGAACACTGGTTTATATCTTTTCTTTTGGTATTGATATAAAATAGACTTCGTTTCTTTATTTTCACTTTCTTAATAAATAAATCATTTGCCATTTTAAAATTGGAGTTTTTAGATTTATTTGAGACAAATCTTTCATCTCCCCAGAATAAATCTATGTTTGACCAATCAATATTAGACTCAGCTAGTTTTTTGTATAAATTAATTGGGCTTGAGCCCCCTGTTAAAACAAAACTCAGTCTTCTTTTGCTCTTCTTTTTTTTATCAATTTCTCTTTTGAATATTTGTAAAAATTCTCTTATTAAAGATTTTTCATTTTTTTTTTTAATAATTCTCATAAAATGTTTGTTTTATAGTAAAATCTAACTTGGCATATTGCCATTAGCGATATATATATACCATAAGTTGAAAATGAAAAAATGGAACTTAAATAGTTGGACTAAATTCTCTGCTAAACACTTACCTGTTTATCATGACAAGGAAGAATTGAATTTAGTTTTAAGTAAAATTAAAAAATATCCTCCGCTAGTATTTGCTGGAGAGTCAAGATCTCTAAAAAAAGCTTTAGCTGATGTAGTTGAGGGTAAAGCATTTTTATTACAGGGAGGAGATTGTGCTGAAAGTTTCGCAGAGTTTCATCCAGATAACATCAGAGATACATTCAAAGTCCTTTTACAAATGTCTTTAGTTCTAACTGCATCCGCTTCAATGCCAGTGGTAAAAGTTGGAAGAATAGCAGGTCAATTTTCAAAGCCAAGAAGTGCACCTACTGAAAAAAAAGAAGGGAAAGAATTGCCAAGTTATTTAGGCGACAACATCAATGGTATGGAATTTACTGAAAAAGCTAGAATACCTGATGCTAAGAGATTATTTAGAGCTTATTCTCAATCAGCATCAACATTAAATTTGTTAAGAGCTTTTTCACAAGGTGGTTTTGCTGATTTAAGACAAGTTCACTTATGGAACTTGGGATTCATAAAAGATAAAACCAAAGGTAAATATAAAGAGATAGAAGATAAAATTAGTGACGCACTTGCATTTATGGAGGCATGTGGAATTAATTCTGATAATAATCGAAGACTTAGGTCAGTTAATTTCTACACATCACATGAAGCTCTGCATTTACCTTTTGAGGAGTCGATGACGAGAATAGACTCTACGACTGGAGAATATCATGACACGTCAGCTCACTTTGTTTGGATAGGAGATAGAACAAGACAGCCTGACGGAGCACACGTAGAGTTTTGTAGAGGAATAAAAAATCCAATAGGACTTAAATGTGGACCAACATTAAAACCAGAGGAGCTTATAAATCTTTGCAACATACTTAATCCAGAAAATGAAGCTGGTAGATTAACTTTAATTTCAAGATTTGGTGCTGATAATGTAGATAAATATTTGCCAAAATTAATTAAAGCTATTAAAAAAGAGGGTCTAAAAGTAATCTGGTCATGTGACCCAATGCATGGAAATACGATTAAAGCTGCTACTGGTTTTAAAACTAGGACTTTTGAAAGCGTACTTAAAGAAGTGAAAAATTTCTTTGCAGTAAGTCAAGCTGAAGGGAGTTATGCAGGAGGTCTTCATGTAGAGATGACAGGTCAAGATGTGACAGAATGCACTGGTGGAGCTCAGAAGATCTCGGAAAATGATCTTTCAAATAGATACAGGACTCATTGCGATCCTAGATTAAATGCAGACCAAGCTTTAGAATTAGCTTTCCTTATTTCCGAGGAAATTAAGAAAAATTCAAAAATATCAAATAAAATTATTCAAGCCGCGTCTTAATAATTATTGTAATTATTAAGACCAAACCTTAAAAGAGAGGTAAGGTATTAATTATGGAAGTAAAAAAAAGAGCTCAAATTATCACTGATTGGATCAATAATTATTGTGATTCTGTATCTTATAGACCAAAAACATTAGTTGTTGGAATTTCAGGTGGTATAGATTCTTCCGTAGTTAGTACATTATGTGCAAATACTGGTCGTAAGACGATTGTGTTAACAATGCCAATAAAGCAAATTAAGTCACAACATGACTTAAGTCTTTTACATGCTCAATGGTTAAAACAAAAATATAAAAATGTGGAGCATCATTTAATAGAGATGGATAAAATATTTTCCTCATTTTCCTCGGTTTTAAATAAATTTGATAACGAACATGGTTATGCAAATTCTAGAGCTAGATTGAGAATGGCAACTTTATACCAAGTAGCAGCAGCAAATAGCGGGATTGTTGTTGGAACAGGAAATAAGGTTGAAGATTTTGGCGTTGGTTTTTATACAAAATATGGCGATGGAGGAGTTGATATTTCTCCTATAGCTGATTGTACCAAGACACAAGTATGGGAACTCGGAAAATACTTAGGAGTATCAAGCGAAATAATTAATACTCCACCTACTGATGGATTATGGGATGATGGTAGAAACGACGTTCAACAACTTGGAATGAGTTATGAAGATCTTGAGAAAGCTATGGAAAATAAGGATGATCCTAACTATCAAAAATATTTAGAAATAAGAGAAAAAAACTTACACAAAATGAACCCAATACCAGTTTGCAAATTTAATGAGTAATCTTCAAATAACTAATTCACTATCCAGAAAAAAAGAAGTATTTAAACCAATCAATCCAAAGAAAATTTCTTTATATGCCTGTGGACCTACAGTTTATGATTATCCTCATGTTGGTAATGCGCGAAGTTTAGTGGTTTTTGATGTTTTATTCAGAGTATTAAGATCACTTTACGGTAAAAACGTTACGTATGTCAGAAATATTACAGATGTTGATGATAAAATTATTGATGCCTCAAAAAAACAAAAAAAAAAAATAAATGAAATTACTGAAGAGATTACAAAAATTTTTCATGAAAATTGTAAAAGCTTAAATTGTTTAGAACCCTCTGTTGAGCCAAAAGCCACTAATCATATTAAAGAGATGGTAGAAATGACTTCCTCTTTAATCGCAAAAGGATTTGCTTATGAGAATAAGGGCAATGTTTATTTTAATATTAAATCATTTAAGGATTACGGAAAATTATCAAATAAAAATTTAGATGAGTTGAAGGCAGGATATAGAATAGAAACTTCTGATTTAAAAAAAAATCTAATGGATTTCGTTTTATGGAAACCGTCAGTTGATGAAGATCCTGGTTGGGAGTCTCCATGGGGCAGAGGTAGGCCTGGGTGGCATCTTGAATGTTCAGTTATGAGTGAAAAATATTTAGGAAAAAAATTTGATATTCATGGAGGCGGTCTTGATCTAATTTTTCCTCATCATGAAAATGAAATAGCTCAATCTTGTTGCAATAATAATACCAGTTCTTTTGCTAATTATTGGATACATAATGGTTTTGTGACAATTAATAAGGAAAAGATGTCAAAGTCTTTAGGGAATATTATTACAATTTCAGATGCAGTAAAAAAATATTCTGGTCAAGTCGTTAGACTGGCCCTTTTAAGTGCGCATTATAGTCAGCCATTGGATTGGAATGAAGACCTTTTAAATAATCAAAAAAGTATTTTAAATAAATGGTACAACCTTTATTCAGATAAACAAGAGCACAACTCTATAATAGATGATATTTTATTAGATGATCTAAATACACCAGGGTTTATAGCTAAAATTCATGAATTATATAGTGCGGCTATTAAAGGAAATGAAAAAAAAAAGATAGAATTTAATCAAGCTTGCAGATTTTTAGGATTATTTAATGAAAACAAAAAAGACTGGGAAAGCTTTAAGAAAAGCAAGATTAAAGTATCAGAGAGCTATATATTAAAAAAGATAGAGGAAAGAACTGTTGCAAAAAATAAAGGAAATTTTTCACTAGCTGATAAAATACGTGATGAATTATTATCTGAAGGTATTTTAATCGAAGATCAAAAAGGTAAAACAATTTGGAAATTTAGATGAAAAAAGAGAAGATATATATTTTTGATACAACATTACGAGATGGAGCACAAACAGAAGGCGTCGATTTTTCTATCGAAGATAAAAATAAGATTGCGAAAGTGTTGTCAGATATAGGAATAGATTATGTTGAGGGAGGTTGGCCTGGGGCAAATCCAGTGGACACTAAATTTTTTTCTAGTCCTCCTAAAATGAAGAAGACAATTTTCACTGCATTTGGCATGACAAAAAAAATAGGCAGAAGTGCAGATAATGATCCTGGGTTAGCTTCATTAATAAACGCTAATACCCCAGCAGTTTGTGTGGTAGGGAAGTCATGGGATTTTCATGTAAAAGTAGCATTAGGTATAAAAAATGAGGAAAATTTAGAAAATATAAGTGAAACAACTAAACATTTTGTAAAAAAGAATAAAGAATTTTTATTTGATGCCGAGCACTTTTTTGATGGATACAAGTCAAATTCAAATTATGCACTAGATTGTCTCAAGCAAGCTTATGATAATGGGGCTAGATGGATAGTTTTATGTGATACAAATGGAGGAACCTTACCTAATGAGATAAGAGAAATTGTTTCAAAAGTTTCAAAAACTATACCTGGAAAAAATCTTGGAATACACGCTCACAATGATACTGAAAATGCTGTTGCTAATTCGTTAGCGGCTGTAGAATGTGGGGTGAGGCAGATACAAGGGACAATAAACGGGCTAGGGGAAAGATGTGGCAATGCAAATTTGATGTCAATAATACCAAATTTATGTCTTAAAAAAACTTTTAGTGAAAAATTTGAATTAAACATTAAAAAAGAAAAATTATCATCACTTACAGAGTGCTCAAGGTTATTAGATGAGATACTTAATAGAAAACCGAACAAAAATATGGCCTATGTCGGTGCTTCTGCGTTTTCACATAAAGGCGGCCTTCATGTTTCTGCAGTAAAAAAGGACCCAAAGACTTATGAGCATATTGATCCGAAAATAATTGGAAATCATAGAAATATAGTAGTTTCAAATCAATCTGGTAGATCCAATATTTTATCAAGACTTGAAAAATATGGTGTAAAAATTGACTCAAAAGATCCTAAAGTTCAAAAAATTTTAGATGAGGTTAAAGATAGGGAGTTTAGTGGTTATTCTTATGATGGCGCGGACGCATCTTTTGAACTTCTTGCAAATAGATTATTAGGAAAAGTTCCTGAATATTTAAAAGTTAAAAGCTATGATGTAAATGTTTCGAAAGAAAATAAAATTGAAACCAAAGCAAGTGTAGTATTCTTAATAGACGGCAAAGAGATTGAATGTTATGGAGAAGGAAATGGACCCGTTAATGCATTAGATAATGCAATAAGATCCAATTTTAAAAAAGTAACAAAGTATTATAATTATTTTTCAGATTTAAAGTTATTAGATTATAAAGTAAGAATATTAAATACTGGTACCGAAGCAACTACTCGAGTTTTAATTGAAAGTACTGACAAAACAGGTGTGAGCTGGTTCACGGTGGGAGTATCACCAAATATAATAGAAGCTTCATTTAAAGCTCTTATCGATAGCTTGGATTATAAGTTGTATAAAGAAAAAGCTCCTGCAAACCTCAATGAAAAATAAATTTGGTTTTATTTTAGTAAAACCCCAGTTAGGTGAAAATATCGGAGCTTGTGCAAGATCAATAAAAAACTTTGGATTTAATAAGTTAAATATCGTCTCTCCAAAATTTTCATTTCCTAATCATAAAGCAAAAACAACTTCAGTAGGTGCTTTTAATATAATTAATAAAGCTAAAATTTTTCATAATACGCGTGATGCTTTAGATGAATTTGATATTGTAATTTCATTGAGCGCTAGAAGAAGAGATATTAATAAAAAACATATTTCAATTAAAGATTTTTTAAATATTTTAAAAAAAAAAAATAACACTAAATTTGGATTAATGTTTGGACCAGAGGCCTCAGGTCTTTCGAATAAAGATCTTTCTCTATCAAATTTTATTTTAACAATTCCAACCTCTCGAAAATTTAAATCTATAAATCTTTCACATTCTGTAACGATTATTTGTTATGAAATATTTAAAGCTTTAAATTCAATTAAATTTACTAAAAAAGGTAAAAATTTGAAAATATCCTCAAAATCTAAGCAATCATCATTTGTAAAATATTTAATTTCATTATTAGAGCAGAAAGATTTTTTCCTACCAGAGGAAAAAAAACAGTCTATGATACTTTCAATTAATAACTTAGTTTACAGATTTGAACCAAACGATAAAGAATTAAGGATTTTAGCTAGTATTATAAGCAGTTTAAGTAAAAATTAGTACTAAACCATAATTGACAAATGATCTTTAAACCTTATAAACACTGAACAACAAATATGACAAAAAGACTAAAATCTAAACATAAAGTTGACAGAAGGCTTAAAGCTAACATCTGGGGAAGGCCTAAAAGTCCATTTAACTCAAGAGCATACCCTCCAGGTCAGCATGGCCAAAATAAAAAAGGTAAACCGACAGACTACGGAATACAACTTCAAGCAAAACAAAAGTTAAAAGCATATTATGGCAATATTAACGAAAGACAGTTTAGGAATATCTATAGAAAGGCTTTATCTAAACGAGGAGATACAACAGAAAATTTAATCGCTTTATTAGAAAGTAGATTAGATACAGTTATATACAGGGCAAAGTTTGCACCAACAGTTTTCTCAGCTAGGCAAATGATCAATCATGGACATATTAAAGTAAATAAAAAAAGAGTTAACATCTCTAGTTATGTTGTTAAAGAAACAGATTTAATTGAAATAAGAGAGAAATCAAAAAAATTAGTTTTTATTGAAGGTTCAATACAGAATAAAGAAAGAGATGTACCAGAATATATTCAATTAGATGACAAAAACAAAACAGCAAAACTAGTCAGAATTCCAAAGTTTTCAGAAGTACCATTCCCAGTTGTAATGGAACCAAATTTAGTAATTGAATATTATTCTAGATAATTGAATTTTTTTAGTCTTTTTAAAAGAAATTTGCTTTACAAGTTTAAAAAAAAAATCTCAATAGATAAAAATAATTTTGAAAAAAAAACACTGGATGAATTATTTTATTTTTACGGAAGTGATAAAGCTAATTATTTCAGAGAATCTAATGATAGAGGGCACGGTTTTTCATTAATTTATGAAAAACAACTTAATGAATTCAAAAATAAAAAAATTAATATACTAGAAATCGGATCTTTTGCTGGAGCTTCTGCAGCAGCATTCGCAAAATTCTTTCCAAATTCAAAAATATTTTGCTTTGATATAAATATCTCAAATTTTAAATATTTTTCAAAACAGATAAATGTCTACGGGTTAGACATTAATAATAAAGAAAAAGTAAAAAAAATTCTGAACAAGATATTTGATCAAAATAATTTTGAAGAGTTTGATCTAATTATTGATGATGGATCCCATCTCTTAAGCGATATTATCTTTGGTTTTGATATTTTTTTTGAGCTTGTTAAATCAGGTGGAGTTTACGTAATTGAAGATTATAAATTTCCAAATTATTTTCAAAAACATAAAGACATTAATGAAATACTTGTGGATGAATTATTAAAAAAAATAAGTAATCAAGTGTACTTCTCATCAAAATTATTTACTAAAGAAAAACAGATGAAAATTTTTAAATCTATAAAATCAATAGATACTTTCAAAGGAAATCTAGCAGAGTCAGACATTTGTTTTATCAAGAAAAAATAATTATACTATGACTGTGAAAAAAATTTTTAATTTTAAAGAAAATTATTTTTACTATTTTCTTTTTATATACTTATTTATTTGTATTTATTTCTCTCTTAAGGTTGGAATTACTCATGATGAAGCACATAGTAGTTGGGTTTGGGAGTTAAATAGAGATAAAATTGAAAACCTCTTCTTCAACACTAAAAATAATGTTGATATATTGGATACCTATCATGGCTATTATGGGATCGGATTTTATTTAATTTCTGCACCTCTTGATCTTTTTTTTTCAAAACTAATTAATTTCAAAGATATTAATACAGAAGGCGCTGATCTCCTTATTAAACACCCACTAGTAATTATTTTTTTTGTTACCGCAGGAATATATTTTAAAAAGATAATTTTTTTTACTACAAAGGACAAATTTTTCTCAAATATAAGTTCTATATTTTTTCTTACTTACCCTTATTTATTAGGACATAGTTTTTTTAATGTGAAAGATGTTCCATTTATGTCAGTTTGGCTTATATCCACCTATTATATAATTAAAATTTTAAGTAATTATTTTATTAAAAATAGAACCAAAAAAAAAGATTTAATAATATTTGCTTTGTTAACGTCATTTCTTATATCTCTAAGAATTAGTGGTTTTCTTATTTTTGTAGAATATATAATTTTTTTAATTTTTTATATAAATGTTTTTAAATTAAATTTTTTTAGTTTTATAAAAAAAGTGAATAAAGAAATATTTGTTTTTAGTTCAATTTTCCTTATATCTTTATTTCTTTTATATCCAAATTTTTGGCAAGATCCTCTTAAATTTTTTTATTCCATAGATTTTATGAGAAGTCATATTCAGACAGTTTGCACTATAACTCTAGGCGAATGTATGAGAGCACAGAATTTACCATCAAGTTATATATTTATTTGGTTATTCTTTAAATTACCTTTGATTATCATTTTTGGTTTATTAATTTTTCCTTTTATTGAAAAAAAACTTTTTAGCAAACAACAAAATATTTTAATTTTGGGTTCATTAATTACAAGTATATTTTTAATAATATTTTTATTAATTTTATTAAATGTGAATTTATACGATGAATTAAGACAAATTCTTTTTTTGGTTCCATTAATAATGATTATCTCCTTAATTTTAATTTTTAATTATAAAAAAAAATTAGGAACAGGAATAATTAGTTTATTTATACTATTTTTCATTTATCAAAATATAAAGATGTTCCCTTATAATTATATATGGATTAATAATTCTAACTTTTTTTTAAATGTAACCAAAAATTTTGAACTTGATTACTGGGGAGTTTCAACAAGAAATATTGGAAATTTTTTCAACAAGAAGAAACATATTCAAGATTCATGTATAATTTCAAATCGAAATAAAGATGGAATAAAATTCTTTGTAATAAATCAAGCTACATGTTTTAAACCTTTTAGTGACTTACATAAAAAAAATATCAGACCATTTTATGTAGCTCTGACTGAGAGAGCCATAAATAAAGGTGTACCAAATAAATGTGAGATTGTTCATCAAGAAAAAGTTAAGATGAACTTTTCTAAAGAAAATTTAATTTTAGCAAAAGTTTTTAAATGTGATTAATCTTGAATTTCTAATTCTTTTTTAATTTTTTTTATAAAATTTCTGATTAAGATTCTTTCCTCTTCATCTAGGTAATTTTCTTTTTCATTAGCTTTTTTAATTTCTTTTTTTAAAGATGAAACAATCTCTTTTCTACCTTCTTTGGTTGTAAAAGTATTTATTTTTTGATTAAATTGATCTATATGTTTTCCAATTGTAAATTCAAAAATAACTATAATTGCAATAATAAAAATTATAATCTTATAAATATAATTTTTCATTATATTATGTTTTTATTCTCAAATAATTTCTTTAAGTCGCCCTTTTCAAACATTTCTTTTACTATATCGCAACCACCTATAAATTCTCCTTTAACATAAAGTTGTGGTATTGTTGGCCAATCGCTATAATCTTTAATACCCTGCCTAAGTTCTTCGCTTTCTAAAACATTTATTCCTTTAAATTTTACATTTAGGTGTTTTAGTAAATTAGATACAGCCATTGAAAAACCACACTGGGGTGAATCTGGTGTACCTTTCATGAATAAACAAGTATCATTTGTTTCTATAGTTTTTTTTATTTCATCTTTTATACTCATTTGTTTTCCTCTGTTGTGATTGAAAGAGCATGTAATTCATTACCCATTTTACCTTTTAGCGATTTATAAACTAGCTTATGTTGTTCAATTTTAGTTAAACCATTAAACACTTTTGATTTAATTTTTGCTGAATAATGATTATTATCTCCCATCAGGTCATTAATTTCAATTATTGCATCTGGAATTGACTCAATGATAAGTTTTTTTATGTCTTCAATAGGAATTGGCATTAATAGTTATTATACCAATGATTGTTGATTTTAAACAGCTCTTTATTAGATATTTTCATTTCACCCTCAATTTCAAAAAATTCTTTTTGTGTAACTCCCAAATTATCATGATAAACATTATTTTCATTTAATAATTTTACAACTTTATCTAAATTTGAGGGATCGATTTCAATGACATATCTACCCTGATCTTCTCCAAAGAAATATCCTATTAAATTAGTTAATCTTTTAGGTTTTTGAATTTTTATTCCAAAATTAGTTCCAATAGACATTTCACTTAATGCAACTAACAAACCTCCGCTAGAAACATCGTGAACAGCTTTTAATAGTCCACTATCTATTAACTTCAGAATAATTTCTCCATTGTTTTTTTCATTTACTAAATTAATTTCAGGAGGGATACCTTCAACTATTGAAAAATTTTCTTTTAAAAAACAACTTTGCTCAAGATGTCCGAAAGTTTTCCCTATTAAAAGTATGATATTTTTTTCACCTTTAAAGTTATGATTCATAGGTTTAGATAATTTTTTAATTAAACCAACACCGCCAATTACTGGAGTTGGAAAAATATTTTTTTTATTAGTTCCATTGTAAAAAGAGACATTACCTGAAACGACGGGATAATTTAAAAATTCGCAAGCTTCCTTTATACCATCCAAACATTCTGCAAATTCACCCATAACCTCATTATTTTCAGGGTTACCAAAATTTAAGCAATTAGTAATTGCAAGTGGTCTTGCTCCTACAGAAATGATATTTCTCCAATTTTCACAAACTATTTGTTTTCCCCCTGTTATCGGATGGGATTTACAATAGTTAGCCGAGGAATCTACTGAAACAGCTATTGCTTTATTTTTTTTGTGAATTCTTATAACAGCTGCATCTGAACCTGATCTTTGTGCAGTATCACACATGACCATCTGATCATATTGGCTTGTTACCCAACTTTTATTAGAATGATTTGGAGACGATAAAATTTTGATCAAACCTTCTTCTAATCCAACTTTTTTTAAAGTTTTTAATTCCATTTTTTTCTTTGAAAGTTTTTTTTTACTCCATTTCCTGTCATAAACTGGTGCTTTCGAAGCTAAAGCCTCTAAAGGTATATTTCCTTCAATTTTATTTTTAAATTTCATAATTAAATTTTTTGTATTTGTAGTTTTTCCAATTACTACAAAGTCTAAATCCCATTTTTCAAAAATTTTTCTTGCATGATCCTCTTTACCATCCTCTAAAATAATTAACATTCTTTCTTGACTTTCAGACAACATCATTTCATAAGGCGTCATGTTCTCTTCTCTACAAGGAACTTTGTCCAACTCAAGCTCAATACCAAGAGAACCTTTTGAAGCCATCTCAACACTAGAAGATGTTAATCCTGCAGCTCCCATATCTTGAATGGCAATAATTGAATCATCTTTCATTAATTCTAGACATGCTTCTAAAAGTAATTTTTCTGTAAAAGGATCTCCAACTTGAACTGTTGGTTTTTTTTCTTCGGAGTTATCATCAAATTCTGCAGATGCCATTGAAGCGCCATGAATACCATCTCTTCCAGTTTTTGAGCCAACATAGACTACAGATTTACCTATACCTTTGGCTTTTGAGTAAAAAATTTTACTTTTTTGTGCATGACCAACTGCCATAGCGTTTACTAAAATATTCTCATTATACGTTTCATTAAATTTAGTTTCCCCGGCAACTGTAGGTATACCTATACAATTTCCATAACCACCAATTCCTGAAACTACTCCATTTAATAAAGTTTTTGTTTTAGGGTGAGAAGGGGAACCAAAGTGAATTGAATTTAATAAAGCTATAGGTCTTGCTCCCATAGTAAATACATCTCTTAAAATACCCCCAACACCGGTTGCGGCACCTTGATAAGGTTCTATGTAGGAAGGGTGATTATGGCTTTCAATCTTAAATACAATAGCATCATCATCACCAATATCTATTACTCCAGCATTTTCACCGGGTCCTTGAATAACTTGCTTTCCTTTTGTTGGTAATTTTTTCAAATGTAATCTTGATGATTTGTATGAACAGTGCTCATTCCACATTGCTGAAAAAATTCCTAACTCTAGTAAATTAGGATCTCTTTTTAATAATTTTTGAATACTTTTAAATTCCTCCAAATTTAAACCATGTTTTTCAATTATATATTTGGTAATTTCCATTTTTTATTAATTTATCAATCCTGAAAATAGATTAATACCATCGGTGTTAGAAATAATGTTGTCTACCATTCTTTCGGGATGAGGCATCATACCTAAAATATTTCTTTTTTCGTTATATATACCTGCAATATTTTCTAAAGCGCCGTTAGGGTTTGAACTTTCATTTACATTTCCATTTTTATCGCAATATTTAAAAGCTATAAGATTATCTTTTTTTAGCTGATCTAAATGTTTTGAATTGGTAAAATAATTACCTTCATTATGCGCGATGTTTATTTTTAAAATTTGGTTAGACTTGTATTTAGATGAAAATTTAGTTTGATTATTTAAAACTTTAATATTTACATCTCTATTAATGAATCTTAAATTTTTATTTCTCAATAATGTTCCTTTTAATAAACCAGTTTCAGTTAAAATTTGAAACCCGTTACAAATTCCTAAAACTAGGCAACCAGAATTTGCAGCTTTTATTACCTCATCTATTATAAGGGATTTTCCTGCAATAGCTCCTGATCTTAAATAGTCACCATAGGAAAAACCTCCAGGTATTACAATTAAATCAGATTTAGGTAGACTAGTTTCTTTATGCCACACCATTTTGTTTTTAAATTGTAATTTTTCCAAAGCAACTGCGATATCTCTATCGCAGTTTGATCCAGGAAAAACAATTACAGACGATTTCATTTCAAAATATTTATTTTATAATCTTCAATAATTAAATTTACTAAAAGTTTCTGGCACATTTCCTCAACTTTTTTTTCTGCTATAATTTGATCTGCTTCATCTATTTCGATTTCAAAAAATTTACCTTGACGAATATTTTTTAAATTACTCATTCCTAAATTTAATAAAGTATTTTGCACGACCTTTCCTTGAGGATCTAATACGTCTTTTTTAAGAGTAACTGTAACTGAAAATCTCAATTTATTTTTTTTTGAATTTAATTGGAATTGTTTTCCCAAAGTTTACTTCACTAATATTTGTTTCCTCTGGCATTATACCTAATCGTCTTGCTACTTCTTGATAAGCTTGAATAATATTCCCTAAATCTTTTCTAAATCTATCTTTATCTAATTTTTTTTCAGTTTTTATATCCCACAATCTACAAGTGTCTGGACTTATTTCATCTGCAAGAACGATTTCTTTTTTTTCAGTATCCTTGTTCCACGCTTTTCCATACTCAAGTTTAAAATCTACTAACTTAATGCCTATTGCCCTAAACATTCCGGTTAAAAGATCATTTATTCTCAAAGTCATTTGATCAATAATTTTAATTTCATTTTCAGTAGCCCAACCGAATGAGAAAATGTGATCTTTTGAGATTAATGGATCATTAAGTTCATCTTTTTTGAAACAGTATTCTAATAAAGGCTTTTCAAGATGAGTACCCTCAGGTATGCCCAATCTTTTTGTTAATGAACCAGTAGCTATATTTCTTGCTATAAATTCAATAGGAAAAATTTCAGCTTTTCTTATTAACTGTTCTCTCATGTTAAGTCTTTTTACTAAATGATTTTTTATTCCACACTGAGTAAGGTTAGACAAGATATACTCAGATATCCTATTATTTAAAACACCTTTACCTTCGACTTTTGCTTTTTTCAGATTATTAAAAGCAGTCGCGTCATCCTTAAAATGTTGGATTACTAGATTTTTATCTTTAGTTTCATAAATTATCTTAGCTTTTCCCTCGTACAATTTATTTCCTTTATTCATATGATTACCTTTTTTTCAGACATCTATTAAAAATTATATTAATTTTTTTAGTATGATAACCAAAATTAAATAATTTTTTAAGTTTATTAACAGATATTTTGTTATTAATTTTTTTATCTGAAAGAATTTTATTGTAAAAAGAAGTATTTTCTTTCCAAGCCATAAAAGCATTTTGTTGAACAATTTTATATGCCTCCTCTCTTGTGAAACCAACATTAGTTAGCTCAAGTAAAACTCTTTGCGAAAAAAATATACCATTGGTGAGATTTAAATTTTTTTGCATTTTTTTTGGATAAATATTTAGATTTTTAATAAGATTTGACAATCTTACCAATGCAAAGTCTAAGGCTATGGTAGCGTCTGGACCGATATTTCTTTCTACTGCTGAATGTGAAATATCCCTTTCATGCCACAACGCTACGTTTTCAAACGCTGGGATAGTTGAGGATCTTATCAGTCTAGCTAAACCTGTGAGATTTTCACTAAGGATAGGATTTTTTTTGTGGGGCATAGCTGATGAACCTTTTTGTTTTTTTCCAAAAAATTCTTCAACTTCTAAAACTTCTGTTCTCTGTAAATGTCTTATTTCAGTTGCAAATCTCTCAATAGAACTAGCTATGATCCCAAGAGTTGAAAAGAATTGAGCGTGTCTATCTCTTGGTATTACTTGCGTAGATATTGGTTCAACATTAAGTCTTAGTTTTTTAGCGACGTAACTCTCTACTTTTGGATCTACATTTGCAAAAGTCCCTACAGCTCCTGAAATTGCACAAGTAGAAATTTCTTCAATAGAGTTTTCTAATCTTTTCTTATTTCTCGTAAATTCTTGGTAATAAGTTAACATTTTAAGACCAAAAGTAATTGGTTCGGCATGTATACCGTGGCTTCTACCAATGCATAAAGTATATTTATGTTTTAAAGCTTGGCGCCTAATAGTAATTAATAACTGATTAATATCTTCTAATAAAATTTCTCCTGATTTCTTTAACTGAATATTAAAACATGTATCTAAAACATCTGATGATGTCATGCCTTTGTGAAGGTATCTTGCATCTTCTCCAACTCTTTCCGATATTGATGTTAAAAATGCAATAACATCATGCTTAACCTTTTCTTCAATTTTCAAAATTCTTGGTACATTAATCTTTGCTTTTGATTTGACTTTCTTAGAAACACCTTTTGGGATAATTTTCAATTTTTCCATTGCTTCTGCTGCAGCTATCTCAATATCTAACCAAATAGAATATTTATTCTTATCATCCCAAATATTTTTTATTTCTTTTCTTGAGTATCTTTCAATCATTTATTTTTAGATAACGTAAAAATCTCACAACCATCTTTTGTTACACCCACAGTATGTTCAAATTGTGCAGATAAAGATTTATCTTTAGTGACTGCTGTCCAACCATCGTTAAGTGTTTTTGTTTCAAATTTTCCAAGGTTTATCATAGGCTCAATTGTAAAAATCATGCCTGTTTGGATTTTTTCTCCAGTTCCCTCTTTTCCGTAGTGTAATACATTTGGTTCTTTATGAAATTGTTTTCCTATACCGTGACCGCAAAAATCTTGAACAACAGAAAACCCCTCAGCTTCAACATGATTTTGTATCACTGCTCCAATATCACCTAAATGAAGATCATTTTTCACAATTTTGATTGCTTTCATCAAAGCATCGTAAGTTGTTTTGACTAATTTTTTTGCTTTAACTGAGACTTCACCAATTTCAAATGTTCTACTTGTATCTCCGTGCCAACCATCTTTTAGTGCTGTAACATCCACGTTGACTATATCACCTTCTTTTAAAATTTTATCAGAGGAGGGAATTCCATGACAGACTACATGGTTTGTTGAGGTACAACAAGATTTTGGAAATCCTCTATAGAAAAGTGGAGCAGAGTAAGCACCATGATCATTAAGAAACTCATAACACAGCTTGTCAATTTGTTCAGTTCGTGTTCCAGGTACAGCAATTTTTGCAACTTCATCTAATGCACCAGCTGCAATCATTCCAGCTTGCCTAGTTTTTACAAATGATTCTTCAAAATTTTTACTCATTAAAAATTAAATTTTATTTTACGATTTAGTTTTATTCCTTTTGTTGAAAATTTACAATCATAGCAAAGAATATTAAGATTTTTTTTAACAGCTTTTATCAGTAATTCACAATAATTTGGATCTATATCTTTAGCTAAATCAAATTTCATACAATCATTTCTTTGAATTACATAAAGAAGATATATATCAAAACCTTTTTTATTCGCATTTAGCAATTCATTTATGTGTTTTAAACCTCTAGAGGTAACTGCATCAGGGAATTCTGCAACGCCTTTTTTTCTGGAAAGAGTAACATTTTTTACTTCAATAAAAGTTTTTTTGTTTTCGTTAGTGACTAAAAAATCAAACCTGGTATTTTCACCAAACTTAACTTCTTGTTTAATTTCTTTTAAATTCGAAAAATTTTTAATTAATCCTTTTTTTAAGGCATCAAAAACAATTTTATTAGTTAAGTGAGTGTTAATTCCAATTTTTGACTCTTTATCTTCAATTATTTGTAAAGTGTATCTAAGCTTTCTTTTTGGATTATCGGATTTGCTTAACCAAACTCTATTACCTTTATTTAATAATCCCAGCATAGAGCCAGTATTAGGACAATGTGCTGTGACAGTATTATTGCCAATTTTTACATCTACAAAAAAACGTTTATATCTTTTAATGAATTCACCTGATATTAATGTTTTCTGAAAGTTCATATATAATTAATAATCTATGAAGAAAAAAAAGAAAGTAAATGCAGCAATTTTAATAATTGGTAATGAAATTTTGTCTGGAAGAACTCAGGATAAAAACATTTCATTTATAAGCAATTGGTTAAATTTAAACTGCGGAATAACAGTCATGGAGGTTAGAATTATACCTGACGTTGAAAAAACTATTGTTAAAAACATCAGAAATTTATCTAAAAACTTTAATTATGTATTCACTACGGGGGGTATTGGTCCAACCCATGATGATATTACAGCTCAATCCGTCGCTAAAGCATTTAAAGTAAAATATGGATATCATCAAGAAGCATATAAAATATTAGAGCATTATTATGGAGAGGATAAATTTAATGACGGTAGAAAAAAAATGGCAAAGATGCCAGTCACAGCTAAGTTAATTTATAATCCATCTAGTGCAGCGCCTGGATTTATTACAAAAAATGTATTTTCTTTGCCAGGAGTTCCTTCAATCTTAAATTCAATGATCGAAAATTGTAAAAAATATTTAATAAAAGGTTCTAAAGTATACAGCAAAACATTAAATCTTTTCACTGTTGAAAGTAATATTTCTTTAGAATTAGCATCAATTCAAAAAAAATATAAAAGGTTTGTTGATATTGGAAGTTACCCTTTTTTTAGATTAGGAAAAATTGGAGTATCAGTGGTATCTAGATCCTCTTCAAAAAATAAATTAATATCTGTTCGAAAAGATTTAATGAAAGTTGTTAAGTCCAAAAAAATTAAAATTTTAAATATTTAAATTAAACTCAAAACTTCATCAACATCAATTGAGTTAATATCTTTAGTTTTGTATATTTTTTTACTATCTAATATTGTTGTGAAGCGATTGTTTGGTGCAAATTTATCAGAATTTGTTGGGCCAAACAAAACTATCATTGGAACATTTGCTAAAGACATCATGTGCATTACTCCATTATCTATTGATATAGCTTTATCAAGTCTTGACGACAAAGCTGTTATTAGAGCGGGGCAGGCTAGTTTAGATTTTAATTCTGGAAATAATGCTGAAGGAACTTGATTTTTAATTTTCTCGATTAAGTCAATATTATTTTTTTCAATAAAAAAAACTGGAATTTTATTTTTAGAAAGTATTTTGTTAGCTAAAGAAGTAAATTTATAAAGAGACCAACTTTTTTTTCTATAAATATTACCTTGTGTAATTGAAAAACCTATATAATTTGAATTTGGTAATAATTTTTTAGCTTCTAATAATAAATTTTTATTTAATTTATTGACTTTAAATTCTAATTCAACGACATCTTCTCCAAAAAATAAACTGAGATTTTCTATATGGTTTGTGCTCTTTGAATTAATTCTTTTAGTGGAAAAATAACTATTAAAGGTTCTTGAATAAAATAAATTATGGGGAATTTTTTTTAAAATAAGTGAATTTCTAAATTTCGTTTGTAAATCAATTATTAAATCAAATTTTCCTAAAGTAGTTTTAGCAAATCTTTGCTTAGCAAAAAATAGATGCCACCATCTAAAACCAAAATATTTTAAATCTAAGTCTAAAGTCTCTAATTTGATATTATACTCTTTAAGTTTTCCATTAAAATGATTTTCATGAGCACCTAAATAATAAAACTTAGATTTTTTGAAATGATTTTTTAGACTAATAATCAATGGAAATAACTGTATAGAGTCGCCCAATCCTCCACCAGAATTATATATTAAGATTTTTTCCATTAGATAAATATACTTTATAAGATTTAAATAATAATATAAATGTCATATATATATTACAAAAATTTATGTGCCCTCGTGGTGAAATTGGTAGACACAAAGGACTTAAAACCCCAAGGATACAGTAAGATTAGAGTCTCAGACAGTCTCAGGTAGTCTCAAAAAATTATCAATCCTTATTTTATTATTTAACCTTTCAATTAGCATTAGAAATCAAGGCAAATTAATTTGTGCAGACTAGAAGATAACTAGAAGACAGAGAGGGAAAATTTGGTAAAATGATCTAATGAGAAAACTTTTAAAATTGATAATAATAAATTTTACGTTATTATTATTTTTACATATTCCTTCACATAGCATTGAAATTACAAAAGATTTAAAACTTTTAGATTTATCAAAAGTTAATGAAGAAAGCTGTAGATATGCAGGGAGAGGCGCATTAACACTAAACAAAAATTTTTCAGATTTCATCCAAGGTTATGAGGAACCGTTGGCAATAGATGGAGCGTCAACTTTTATAGAGGATAATACCGCTTACCTAAATAACGCCCTAGCTGGTTACAGTTCTGAAAAAGAAGATGGGATATTTAAAAAAAGATTGGTTGATCTCTCTATATCAAATAGTTTTAAAAAAGTTGATTGGACTGAAAAAGGGGGGTCATCACCTTCATTTGTGACAAATATATTAATAAAATCTTTAGCGTATTCTACTTCGTATTTGAGAAATAAAAACAAATTAAATAAAGAAGAAATTAATCAACTGAATATTTACGTTGAAGACTTAAAGAAAAATTCTTATTTAGCTGATGCAAGAATTAAGAACAAAGATGCTGGAAGATATAAATCAATTTCTGGAGACGATACTAAATATTTTACAATCGATACAAAATTCGCTAGAGCAACTTCATTTATCATGTGGGGCGCGGCAATTAATGACAAAAAACTATTTGTGGAAGGTTATGAAATTTATATGAATTTAATGAAAACTTTAGATAAAAAAAAATTTTTTGAAAAAAAGTTAAGAGGTAATAATGAAGTTATCCAACACGTTATTCAAGGAGCTGAAGTTTTAAGATTGAATGGATTCAATATTTATAACACTAAATTTAAAAATGGTTCTCTTAGAGATCAATTAGAAACACATGCTAAAAGACTGATTAAAAATAACAACAAAGAAATTGCAGGCCTAGACCCAGATGCAGGCAAAACAAGTATAGTCAAAACTCGAGGTTATGGAGCCCATGTAGCTTGGATACCGTTTTATTTAAACGACGAAAAAAATAATACAGAAAATATTCAAAAAGTTCATGAAATTGCAACTGGATTTAGTTTAGATGATTATTCTGGTGGAGCTTTGGCTATTCACTCAGGTTGTTTATACGGTAAAAATTATATTCGTTACTAATTTAAACTTATCATCAAACAGACTAGCTTTGATACGTTAATAACTCTTCAACTTAACCCAACTTTTATGTCCACTTATCACTGCTAAAATATGGGAAGACTAGGTGCAGACTAGAAGATAATTTTTACTTTTCATAAATATTTAATACTGATAATTTAAATTTTAACGATGAAAAGTTTGTCTATATTTTTATTATTTTTTCTCTTTTTAAATAATTCATATGCTGATCCAATAGTATGGAAAGAATTAGCTGGAGGTAAAAGTAGTGGTAATTCGCGTTTAATTAATTTACCTGAAAGTGCTCTTGATGGAAAACAATTGAGAATGAACCATTGGGATGCTTGTTGGCAGAAAGGTAAAGGACCTGATCACTGTTTGATAATCACAGATGAGATGTCAAGAGAAGATAATTTCTCTATTAAATTTGAAAGTCATCCAGGTGATTGTGGGATATACAAGAAATCAAATGATAGCATAAATAACTGGAACAATTGCTATGAGGGAGCACGACGAGTTTTTATAGGAACAAAGTATCGGGATTGGGGAAGTAAATGGCTTTCATTTTCCGTATTAATCCCTAAAAATTATATTCATTCAAATACGCCACTTATATTCAATCAAATACATAGAAAAGGCAAAGGTGCACATTATAGAATGGGTATTTCACCTGAAGGAATTGTAAATGTACAGTTAAGAAGTTTTCTTCACGACAATGAGTGCGTGAAAATTAGCAAAAAACTTCTGGGAAAAAATATTTGTAGAAAAATAAGCGAAAAATATCACGATCCACCTTTTTTTGATTTAAAACATTTTTCTAATCACTTAGGAAAGTGGATAGATGTAATAGTACATACACCAAATAAGAAAAGTTTATTCATATGGGTTAACGGCAAAAAAATTGTAGATATGCAAAATAAAATGCCAGGAAACTCATCACTCTCGTCAACAAATTTTGGTATTTATCAACCAAGAGCAAATCAAATAAAGGCTAAAGGAAAAAAAGTGAAAACTAAATGGAAGTATGAGGAAGCGTCAACAGTTCAAATTTTGTACATAGATGAAATAAGATTTGCAGATCAATGTAATAAATTAAACCTAATAAATTTAGGGTACAATTGTAATAAACTTTAAAATGAAAAAACTTTTAGCGATCGTGGTTCTGGATTTATAAGATATTAAATTAGCATGAATTTAAAATCTTATAAATTTTCTCTTTATGATTTTGCTAATTCTGCCTTTACAACAGTTATTATAACTTTTGTTTTCTCAAATTATTTTGCGGAGTCAATTGTTCAAGATATGGTTAATGGCCAGGCATATTGGGGTTGGGCCATTTCAGTATCAGGACTATGCATTGCATTAAGCGGACCCTTTTTAGGAAATTTAGCTGATAAGAAGAATTTAAACTCAATTATCTTAAAATCAAGCACCTATTTATGTATACTTTTTACAGCAGCATTATGGTTTGCAAAACCATCTACTGAATATATTTTATTTACCTTAATCATAGTTTGTTTGGCAAACTATTTTTATGAACTAAGTTCTATTTTCTATAATTCATTATTAATTCATTCAGCGGATAAACAACATGTGGGAAAGGTGTCTGGTTTTGCTTTTGCGTTGGGGTATTTAGGTGGCATTATCACACTTGTTTTGACCATTATTTTATTAATTCAATCAAATTATTTAATCGATTTAGATCAAAAAATTAATTTTAGATCCACTGCCATTTTTGTAGCCCTTTGGTTTCTCATTTTTTCCTATCCACTATTAAGTCAAACAAAATATAAAAAAGTTGAACCAAACAAAAAAAAATCAAATAGTTTAAAAAAGATTCTTTGGAATAATGGTCTAACTAACACAACTCGTTTTTTGTTTGCACGGCTACTTTATGCTGATGGTTTAAATACCATTTTTGTCATGGGAGGTATTTTTGCTGTTGGGGTATTTAAACTATCAATAAATGAACTTTTAATGATGTCTGTTTTAATGAATGTTGCTGCTTTAATAGGTGCTAGTTTTGGTGGATATTTCAATGATAAATATAATTCAAAAAAAACAATTTCCTTTTCCTTGATATGTCTTATTTTCTTCTCCATTTTAATCATTTTTACACAGTCAAAAATTAGTTTTTTTATTTTTTCATTTTTCTTGGGATTATTTATAGGACCAATACAATCAGCTAGTAGGGTCATGATAACTAAATTAACAAAAATTGAGGATCAGAATAAAGCCTTTGGTTTATTTGCTACTTCTGGAAAGCTAACGTCTTTTTTTGGCCCATTTTTAGTAGGAACCATTACTTTCATAACTGAAAATCAAAGGATAGGTTTTGCCTCAGTTCTTTTACTGCTCTTTTTTGGATGGATCATATTGCATAGAACCAAGGGATTAAAATAATGTTTATACACAGAGGATTAATTGAAAAAAACTTTAGAGAAAATCATATTACTTCATTTAAAGAGTGTATAAAAAAAAAGTTTAATATTGAGACTGATATTCACTTTACCCAAAACAATACACCCATTTGCTTTCATGATTATAGCTTAAGAAGGTTATTCAATATCAGAAAAAAAACTAGAACAATTCTTGATAAGAATTTAAAAAAATACAAGATAACAAAACTATGTGATCTTTTAAAAATTTTGACTGTAAATACAAAAGTGTTAGTTGAGATTAAGCCTCTGCTTAGGAAAAATACTTTAAATCGATTGCTTGAAACATGTAATGGTTTTAAGAAGAATGTTTATTTTATTTCTTTTAAAGAAAGCAATCTAGTCAAGATTAGAGGCATCACAAAAGATTTTAAACTTGGTTTAATATTACATAGTCATCGAAAAAATGGTAAAATTAACCAAAAACTAAATAAAAATCATATTAATTTCCTTGTTTTTCATACTCAATTTTTATTTATTTCCAAAATAAAAAAAATAAAAAAAAAAAAATATTTTTACACATTTAAAAATATAAGAATGAATGATGCTAAATCAAATTATATTATTGAAAATATCATAAAATAATGAAAATAATATTCTCTAAAACAGTTCAATTCAATGAGATAAACTCATTTTCTTTATCGTTGTATGGCCACATTATTTAAGCTCCTTAGGGAAGATAAAATAATAAATCTTTTTTAATATTTTTTTTAGTTTAAACATAAGTAATCAGAACATCTAATTATTAAGCCTATATTACAAAATATTTAATCTTTTATTAAAGAGGATTATATTTTTAAATATTAAATTAAGTAGGAGCGTTCTGTTGCCAGGTGCTTAATATTTCTTTTTTTTACCTTTAGTTAATATTTGAGAAATTTTTTCCCAATTAGCAATTAAACTTCCGATAGAAAAAATTGCTAAGCCGTGATGTGAAGCAAAATCATCAAATTCATGGAGTCCAAGTTCTGCACCTATTTCTATCAGAGCAGAACATAATAATATTCCATAAGTGAATAATGCTAATTTAGGATTTTTTTTAAAATCAATCATGCTTTATTATTTATCATGCTTAATTGTAGTGCAAGGTGCGTTCTGTTGCCAGTTGCCGCAGACAGAAAAAAACTCATTTATTGTCATATAAAATATGGGAAGACTAGAAGACAACTAGAAGATAGAGACGTAAAATAATTTTTTTTTACTTCTTCAAAACTCTTGTGTATTAATATATTAACAATAACAACAAAAAACACGGAATGCCCTCGTGGTGAAATTGGTAGACACAAAGGACTTAAAATCCTTGCCCTTTTGGGAGTGCCAGTTCGAGTCTGGCCGAGGGCACCAAAAGATTTCATGTAAATATGATTAAAGAAAACATTTTACTTATTTTTAAAGATAAAAAAAAAGTAACTAAAAATAATGATTTTTGGTTTGAAAAATTCAGTCATAAGTATGAAGTAGAGATTTTTTTTATAAATGATTATTTAAATCTTACAAAATTTGAAATTATTTCAAATATTAATAATTTAATTAGCTCAAAAAAAATTGAGATAGTTATGTTAGAGGGAGATCATGCTCACCTAATAGATTATCATTTCTTAAAAAATATCAGCAGTAATGTAAAAAAAGGAATCTTTTTAGGAGATGATATGGTTTGGCACATAGTGAACTTAGTCACAGCTCAACAATGCGATTTTGTTTTTTCCTCAGAACCTATTTCAGTTTTAAAGTACAAAGAATTAGGTATTGAAAGTTTTTTTGTGCCTATAGAAGCTGATGGTAAGGTATTTAAAGATCGTGGTTTAAAAAAAATTTATCAAGTTTTACATTTTGGTAGAGATAAAACTATTAGAAGTGATTATATCGACTATTTAAAAGAAAACGGCATTAAAGTAAAATGTGTTACGCCGTATGATGATGAGTCTAATACAATGGAAAAATTAGCTAAGTTAATCAGTCAATCTAAAATAGTTTTAAATTTCGCAGAGTCGTCTAATGGAAATAGAAGCTTTAATCATTTAAAAATTTTTAAAAAATTCTATCAAACAAAAGGAAGAATACAAATGGCAGGAATATCAAAAGTTTTATGTATATCTGAATATAGTCCATCCTCTGAACTTTTATATAACCAGAAAGAGCTTCCATTTTTTAAGTCTAAAGAAGAGTGCTTTGAAAAAATCAAATTTTTTCTTGAAAATGAGAATGAATTAAATGCTGCTACTGAAAAGTTTTACTCTAAAAATTTAATGTTCGAAGATAGCAATTATATTAACCAGATTAAAAGATTTTTAGATGAAGTGAAAATTAAAACAAAAGAAAAATTTGAAACACCTTACTGGTATAATTATTTATTTTTAAATCAAAGTTTAAGATTAAGATTTAAGGATAATCAGTTATCATCATTTTTAAAAGAATTTATTGCAATTATATTCTCGTTTAAAAATTATAGTTTTTATAACTATTTGAGGTTACTAGTTTCGTCTATTTACCTATTTTTTAGATATTTACCTTTTCTTATTATTAAAAAAATTATTAATTTTTCAAAATGAATAAAAAAATAAACATTATTTCAGATAATAATATTAAATCTAAAAAAATAAAAATTCACTTAATTAAAAAATTAAAAAAAGTAAAATATATAAGACCAAACTTGAGGATAATAATTGGTGGTGATGGATTTATGTTAAAAACCTTAAAAAAAAATAAAAATTTAAAAAATATATTTTATGGGATTAACTCAGGAAATTATGGTTTTCTAATGAATAAATTTTCAAAAAAAAATATAATTAAAAATTTAAACAAGTCTAAAGTTACAACAATTTCCCCTTTAGAAATGAAAGTAATTAATAATAAAAATTCAGTAAAAAATTACTTAGCTATTAATGAAGTTTCTATACTGAGACAGAGTAGACAAGCGGCTAATCTTTCAATTAAATTGAATTCAAAATTTATTATGAAAAAGTTAGTTTCAGATGGTGTGTTGATATCCACGCCTGCTGGAAGCACAGCATATAATTTGTCAGTCCACGGTCCAATATTAAATTTAAATTCTAAAAAAATATCAATTGCACCCATTAGTGCTTTTAGACCCAGAAGATGGCTAGGAAAAATTGTGGGTGATAGATCTAACATAATGATAACAAATTTAAATTCTGCAAAAAGACCAGTAAGTGCAGTAGCAGATAATTTAGAAGTAAGAAATGCAAAAAAAATAATTGTGAAAGTCCAAAAGAAGATAAAATTTAAACTGCTTTACGATAGTAACAGAAGTTTACAAAAAAAGATTAAACTTGAACAATTAAGAAAAGAAGTTTTTTAATCATGGTGCCCTCACACGGACTCGAACCGCGAACCTATTGATTACAAATCAATTGCTCTACCAATTGAGCTATGAGGGCCTGAGCGTCTCTTTAAAATAAATTTACAAAAAAAACAATATAAATTAATTATTTTCTTTATTTATTGAATGAAAAATATAGTGACATACCACAGAAACAGTATTTGCAATATTTAAACTTTCAATTTTATTGTTCATATTTACTTTAAATCTAAAGTCTGAATTTTCTAAAGTCTTTGTTTTAATCCCATAACCCTCTGAGCCAAAAAGAAGAACATTTTTTCCTTTCCAATTATTTTTTGTAAAGTCTTTTTTTGAATTTATATCAAAAGCACTAACCCAGAAGTCTTTAGTTTTAAGGAAATTCAAAGCAGTATTAAGATTAGAAACTTTAAATATCTTTAAATGTTCTGCACCACCACTCGCACTTTTATAAAGCAACTTACTTTTTGAGGGAAAGCTTCTCTCTTTTACTATCAATCCATCTATATTAAAAGCAACAGCACTCCGAATTATTGAACCTATATTTCTAGGATCTGTCACTTCTTCTAGTGCGACTAAATTAATATTTTTATGTTTATTTAAAAAAATAAATTCTTTTAAAGTTATTTCCTCCAGTTGTTCTACTTCTGCTACTAAACCTTGATGAGCTGTTTCATCTTTGCCACATAAATTGTCCAATTCTTTTCTTGATTTAAAAAAAACATTTAAAGATTTAAAAAGGTTTAATGATTGATTTTCCCTGTTTAATTTTTTTTGTGCGTCCTCTGTTAAAAAAATTCTCTCAATTTTTCTTGCTGGATTTTTTAACGCTTCTAAAACAGCATGTTTTCCAACTATTAAAAATGTCGTTTTTTTCATGTTTTTTGAGTAATTTTTTCAAATTACTAGCATATTTTAAGGCAAAATGATTTATTGCAATTATTCCATAAATGCTTATAAAACGCTTGTTGTTAAATGCTTTTTAAGTTAGTGGGTATCCCCACAATTATAATTAGGAGGGGTACCAAAGCGGTCAAATGGGGCGGGCTGTAAACCCGTTGACTTCGGTCTTCGAAAGTTCGAATCTTTCCCCCTCCACCAAGCTTAGAAGTATTTAATAATAAAGAGCGAGATGAGTTTGGATTTTGCGGGTGTAGTTCAATGGTAGAACGCTAGCCTTCCAAGCTGGATGTAAGGGTTCGATTCCCTTTACCCGCTCCAAAATTTAAAATAAAAAAAAGTGAGGAAAAAATAGATGTCTAAAGAAAAGTTTAACCGTAACAAACCACATTGTAACATCGGTACAATTGGCCATGTCGATCATGGTAAAACAACATTAACTGCAGCAATTACAAAAGTATTGTCTGAAGCGGGAGGTTCAAGTAGCGCTAACTTTGTAGCTTATGACCAAATCGATAAAGCTCCAGAGGAAAAAGAGAGAGGAATTACAATTTCAACTGCTCACGTAGAATATGAAACTGAAAAAAGACACTATGCTCACGTAGATTGCCCAGGTCACGCTGACTATGTTAAAAATATGATAACAGGAGCAGCACAAATGGACGGAGCAATTTTGGTAGTAAATGCAGCTGATGGACCAATGCCTCAAACTAGAGAACATATTCTTTTAGCTAGACAAGTTGGTGTACCAGCAATCGTAGTTTTCTTAAATAAAATTGACACAGTTAAAGATAAAGAACTTGTTGATCTAGTCGAAGAAGAAATCAGAGAACTTTTGACATCTTATAAATTTCCTGGTGATAAAATTCCAATTATTAAAGGCTCAGCATTAAACGCAGTTGAAGGTAAAGATGAAGCTACTGGAAAAAATGCAATTATGGAATTAATGAAAGCTGTTGATGAAACTATTCCTCAGCCAGATAGACCTAAAGACAAACCTTTCTTAATGCCTGTAGAAGATGTTTTTTCAATTTCAGGAAGAGGTACAGTAGTAACAGGAAGAGTAGAGTCTGGAGTTATCAAAGTTGGTGAAGAAATTGAAATAGTAGGAATAAGAGATACAAAAAAATCTGTTTGTACTGGTGTCGAGATGTTTAGAAAACTTTTAGATAGTGGAGAAGCAGGTGATAACATTGGAGCTCTTTTGAGAGGTGTTGAGAGAGATGACGTGGAAAGAGGACAGGTTCTTTGTAAACCAGGTTCAATCACTCCACACACAGAATTTGAATGCCAAGCTTATATTTTAAAAAAAGAAGAGGGAGGAAGACATACTCCATTTTTTACAAAATATAGACCGCAATTTTATTTTAGAACTACTGATGTGACAGGTGAAGTAACACTTCCATCGGGCACAGAAATGGTAATGCCTGGTGATGATGGAAAATTCAATGTAAAATTAATTACGCCTATTGCGATGAGTGAAAATTTAAACTTCGCAATTAGAGAAGGCGGTAAAACAGTTGGAGCTGGAGTAGTAACTAAAATAGTTAAATAAACGCTTAGGAGCGTAGTTCAATTGGTAGAGCGCCGGTCTCCAAAACCGGAGGTTGTGGGTTCGAGTCCCTCCGCTCCTGCCAAATTTAAAAAAACTATGAAAAACCCTTTAAAATTTATTCAAGAAGTTAAGCAAGAAACATTTAGAATAACTTGGCCTACAAAGAAAGAGACAATGATGGGAGCAGTAATGGTATTTGCTTTGGCTTCCATAGCCGCAATTTTTTTTTTAATTTTAGATCAAATTTTAAGATTCTTGTTAAATTTAGTTTTGACTATTAATATTTAGAAAATGAATTGGTATATTGTACAAGCATATTCTGGCTTTGAGAAGAAAGTTGTGGAAGCTATAAAAGAAGAGCTCAAAAAACATAAACTTTCAGATAGTCTCCAAGAGATACTCGTTCCCACTCATCAAGTAACTGAAGTTAAAAAAGGGAAAAGAACAAAAAAAGAAAAGAAATTTTTTCCAGGATATGTTTTAATAAAAATAGAGCTTACTAAACAAATTTATCATTTAATTAAAAATCTACAAAAAGTTAGTGGTTTTTTAGGATCATCTGATAAACCAACTCCAATTTCAGATAATGAGATTAAGAGAATACTTGGACAGGTTTCAGAGACTGCTGTTACTCAAAAAATAGGTGTAAATTTTGAAATAGGCGAAAAAGTCAAGGTGTGTGATGGACCTTTTGCTTCCTTTAATGGATTAATTGAAGAAATAGATGAAGAAAAATCTAGACTTAAAGTCTCAGTTTCTATATTTGGTAGAGCGACACCAGTGGATTTAGAATTTAATCAAGTGGAGAAAAACTAAATGGCAAAAGAAATTACGGGTTACGTGAAATTACAAATTAAAGGAGGCCAAGCTAATCCTGCCCCACCAGTAGGACCGGCATTAGGTCAAAGGGGAATTAACATTATGGAATTTTGTAAAGCTTTTAACGAAAAAACAAAAGCCTTCATGGGAAAACCAGTTCCTGTTGTAATTACTGTCTATAAAGATAAAAAGTTTGACTTTATTATTAAATCACCTCCAGCTTCACATTTTATTAGAGAGGCTGCAAAATTAAAAAGTGGATCTAGCGAGCCTGGAAGAGTAGTTGCTGGCTCAATTACAATGAAACAGGCTGAGGCAATAGCAAAAGAGAAGATGAATGATCTAAACGCTTTTGATCTTAAAGAGGCAACAAAAATTATTTGTGGTTCGGCTAGATCGATGGGTATTGAAGTTAAGGAATAGTAATGAAAAAAAAATCAAAAAGATATAAAATTTTATTAAAATCCGTTGTTAAAGATAAAAAACTCAACTCAAAAGAAATTTTAGAATTAGTAAAGAAAAATTCAAATACTAAGTTTGATGAGTCTGTTGATGTATCTTTAAGAATAAATTTAAAACAAACTAAAGGTGGAGATTTTAATTTAAGAACCACTGTAAAGTTACCAAATGGATCTGGAAAGAAAGAAAAAATAGCAGTACTTTGTGAACCTGATAAAATAGGTGATGCCAAAAATAGTGGTGCAGAAATTTATGGATCTGATGATTTAATCGAGAAAATTGCTGCTGGTAAGTTCAATTTTACAAAATTAATTTGTACACCTGCAATGATGGGAAAAATAGGTAAGCATGGAAAAGTTTTAGGCCCTAAAGGTTTAATGCCTAATCCAAAACTTGGAACTGTATCAAATGATGTTTTCAAAAGTGTTAAAGATATTAAGTCCGGTTTAGTAGAAATTAAGAATGACAAAGATGGAAATTTAGCTTCAACAATTGGAAGAAAAAGTTACTCAACAGAAAAGCTTTTAGAAAACTATAATTATTTTATAGATAGCATTAAGAAAGAAAAACCAGAGACTATTAAAGGTGAATTTATAAAAAATATTTATATAACATCGACTATGGGAATTTCATTTAAAGTAGGAGCTAAGTAGTTATTATGATGAGCAAAGACGCAAAAAAGAGTTACGTTGAGGAGATGAAAAAAAATTTTACCGCTAACGAGTCGGTAATGATTGCTCAGTATCAAGGACTTAATGTTAATGAGTTAGATGCGCTAAGAAAAGAACTTAGAGAAAAAGGTATTTTGTTTAAAATAACAAAAAACAGAATTACGAAGATAGCTTTAAAAGATACTCCTAAAAAAGATTTAGAGAAATATTTTACTGGTCCAACCGCTGCAGCTATATCATCGGATCCCATATCAACTGCTAAAATTTTAACCAAATTTTCAAAGTCAAATAACAAATTGAAAATTATAGCCGGATTCATGGATGGCAAAGTTTTAGATGAAAAAGAGGTGTCTATTATAGCCACACTTCCATCTTTAGAGGAAGCGAGGGCTAAAATTGTAGGTATTTTGGCCTCACCAGCTCAGAAATTAGTGAGTATTTTACTTGCACCAGGCTCAAAAATTGCTAATTTAGCGCGCGCAAAGAGTTTAAAAAAATAATTCATAGGATTGGTAATGGCAGATTTAAATAAAATTATAGATGAACTTTCTACTCTTACAGTTGTTGAAGCTGCAGAGCTCTCAAAGCAACTTGAGGAAAAATGGGGAGTAACAGCAGCAGCACCTGTAGCGGCAGCACCAGCAGGCGGAGCAGCAGCACCAGCGGGTGAGGAGAAATCAGAATTTTCTCTTTTTTTAGCTGCAGCTGGAGATAAAAAAATTAATGTGATTAAAGAAGTTAGAGCGATAACTGGTTTAGGTTTGAAAGAAGCAAAAGATTTAGTTGAAGCTGCACCAAAGGAAATTAAGGGTGGAGTTGCGAAGAAAGACGCTGAAGAATTTAAGAAAAAACTTGAAGCAGCTGGAGCTAAAGTAGAATTAAAGTAAACAAAATTTTAGACTAAATTTTATTACAAGTTAATCCTTGCAATAGATTTTTATATTTAATGCAATTATCTTTTACTCAAAAGAAACATATTAGAAGAAATTTCGGAAAATTAGTCGAAGGACTTTCTATTCCAAATTTAATTGAAGTTCAAAAAAATTCCTACAATGAATTTTTAGAGTCAAAATCTTTAAATGAACAATTAAATGAACTATCTAAAGGTATTGATAAAGTTTTTAAAAGTATATTTCCAATAGAAGATGGAAATGATAAATCTACATTAGAATATATATCGTACAAGCTGGAAAAGCCAAAATTTGATGTCATTGAATGTAAACAAAGAAGTTTATCTTATTCTGCATCTCTTAAAGCTAACTTACGACTCGTAGTTTACGAGATAGACGCTGAAAATAATACTAAACAAATTTTATCTGCTAAAGAGCAGGAAGTTTTCATTGGTGAATTACCCTTAATGACTCCAAGTGCAACTTTTATCACGAATGGTGTAGAAAGAGTGGTTGTGAATCAAATGCATAGAAGTCCTGGAGTTTTTTTTGATCATGATAAAGGTAAAACACATGCAAGTGGAAAGTTATTATTTAATTGTAGAATTATTCCTGGAAGAGGTTCGTGGTTAGATTTTGAATTTGATCCAAAAGATATTTTATATTTTAGAATTGATAGAAAGAAAAAACTTCCAATTACTACAATACTTTTCTCTCTTGGGTATTCAAAGGAGAAAATAATAGAAACATTTTACTCCACCGGTAAATATTCTTATAATACTGAAACTAAAAGTTGGATTACAGATTTTATTCCTGAAAATTATAAAAGACCCATTAAATTACCTTACGATTTAATCGATGCGAAAAATAATAAAAAGATATTATCTAAGGGAGAAAAATTAAATATTGTTATAGCAAAAAAACTTTTCGAAAAAGGTTTAAATTCGATATCTGTTTCAAATATTGAAATAATTGGTAAATATACTGCAAAAGATATAAAAGAAAAAAATGGAGATATTTTAATAAAAGCTGGGTTTGATATTACCGAAGAGCAATTAAATAAAATTATCAGTTTAGAGGAAAAACATTTAAATATTGTAAACATTGATCCAATAAATAAAGGCCCATACATTTTAGAAACTTTAAAAATTGACAAAAATCAAAATAAAACGGAAGCTTTAAATGATATTTATAAAGTTTTAAGACCAGGAGAGGCCCCATCAATAGAAATTGCCGAAGAAATTTTTAACAATCTATATTTTAAGAAAGAAAGATATGACCTTTCAGAAGTTGGTAGAGTAAAACTGAACTCTAAATTAAACTTAAATACAAATTCAAAAAAAACTATCTTAGAAAGTGCTGACATAGTTGCTATTATTAAATTTATGTTAGATTTAAGAGACGGCAAAGGCGATGTAGATGATATTGATCACCTAGGAAACAGAAGGGTTAGATCAGTTGGAGAATTAGTAGAAAATCAATTTAGAATTGGTCTTTTAAGAATGGAAAGGACAGTTAAAGAAAAAATGTCTACGTTTTTAGAAATAGAGTCTGCAATGCCACAAGATTTAATAAATGCAAAACCAATAACTACTTCGTTAAAGGATTTCTTCGCTACTTCTCAGTTATCTCAGTTTATGGACCAAACTAATCCTTTATCAGAAATTACTCATAAAAGAAGGGTTTCAGCTCTAGGTCCTGGAGGGCTTACAAGAGAGAGGGCAGGTTTTGAGGTACGGGATGTTCATCCAACTCATTATGGTAGAATTTGCCCTATTGAGACGCCTGAAGGACCAAACATTGGTCTTATAAATAGTTTAGCCACCTATTGTAGAGTAAATAAATTTGGATACATAGAAAGTCCATACAAAAAAGTTGTCAATGGAAAAGTTACTTCTGAAATAAAATATTTATCGGCTATAGAGGAAGAAAAATTTACAATTGCGCAAGCTAATTCTTCTTTAAATAAAGATGGTTCATTCGTTGAAGAACTAGTTGCTTGTAGAAAAAATTTAAATTTTGAATTAGCAAATAGAGAAAACATTGACTACATAGATGTTTCACCTAAACAATTAGTATCAGTCGCTGCTGCTTTAATCCCTTTTCTTGAAAATGATGACGCAAATAGAGCTCTTATGGGATCAAATATGATGAGGCAAGCCGTACCATTACTTAAACCAGAGTCTCCATTAGTCGGCACTGGAATAGAATCTGATGTTGCATTGGACTCAGGTGTTACGATAGTAGCAAAAAGAAGTGGTATCGTAGATAAAATCGATGGAAAAAGAATTGTTGTTAAAGCTACTGATGTAACAGATCTGTCGCAATCAGCTGTTGATATTTATAATTTATCAAAATTCCAAAGATCAAATCAAAATACATGTATTAACCAGAAGCCTCTTGTTAAGGTAGGGGATAAAATAAAAAAGGGAGACATTATTGCAGATGGTCCAGCTACAAAACTGGGTGAATTAGCTTTAGGTAAAAATGTAACTGTAGCATTTATGCCATGGCAAGGCTATAATTTTGAAGACTCAATTTTAATTTCTGAAAGGTGTGTAACTGACGATGTTTTTACATCAGTGCATATTGAGGAATATGAGTCCATGGCTAGAGATACCAAACTAGGTGCTGAAGAAATAACTAGAGATATACCAAACGTAAGCGAAGAAAGTCTTAGAAATCTAGATGAGTCAGGTATAGTTTACGTTGGAGCGGAAGTAAAACCCGGTGATATTTTAGTTGGAAAAGTAACGCCAAAAAGTGAAACATCATCAAGTCCTGAAGAAAAATTATTAAGATCAATATTTGGTGAAAAAGCTACAGACGTAAGAGACTCATCATTAAAACTACCATCTGGAAGTACTGGTGTAGTAATAGATGTAAGGGTTTTTAATAGACATGGTATCGAGAAGGATGAAAGATCAATTGCAATCGAAAGAGCTGAGATAGAGTCTGTTCAAGAAGACAAAAAAGTAGAAGAAGAAATACTTAACAGAAATATAAAATTGAGAGCAATAGATTTATTGAATGGCCAAAGTATAAATAAACCTTTTAAGGATCTTAAAGCCGGTTTAACTTTAAATAAAAATGATTTTGAAAATCTTTCATTAAAGGATTTATGGAAAATTTCTTTTCAAAAACAAGAAATAAATAATGATCTGGAAAAACTTAAAAATCAATTTGAAAATGCCGCTGATGATATCAAACTGAGGTTTGAAGATAAAGTTGCGAAAATTCAACAAGGTGATGATCTTCTCCCAACTGTTATGAAAGTTGTTAAGGTATTTGTTGCAGTAAAAAGAAGATTGATGCCAGGTGATAAAATGGCTGGTAGGCATGGAAATAAAGGTGTAGTAAGTAAAATAGTACCAGTAGAAGATATGCCTTATATGGATAATGGTAAACCTGTTGACATTGTTTTAAATCCCTTAGGAGTACCTAGTCGAATGAATGTCGGTCAAATTTTAGAAACACATTTGGGATGGTCTTGTTCAGAATTAGGAGATCAAATTAAACAATATCTTAAAAACTTCGAGCAAGAAGTTAACAAAATTAAGGACAAGCTAAAAGAAATTTACGGAAAATTATATTATGATGAGGTAATTTCAAAACTTTCAAACAAAGAAATAGCTGAACTTGTTCAAAACTTATCTAATGGAGTTCCAATTGCTACTCCAGTTTTCGATGGTGCCAGCACCAAAGATATAACAAATATGCTTGATTTAGCAAAATTACCTAATACTGGACAAACTCATCTTTGGAATGGTCAAACTGGTGAGAGATTTGATAGACCAGTAACAGTTGGCATTATTTATATGCTAAAGCTTAATCATTTAGTTGAAGATAAAATTCATGCTAGATCAACTGGACCATATAGTTTAGTTACACAACAACCATTAGGGGGTAAAGCACAATTAGGAGGGCAAAGATTTGGTGAGATGGAAGTATGGGCATTAGAAGCTTATGGTGCTTCTTACACTTTACAAGAAATTTTAACTGTAAAATCCGATGATGTAGCTGGTAGAACTAAAGTTTATGAGACAATTGTAAAAGGAAACAATAATTTTGAGTCTGGAGTCCCTGAATCTTTTAATGTTTTAGTGAAAGAAATTAGAGCTTTAGGTTTAAATATCGAATTAAATTGATTATGGAAAAGAATTTAACAAAAAACTTTGAAAATCAGAATTTATCAAAAGAAAATAATTTTGATAGTATAAAAATAACTTTAGCTAGTCCTGAAAAAATTAAATCATGGTCCTATGGCGAAATTAAAAAACCTGAAACAATAAATTATAGAACATTCAGACCTGAAAAAGATGGTTTGTTTTGCTCAAGAATATTTGGACCAGTAAAAGATTATGAATGTTTGTGTGGAAAATATAAACGAATGAAATTTAGAGGAATTATATGTGAAAAATGTGGAGTAGAAGTGACTAAATCTAACGTTAGACGAGAAAGAATGGGGCACATAGACCTTGCTTGTCCAGTTGCTCATATTTGGTTTCTAAAATCTTTACCAAGTAGAATTTCTTTAGCTATCGATATGAAACTTAAAGAGGTTGAAAAAGTTCTTTATTTTGAAAGTTTTATCGTAGTAGAGCCGGGACTTACTACTTTAAAAAAAGGTCAACTTATATCTGAAGAAGCGCTACTTAAAGCTCAAGAGGAGTTTGGAGAGGATGCGTTTACCGCCGGCATAGGCGCTGAAGCAGTTAGAGAGATACTTGTTAATTTAGACCTTAAAAAAGAGCAGAAAAAACTTAGAGAGTCTTTAAATGAAATTAAATCAAAAGTTACTGAAGAAAGAACTATAAAAAGATTAAAGCTAATTGAGTCTTTTATTAATTCAGGAAATAAACCTGAATGGATGATTTTAACCTCAGTTCCAGTAATTCCACCTGAGCTAAGACCTTTAGTTCCACTAGATGGGGGTAGATTTGCTACTTCTGATCTGAATGATCTTTACAGAAGAGTAATTAACAGAAATAATCGATTGAAGAGATTGCTAGACCTTAAGGCACCGGATATCATAGTAAGAAATGAAAAAAGAATGCTTCAAGAGTCAGTTGATGCATTATTTGATAACGGAAGAAGAGGAAGAGTAATTACCGGCACAGGTAAAAGGCCACTCAAATCTTTAGCAGAAATGTTGAAAGGTAAACAAGGAAGGTTTAGACAAAATTTATTAGGAAAAAGAGTAGATTATTCAGGAAGATCAGTCATAGTAGTAGGTCCTGAATTAAAATTGCATCAGTGTGGTTTACCTAAAAAAATGGCATTGGAGTTATTTAAACCATTTTTATATGCAAGATTGGATAAATTAGGTCTTGCAACAACAATTAAACAGGCAAAGAGATTAGTCGAAAAGGAAAAAAGTGAGGTATGGGACTCGTTAGAACATATAATTAGAGAACATCCAATACTTTTAAATAGAGCACCAACTCTTCATAGATTAGGAGTTCAAGCTTTCGAAGCTAAATTAATCGAGGGTAATGCAATAGAGCTTCATCCTCTTGTTTGTGCTGCGTTTAATGCTGATTTTGATGGAGACCAAATGGCAGTTCATATTCCTTTAAGTTTAGAAGCTCAACTCGAGGCTAGAGTATTAATGATGTCTACTAATAACATTTTAAGTCCTTCAAACGGCAAACCGATTATTGTTCCAAGCCAAGATATTGTTTTGGGAATTTATTATCTATCACAATCTTCTTTAGAGAAGGAAAAAAAACCTAAAGGCATTTTTTCAAGCGTGGAGGAAATTGAACAAGCACTCGAGAATAAATCAATAAGTTTGCATTCAAAAATAATATCTACTTTTAAAACGGTAAATGCTGATGGTAAAAGTGTTGTTGAAAAATATACCAGCACCGCAGGCAGATTTTTATTAGCTAATTTATTGCCCATAAATAAAGATATAAAATTTAGCTTGGTGAATAAACTCTTAACTAAAAAAAATGTGTCAGAAGTTATAGATACAATTTTCAGGTTCTGTGGTCAAAAGGAAACTGTAATCTTTTGTGACAGGATTAAGACTCTAGGTTTTAAGCATGCTTTCAAAGCAGGGATTTCTTTTGGTAAAGATGATTTAATAATTCCAGAAAACAAAGAAAATTTAATCAATAATACAAAAAAACAAATTGAGGAATATGAAAAACAATACTCAGATGGGTTAATTACTAGAGGTGAGAAATATAATAAAGTCGTAGATGTATGGTCAAAATGTACTGATACAGTTGCTAATGAGATGATGAAAGAAATCTCTTCAGCAGAAAAAATTTACGATGATGATAGAATAGAAACTAATTCAGTATATATGATGGCGGATTCAGGTGCTAGAGGATCTCAAGCTCAGATGAAACAATTAGCAGGGATGAGAGGATTAATCGCTAAACCTTCAGGAGAAATTATTGAGACTCCTATTATTTCAAATTTTAAAGAAGGTTTAACAGTATTAGAATATTTTAATTCAACCCATGGAGCTAGAAAAGGTTTAGCTGATACAGCTTTAAAAACAGCTAACTCAGGGTATTTGACAAGAAGACTATGCGATGTTGCACAAGATGTGCAAGTAACTAAAAAGGAATGTGATTGTAAATCGAAATCATCTGTAACTATTTCTGAGATTATCGAAGGTGGAAATATTTTAGTGAGCTTATCTGAAAGAGTTTTAGGAAGAGTAATAGCTGAAAATATAAAAAATCCTGTCACTGGAGAAATAATTGTTAAAAAAGAAAAGTTAATTGATGAAAATGATTGTGAAAAAATTGACGCTGCTGGAGTAAAATCAGTAAATGTTTACTCAGTTATAACTTGTGGTTCAACTAGAGGTGTTTGTGCGATGAGTTATGGTAGAGATTTAGCACGAGGAAAATTAGTTAGTGTTGGTGAAGCCGTTGGTATGATAGCTGCCCAATCAATTGGTGAACCTGGAACTCAATTAACAATGAGAACTTTTCACGTTGGTGGAACTGCGCAAATTAAAGAAGAGTCACAAATCATCTCTCAAACAAAAGGAAAACTTAATATCATCAACAAAAATTTGATAGAAGATTCTAAAAAAAATATTATAGTCATGGGTAGAAATACTCAATTAAGTATCGAAGATGAAAATGGAAGACAACTTGCAATTTATAAAGTAAATTACGGATCAAAATTATTTTTTAAAGACGGTGAAATAATTGATAAAGGAAAGAAAATTGCTGAATGGGATCCTTATACCTTACCTGTAATTGCTGAAACAAGTGGTATCGCCAACTATATGGATTTAATGGAAGGTAGCTCTCTAACAGAAACTTTAGACGATGCTACTGGTTTATCATCTAAGTCAGTCACAGATTGGAAATCATCAGCAAAAAATTCAGAATTAAAACCTAGAATTACACTTAGAAATGAAAAAGGTGAAATTATTAAAAAAGCTGACGGTAATGAAGCAAGATATTATTTAGTACCGGATACAATTTTATCTGTGAAAGATGGTCAAAAAATCTCAGCGGGAGATGTTTTAGCGAGATTACCAAAAGAAACTTCAAAAACTAAAGATATAACTGGAGGCTTACCTCGTGTAGCTGAACTTTTTGAGGCAAGAAGACCTAAAGATAGTGCTATAATTGCTGAAAATGATGGCGTGATTGAATTTGGTAAAGAAGTTAGAGGAAAACAAAAAATATCAATTAAATCTTCAAACGGAGAGACTTCTAATTATTTAATACCAAAAGGCAAACATGTTAATTTTAATCAAGGTGAAAAGATTAAAAAAGGTGAATATTTATTAGACGGTAGTCCGGCACCTCATGATATTTTACGAATTTTAGGGGTTGAAAAACTAACAGAGTATTTTGTAACAGAAGTTCAAGAAGTATATCGATTACAAGGTGTAGTAATTAATGACAAGCATATAGAAACTATCGTGAGGCAAATGTTAAAAAGAGTTGAAATTAAAGAACCGGGAGACTCTGATCTTTTAACAGGAGAAGTTGTAGATTTATTAGAAATTAATAGTATTAACGAAAATCTGAGAAATGAAAAAAAGAAACCTGCTAAATTTGATAGAATTCTTTTAGGTATTACCAAAGCTTCATTACAAACTAATTCTTTCATTTCTGCTGCTTCGTTTCAAGAAACTACGAGAGTGCTTACTGATGCATCAATTAAGGGTAAAACAGATTCATTAGAAGGTTTAAAAGAAAATGTAATTGTAGGTAGATTAGTCCCTGCAGGAACAGGCTTAACTAAAATTGAGTGGGATAAACAAGCTAAAGAGCAAGACAAGACAAGATTGGAGGAATTAAAAAAACAAGAGCTAGAATCCGCGCCAGTTGCACCTGAGCAGTCAGCTTAATTTCGCTAAAAAACCCATTAATTATTGACTTTTATAAATTCAATGCTAGTTTACGGCACATTTTGAATGTTAGAAGTAAGGTTGATTATAGCCTTAAACACTAACAAATTTATCGGGGCTGTTCTTACTTATACTTCAAAATTTTTATTATGCCAACAATTAATCAGTTGATTAAAAAGAAAAGAATTAAACCTGTTGCTAGAAATAAAGTTCCAGCATTAGAGAAACAGCCTTTAAAACGTGGAGTTTGCGTGAAAGTTTATACTACTACACCTAAGAAACCAAATTCAGCTTTAAGAAAGGTCGCAAGAGTAAGATTATCCAACGGTTTTGAAGTGACAGCATATATCCCAGGTGAAGGACATAATCTTCAAGAACATTCTGTTGTTTTATTAAGAGGTGGACGAGTAAAAGATTTACCTGGTGTTAGGTATCATATTTTAAGAGGTAACCTGGATACCCAAGGGGTAGCTAATCGTAAACAAAGAAGATCTCTATACGGAGCAAAAAAACCAAAATAATATTATGTCAAGAAAAAGAAAAGCACCTGTTAGAAAAGTTTATCCTGATCCAAAATTCCATTCTGATGTAGTTTCTAAATTTATAAACTCAATTATGTATGACGGAAAAAGATCCACAGCTGAAAAAATTCTTTATGATGCTTTAGACATTATTAAAAATAAAAATAAAGAAGACCCACTTAAGATTTTTAATTCAGCAATAAGTAATGTTAAACCAAATTTAGAGTGTAGATCTCGAAGAGTAGGTGGAGCTACTTATCAAGTTCCTGTCGAAGTGAAGTCTAAAAGAGCACAAGCTCTTGCACTGCGATGGATAATGGATGCTACTAGAAGAAGAAAAAATAAAACAATGGCCGAAAAACTTTATGCTGAAATAATGGATGCTTCACAAAATAAAGGTTCGGCAATTAAAAAAAGAGAAGACACTCACAAAATGGCAGAGGCAAATAAAGCTTTTGCTCACTTTAGATGGTAAAAATATGAGCAAATACACTTTAGATAAATATAGAAACATAGGTATAATGGCCCACATTGATGCTGGGAAGACAACTACAACTGAAAGAGTTTTATATTATACAGGGAAAAGCCATAAGATAGGTGAAGTACACGATGGCGCCGCTACGATGGATTGGATGGAACAAGAACAAGAAAGAGGTATAACAATTACCTCTGCAGCAACAACTTGTTTTTGGAGAGATCATCGAATTAACATTATCGACACTCCTGGACATGTTGACTTTACCATTGAAGTAGAAAGGTCTTTAAAAGTTTTAGATGGAGCTGTTGCAGTATTTGATGGAGTTGCAGGCGTTGAACCACAATCAGAAACTGTTTGGAGACAAGCAGACAAGTATAAAGTTCCGAGAATTTGTTTTGTAAATAAATTAGATAGAACAGGAGCAGACTTTTATAGATGTGTAGAAATGATAAAGGAAAGGTTAGGTTGCAAACCTTTACCCCTGCAACTTCCAATTGGTTCTGAAGCAGATTTAAAAGGTGTAGTTGATCTAGTTAAAATGAAAGGCGTAGTCTGGCAAAACGAAGATTTAGGAGCAAAGTTTGATTACGTAGATATCCCAGAAGATTTAAAAGAAAAAGCAAAACAATATAGACAAAATTTAGTTGAAACAGCAGTCGAAGAGGATGAAAAACTTATGGAGTCTTATCTAGACGGAAAAGAACCCTCAGAAGAAGATCTTATAAAGTGTATTAGAAAGGGGACTTTAGGTTTTAACTTTGTTCCTATATTAACTGGTTCTGCTTTTAAAAATAAAGGTGTTCAACCTTTATTAGATGCTGTTATAGATTACCTACCTAGTCCAAGTGACTTACAGTCTATTGAAGGAACTAAAGTTGGGTCTGATGAAAAAGTAACAATGAAATTTAATGAAAAAGAAAACTTTTCTGCTCTTGCTTTTAAAGTTGCTAATGATCCTTTTGTTGGTTCTCTTACTTTTATAAGAATTTATTCTGGAACTTTAAACGCTGGTACTTCAATTTTAAATTCCTCGAAAGATAAAAATGAAAGAATAGGTAGGATGCTCTTGATGCACGCAAATAGCAGGGAAGATATAAAAACTGCATCAGCTGGCGATATTGTTGCCTTAGCAGGTTTGAAATATACAATTACTGGTCATACATTATGTGACTCAAAAAATCCTATTCTTCTGGAACCTATGGAATTTCCTGATCCTGTAATTGAGATAGCAGTAGAACCTAAAACAAAAGGTGATCAAGAAAAAATGGGCGAAGCTTTGGCAAGATTAGCTAAAGAAGATCCATCTTTTAGAGTTTCATCAGACGAGGAGTCTGGTCAAACAATCATCAAAGGTATGGGTGAATTACATTTGGATATAATAGTCGACAGAATGAAAAGAGAGTTTAAGGTTGAGGCAAATATAGGCGCCCCTCAAGTAGCTTATCGAGAAACTATTTTGGGAACAGCCGAGATGGAATATATTCACAAAAAACAAAGTGGAGGAGCAGGACAGTTTGCAAAAGTGAAACTCAGTGTTGAGCCATTAGAAGCAGGAAAAGGTAGAGAAGTTGAAAATCTAATTAAGGGTGGTTCAATACCAAAAGAATTTATACCAGGAGTAGAAAAAGGCGTAGAAAGTGTTTCTGATAGTGGAATATTAGCTGGCTTTCCAATAATTGATTATAAAGTAAAAATTTTAGATGGCTTACACCATGATGTTGACTCTAGTGTTTTAGCTTTCGAAATTGCTAGCAGATCATGTTTCAGAGAGGCTTGTCAAAAGGCTACGTTAAAATTATTAGAACCTATGATGAAGGTGGAAGTTGTTACACCTGAAGAGTTTATGGGAGATGTAATCGGAGATTTAAATAGCAGAAGAGGTCAAGTTGGTTCGACTGAGCCTAGAGGAAATGCAACCGCTATCAACGCTGTTGTTCCATTAGCAAATATGTTTGGGTACATAAATAATCTAAGATCATCTACTCAAGGAAGAGCTCAATACACAATGCAATTTAGTCATTACGATAAAGTTCCTCAAAATGTTCAAGATGAAGTAACAAAAAAACTAGCTTAAATTATGGAAAATCAAAATATTAGAATACATTTGAAAGCTTACGACAATAAAATTTTAGACCTTTCTACTGAGGAAATTGTGAACACAGCTAAAAGAACCGGGGCACAAGTTAAAGGTCCTATTCCTTTACCAACAAGAATTGAGAGATATACAGTTCTTAGATCTCCTCATATTGACAAAAAGAGTAGAGAGCAATTTGAGTCAAGAACTCACAAAAGATTAATAGATATAATAGAACCAACTCCACAAACAGTTGAGGCATTAATGAAGCTAGATTTAGCCTCGGGAGTAGATATAGAAATAAAAATATAAATTTATGAGCATAGGATTAATTGGAACAAAAATAGGAATGACAAGGGAGTTTATGGACTCAGGACAATCTGTTCCTGTGACTGTAATCAAAGTAGAGAAAGGTAGAGTTTTGGACATTATTACTAAAGATAAAAGAGGATACAACGCAGTAAAAGTTGGTTTTTTTAAACAAAAAAACTCAAAAATAAATAAACAAATGAAGGGTTACTTTGCTAAAAAAAATACTGAACCTAAAAAAATATTAAAAGAATTTAGAACTAATAATGTAGATCAATTCAAAGAAGGCAACGAACTAGGATTAGAGATTTTTAAAGATAAAAAATTTTTAGATGTGAGGTCAAAAACTATCGGTAAAGGTTTTGCAGGTGTGATGAAAAGATGGAATTTTGGAGGATTGAGAGCTTCACATGGTGTCTCTGTCTCTCACAGATCTCATGGTTCAACTGGACAAAGACAAGATCCAGGAAAAGTATTCAAAGGCAAAAAAATGGCTGGACACATGGGAGATAAACTTAGAACCATGCTAAACTTAGAGATAATAAAATCTGATGTAGAGAACAATTTAATTTATCTAAGAGGATCAATTCCAGGTTCTAAGAACTCAACTGTTTTTCTTAGAGAGTCTATAAAAAATATAACAAGAAAGACAATTAAAGAACGACACGAAGCGAAAATTAAGGCTGCAGCAGCAAAGAAAGGTAAAAAATAATGAAACTACCTTTATTGAACATAGATGGAACTAAATCTAGCTCAATTGAGATTTCTGATAAATTGATTAATTTAAAGGTCAATCATAAATTGATTAAATTTGTAATAGATTGGCAACTTAATCATTCAAAACCAAGAGTTGCTAAAACTAAACAAAGAAATCAAATTAGAGGTTCGACGAAAAAAATAATTGCGCAAAAAGGCAGTGGTGGAGCTAGACATGCCAGTAAAAAGGCACCAATATTTGTTGGTGGAGGTATAGCTCATGGTCCAAAAGGAGATAATTATAAAATTAAGAAAATAAATAAAAAAGTCAGAAAACTTGCGCTAGCACAAACTCTTTCAAAAAAAAATTATGACAAAAGTTTACATATCTTAGCAGACGTTAAGAAAGAAATTAAGAAAACCAAAGAATTTAACAGTTTTTTAGAAAAAAATAAAATAAACAACGTATTAATAATTTCCGATAATGACTCTTTAAAAAATATTCATAAATCAGCTAGAAATATTAAAAATTTAAAAATTATCAAAGATGAAGGAACAAATGTATATGATTTATTTAAATATAAAAATATATTAATTACATCTTCTTCAGCAAAAAAAATTCAAAATAGGATTTTAAATGAAAAAAATTAATTATGTAGACTCAATAAGAAATCCAATTATTACTGAAAAAGCAACTATTTTATCTGAACAAAACAAAACTGTTTTTAAAGTTCATAATGGTGCGAATAAAAAAACTATTAAAAAAAATATAGAGAAACTTTTTAAAGTTAATGTTATTAAAATAAATATAATCAATCAAAAACCAAAATTAAAAATAAAACAGGGAAGAAAATCGCATAAAAGTGGATATAAAAAAGCAATTATTACTTTAAAAAAAGGTCAAAGTATTGATCTTACTACGGGAGTTTAATTTATGGCATTAAAAACTTTTAAACCTTATACAAAATCGACAAGAGGAACTGTTGTTATAGACAAAAGTGTTTTATGGAAAGGAACACCATATAAGCCATTAACAAAAGGACAAAACTTTACGGGTGGTAGAAATAATAATGGTAGAATTACCTCAAGACATATAGGCGGTGGATCAAAACATAAGTATAGAATTATCGATTTTTACAGAAAGAAAAAAAACATTAAAGCCACCGTTGATAGAATTGAATACGACCCTAACAGAACCGCTTATATTGCATTAATTACTTATAAAGATAATGAAAAATCATACATTATTTGCCCTAAAGGTTTAAAAAAAGGGGATACAATAGAGTCAGGTAAAAATGTTGAAATTAAAATCGGTAATTCGTTAGAACTAAAAGATATTCCTCCGGGTACCTCGCTACATAATGTAGAATTAATTCCTGGTAATGGAGCAAAATTAGCAAGATCTGCAGGATCATCAGTTACACTGTCAGGATATGATGGGGATTATGCAATTCTTAAACTTTCATCTGGAGAAATGAGAAAAGTAAGTAGTTCTTGCATAGCTACAATTGGAACTGTATCAAACCCAGATCAAAAAAATATAAAAATTGGAAAAGCTGGAAGGAGTAGATGGCGAGGCAAAAGACCACAAACTAGAGGTGTTGCTATGAATCCAGTTGATCATCCACATGGAGGTGGAGAGGGAAAAACTTCAGGTGGAAGAAGTCCTGTTTCTCCTTGGGGTCAGTCAGCAAAAGGTTTGAAAACAAGAAGGCCTAAGAGAAGCGATAAATTAATTATTACAAGAAGAAAGAAGAGAAATAGATAATGACAAGATCAGTTTGGAAAGGACCATTTGTGCACCCTAGTTTGTTAAAAAAAATTGATAAATTAAAAGCTCAACCTAATAAAAAACCAATTAAAACTTGGTCAAGAAATTCTACAATAATACCAGACTTTGTTGGACATAGTTTTATGATACATAATGGAAAATCTTTTATACCAATCACTATTTCGGAAGAAATGGTTGGCCATAAATTAGGTGAATTTGCCCCCACAAGAACGTTTAAAGGGCATACACCTGCTGATAAGAAAGCTGCTGCGGCTGCGCCAACAGATAAACCAGCTACTGGAGATAAAAAATAATGAATAAAGAAAACACATTAGTAAAAGCAGTAAATAAAAATGTTAGAACAAGCCCAAGAAAATTATCTTTGGTTTGTAATTTAATTAAAGGAAAAAAAGCTGATGTTGCACTCAAGGATCTTGAATTTACGAGAAAAAGAATAGCTAAAGATGTAAGCAAAACAGTCAAATCAGCTATCTCCAATGCAGAAAATAACTATCAATATGATATAGATAATTTATTTGTAAAAGAGGCATATGTTGGAAAATCTTTAGTTATGAAAAGATACAGACCAAGAGCAAAAGGTAGAGCAAGTCCTATTAAAAAACCATTTAGTAGGATCACAATTGTTTTGGAGGAAAAAAAGGAAAAAAAGGTGAGTAAATAATGGGACAAAAAATAAATCCGATTGGTTTGAGACTTGGTATTAACCGTGGATGGGATTCCACTTGGTTTGCTAAAAAGAAAGACTTTGGAAAATTTTTGATTGAAGATCATAAAATCAGAAATTATATCAAAAAAAATATAACTAACTCTGGTGTTTCTGAAATTATTATAGAAAGATCCTCAAAAAAATGTACGGTTTCCATTCATACATCAAGACCGGGTTTTGTAATTGGTAAGAAAGGCGCAGATATTGAAAAAATTAAAAAAAATATAATGAAAATTACTGACAGTGATGTGAATGTGAATATAAAAGAAATAAAAAAACCTGAACTGAATTCAAATTTAGTTGCCGAAAATATAGCTCAACAATTAGTTAAGCGAGTTGCTTACAGAAGAGCAATGAAAAGAGCTATGCAATCAGCTATGAGACTAAGTGCTAAAGGAATAAAAGTTATGCTTAGTGGTAGATTGGCTGGAAACGAGATCGCTAGAACTGAATGGTTAAGAGATGGGAGTATACCTTCTCATACATTAAGAGCTGATATTGATTATGGTTTTGCAGAAGCTTTGACCACATATGGAATTATAGGTGTTAAAGTCTGGATATATAAAGGTGAGTTAATGGCAAAAGATGTTGAAAAAGAAAAAAAAGAAAGGGTAAAAAATGCTACAGCCAGTCAGAACTAAATATAGAAAAGCGTTTAAAGGAAGAATTCATGGAAACGCCTCTAGGGCTGTGAAGCTTAATTACGGACAATTTGGTCTTAAAGCTATTCAACCTGATAGAATAATTGGAAAACAAATTGAGGCAGCAAGAGTTGCTTTAACAAGATATATGAAAAGAACCGGTAAAGTGTGGACAAGAATTTTTCCAAATATTCCTGTTTCAAAAAAGCCGACAGAAGTGAGAATGGGGAAAGGCAAGGGATCCCCTGAATACTATGCTTGTAGAGTTAAACCTGGAAGAATAATTTTTGAAATAGATGGAGTTACTGAGGAAACAGCTCGAGAGGCCTTATATAAAGCTTCGGCTAAATTACCAATTAAAACTAAATTTATTAAAAGATAGATTATGGCCAAGAAAAAAGAAGATAAAAGATTAACTAAAGACCAAGCTGAAAAAAAGATAATATCTTTAAAAAAAGATTTATTTAATATTCGATTCAAGAAAATTAACAATCAGGTTAATAATTCAGCACAGTATGGACAAATTAAAAAAAGCATAGCTAGACTATATACAACAATCAAAAATACGAAATGACAAAAAAAATTTTAAAAGGAGTAGTTAAGAGTGCAAAAAACGACAAAACTATTGTTGTTGAAGTAACAAGGAAATTTAAACATCCTTTTTATGAAAAAGTTATAAAAAGATCAAAAAAATATCACGCGCATGACGAAAAAAATAAATTTAAAGAAGGAGAAAAAGTTTCAATAATTGAATGCAAACCGATTTCCAAAAAAAAGACATGGCAGGTATTAGAATAATGATACAAATACAAACAGAATTAGCAGTTGCAGATAACACAGGAGCTAAAAGAGTAGAGTGTATAAAGGTTCTTGGAGGCTCTAAAAGAAGATATGCATCAGTAGGTGATATAATTGTTATAAGTGTTAAAGATGCAATACCAAAAGGAAAAGTAAAAAAAGGAGCAGTTCACAAAGCAGTAGTTGTAAGAACTAGAAAAGAAATATACAGAGATGACGGTTCTAAAGTTCAGTTTGACACAAATGCAGTAGTTTTAACTGACGATAAAGGAGAACCGATAGGAACAAGAATTTTTGGGCCTGTTACAAGAGAACTTCGTACTAGAGGCCATACTAAAATAATTTCATTAGCACCGGAGGTACTATAATGCTTTTAAAGAAAGGGGTACAAGTGAAAGTTATTTCAGGAAAAGACAAAGGTAAAACAGGAGAAATTTTAGAGATTAATAGAAAACTTAATAAAATTAAAATTAAATCAATTGGTATGATAAAACGACATCTTAAACCTACAAAAGAAAATAAAGGCGGAATAATTTCAAAGGAAAGCTTTATTCATCAATCAAATGTAAAAAATATAGATATAAAAACAAACGATAAAAAAAAAGTAGGTAAAAAATGACACCAAGATTGAAAATAGCTTACGATAAAGAGATAATAAACAAACTTATGAGTAAACTATCTGTCAAGAATAAACATCAGGTTCCAAGAATAGAAAAAATAATTTTAAACATGGGATTAGGTGAAGATGCTTCAGATGGTAAAAAGCTTAAAGCTTGTGTAGATGATTTGGCTTTAATAGCTGGGCAGAGGCCGATTATTACAAAGTTTAAAAAATCCATCTCTAATTTTAAAACAAGAAAAGGTTCTAACGCTGGAGCAAAAGTTACTTTAAGGTCAGATAAAATGTATGAATTTATCGATCGATTGGTGAATATAGCTTTGCCAAGAATAAAAGATTTTAGAGGTTTATCATTAAAAGGTGTAGACAGTTCATACAATTATTCTTTCGGAATTAAAGAGCATATAGTATTTCCAGAGGTGAACTTTGATAAAGTAGATAAAATTAGAGGATTAGATGTGACAATAGTGACTAAAAGTAAAAGCAAAAATGGAACAATTGAACTTTTGAGAGAGTTTAACTTTCCATTAAATAATAAAAAAAACTGAGGTAAAAATGGCTAAAAAAAGTGCAATTGAAAAAAATATAAGAAGAATGAAATTAGTAAAACGATATGCAAAAAAAAGAGCAGCTTTAAAAAAAATAATAAATAATAAAAAACTAGAATTATCTGAAAGATTTGAAGCCCAGCTTAAATTAAATAAATTACCTAAAAATTCTGCAGCGATTAGAGTAAGAAATAGATGTGAAGTTTCAGGAAGACCTCATGGAGTTTATAGAAAATTAAAATTATCTAGGATTGCGCTAAGAGATATGGCATCTTCAGGCAAAATTCCCGGAATAACAAAATCAAGTTGGTAGGAGATATATGACATTTACTGATCCGATAGGCGATATGTTTTCAAGAATAAGAAATGGACAGATGAGATCATTAAACTCTGTAGCCATTCCCTCTTCAAATTTTAGAAAGAATATTTTAGAAATATTAAAAAAAGAAGGTTACATTAAAGACTACTTCATTGAAAAAACAGAAAATAATAAAACTAGTCTCAAAATATCATTAAAATATTATGAGGGTGATCCTGTAATAAAAGAAATTAAGAGAATTTCAAAACCTGGCAGAAGAGTTTACTCTAGAGCAACGAGTATACCAAAAGTAATGAACGGTCTTGGTCTAGCAATCCTCTCAACGCCTAAAGGTGTAATGAGTGATACAGATGCAAGAAAAAATAATGTTGGTGGCGAAGTAATTTGTAGGGTATTTTAATGTCTAAAATTGGAAAAAAAAATATAATTATACCAAAAGACTCAACCGTTAAAATTGAAGGGTCAAACCTCACTATTACTGGTCCTAAAGGTACAAAGAAACTGTCAATTAATGATAAAATTTTTTCATCTCAACTAAAAGAAAGTGAGTTGCAAATTAAACCTCTAGAAAAAAATGTAGACAAAAAGACTTCAATAATGTGGGGCACTTATAGAAGCTTAATTAATAATGCAGTCACTGGAGTTACAAAAGGTCATGAAAAAATACTAGAATTGAATGGCGTAGGTTTTAGAGCAAATATTAAAGGCGATAAATTGAATTTACAAATAGGGTTTAGTCATGACATAAATTTTCATATTCCAAAAGAATTAAAAATTACTGTTGAAAAGCAAACTGTAATCAAAATATCTGGAGTTGATAAAGAATTAGTCTCTAAAGTGACAGCAGATATAAAGAGTTTAAAACCAGTAGAACCTTATAAAGCTAAAGGAATAAAAGAAAGAGGTCAATTTGTTTTAAGAAAAGAAGGCAAGAAAAAATAGATATGAAAAAAATTAAAAACAAATTAAAAAGAAAATTGAGAAATAGAAAGAAACTTTCAAAAGTAAATTCAGACAGATTAAGAATTTCAATAAATAAATCTTTGAATAATCTGTCAGCTCAAATTATAGACGATTTTCAAAGAAAAACATTAGTATCTGTTTCTTCTAATGAAGCAGAGATTAGAAAAAAGAAAATAAAAAAAATGGAGAAATCTACTTTAACTGGTGAAATATTGGCAAAAAGAGCAAAGGAAAAAAATATTAGCAAAGTTTTTTTTGATAGAGGGAGTTATAAATACCATGGAAGAATAAAGATATTTGCTGAAACACTAAGAAAAAATGGATTGAAATTTTAATGACGGAGAATAAAAAATTAGAAAGTGATATAAAGGAAAAATTAGTTGCAATAAATAGAATTACGAAAGTAGTTAAAGGAGGAAGAAGATTTGGTTTTGCAGCTTTAGTAGTAGTAGGAAATCAAAAAGGTTCGATAGGTATTGGTCAAGGAAAATCAAAACAAGTTCCAGATGCAATTAAAAAAGCGACTGAAGTAGCTAAGAGAAGCCTAATAAAAATTCCTTTAAAAGAAGGTAGAACTCTGCATCATGATGTGACTGGTAAAAATGGTTCGGGAAAAGTTTTTTTAAGAGCAGCACCAGCTGGTACAGGTATAATTGCAGGAGGAGCAATTAGATCTGTTTGTGAAGTTTTAGGAATTCAAGATGTTGTTGCAAAATCTTTAGGTTCAGCTAATCCCCACAATGTATTGAAAGCATGTGTAAATGGTTTAAAATCTCAAAGCTCACCCAAAATATTGTCAGCAATTAGAGGAAAAAAAATATCTGATATAGTTGAAAAAAGAGAGGCTAAATGATGAGTTTAAATAAATTGCTAAAAACTAATAAGAAAAAAATAAGGGTTGGAAGAGGTATTGGTTCAGGTAAGGGCAAAACCTCTTCAAGAGGTCACAAAGGTCAAAAATCTAGATCTGGAGTATCAATCAAGAGTTTTGAGGGAGGCCAAATGCCTTTATACAGAAGACTTCCAAAAAGAGGATTTAAACAATTTAATAAGCATCAAATAGCAACTTTAAATCTTTCAAAAATACAAAACATGTTTGATAAAAAAGCAAATGATTTAAAGAATTCGCTCGATATTAAGATATTAAAAGATAAAAATTTGATAAATAAAAAATATTCAAAATTAAAAATTTTAGGTTCAGGTGAATTAAAAACTAACATTGATATAAGTGCTCATTTCGCATCTAAACAAGCTTCAGAAAAGATTCAGAAAGCAGGTGGAAAATTGAACTTAATAAAAAAATAATTTGATATGTCTAGCGAAACCTTAAATACAGCTGGAGCATTTAGCCAAGCAAAGGATTTAAAAAACAGAATTCTATTTACAATTTTAATATTGATAATTTATCGATTAGGAACGTATGTTCCATTAGCTGGTATAGACCCTAGTGCATTAAAAGAAATAATGGCATCTAGCCAAAAAGGATTGCTTGGAATGTTTAACATGTTTTCAGGTGGAGCTGTCACAAGAATGGCTATTTTCGCCTTGGGTATAATGCCATACATATCTTCATCAATTATTGTTCAACTTTTAACCGGTGTTTCAGATTATTTTAAAAATTTAAAAGAACAAGGCGAAATTGGTAGAAAGAAAATTACTCAAATTACAAGATATGGAACAGTTTTAATTGCAATTTTGCAAGGTTACGGTGTTTCAGTTGGTTTAGAGAATGCAGGAAATCTGGTAATTGAACCAGGTTTATCCTTTAGATTAATTACTACGATTTCTTTAGTTGCCGGTACAACATTTTTAATGTGGCTTGGCGAACAAATAACCTTAAGAGGTGTTGGTAATGGTATATCTTTAATCATTTTTTCAGGTATCGTTGCCGAAATTCCTAGAGCCTTAGCCTCAACCTTCGAACTTGGTAGAACAGGAGCTCTCTCTGCCTTAATGATTGTTGGAATTTTTATTTTAGTAATACTTACAGTTTTATTTATTGTTTTTTTTGAGAGAGCAATGAGAAAAATATTAATAAACTATCCAAAAAGACAAGTTGGAAATAAAATGTACGGCGGAGAGTCATCCCATTTACCTTTAAAAATAAATACAGCAGGAGTAATTCCAGCAATATTTGCATCCGCTTTACTATTATTACCTATAACTGTTTCTAATTTTGGAATGGCTGAATCTGATACTTTTTTAAAAATTTCTTCAATGTTCACTCAGGGACAACCTCTATATATGTTACTATACGCTTCTGGGATAATATTTTTCTCTTTTTTTTATACTTCAATTGTATTTAATCCTAAAGAGACAGCTGAAAATTTAAGAAAGTACGGAGGTTATATACCTGGAATAAGACCTGGTGAAAGAACAGCAGAATATATTGAGACTATTTTAATACGATTGACTACAGTCGGTTCTATGTATTTAACATTTGTTTGCTTAATGCCAGAATTTTTAATTGCTAAATATCCAATACCATTTTATTTAGGTGGAACTTCAATATTAATTGTTGTTGTAGTAGCAATGGACACCGTTACCCAAGTACAGACAAGATTAATGAGTTCTCAATACGAGTCACTCATTAGAAAAACAAAATTTGGTAAATAATTTATTTAATGAATTTAGTTATTTTTGGTCCACCAGGAGCAGGCAAAGGCACTCAATCAGGTTATATCGCTAAAAAATTTAAATTGTATCAGCTTTCTACTGGGGAATTATTAAGAAATGAAATTAAAAATAATACAATCTTAGGAAAAAAAATTACATCAACAATAAACTCAGGAAATTTAGTTTCTAATGAATTAGTGAGTAATCTAATTGAAAAATATTTATCTGATAAAACTTATCAAAATAAAATAATTTTTGATGGCTATCCAAGGAATTTAATCCAAGCACAAACTCTAAACGATTCATTGATTAAATATAATCAAAAAATTCAAATTGCTTTAAGATTAACTGTAAGTCTTGATACGATAATAAAAAGAATTAAAGAAAGAAGCACTATTGAAAAAAGAGATGATGACAGTGAAGAAATAGCAATTAAAAGATATGAAACTTACGAAAAAAATATAAAACCAGTAATTGATTTTTATAAACAATCAAATTTACTGAAAGTCGTTAATGGTGAGTCGTCTATAATTGAAATTAACAATGAAATTAGCGCTTTAATTGAGTCTATCAAGGGTTGACTTTAAATGATTACTCAATATAAATACGCTGAATTAGATTTTAACTCATATATTTTATGGCTCGAATAGCAGGAATAAATATTCCACAAAATAAAGTTGTTAGTGTAGCATTAACATATATCCATGGGATAGGATTACATTCATCAAAAAGAATTTGTGAAAAACTTAATATCCCAGTCACAAAAAGAGTTAACGAATTATCTGAAGAACAAGTTTTAAAAATAAGAGAATTCATTGATGCGAATCATAAAGTTGAAGGTGACTTAAGACGAGAGGTTTCGATTAATATTAAGAGATTAGTAGACTTAGCATGTTATCGAGGTACAAGGCATAAGAAAAAGCTTCCTGTAAGAGGTCAGAGGACCCAATGTAATGCGAGAACAAGAAAAGGGAAAGCAATAGCAATAGCAGGTAAAAAATTAACACCGTTAAAGAAATAATATTTAAATGAACAAGGTCAAAGAAAAAATAGAAAAAAAAGTTGAAAAAAAAGTTGAAGCAAAAAAAGTAAGTACTTTTAAAAAAAAAAAGAAAATTAAAAAAAATATAACTTCCGGAATAGCATATGTTTATTCAACTTTTAATAATACAATAATCTCAATAGCTGATGAGAGTGGAAACGTAGTATCATGGTCCTCTGCTGGAGCAAAAGGATTTAAAGGTTCTAGAAAGTCTACTCCTTATGCAGCCCAAGTTGCAGCAGATGATGCTGGTGCTAAAGCATATGAACAAGGACTAAGAACATTAACCGTTCAAGTAAAAGGTCCAGGTTCAGGAAGAGAAACAGCTTTACGATCTTTACAATCTAGAGGTTTTAAAATTCTTTCAATAAAGGATACCACACCTATGCCTCACAACGGAGCAAGACCACCAAAAAGAAGGAGAGTATAAATGCAAACCACATCAAATATAATTGATAAAAATTGGAAGGCTTTAATTAAGCCAAATAAATTAGATATAAGTAGCAATGAAGATAAAACTATTGCCAAAGTTGTAGCTGAACCTTTAGAAAAAGGTTTTGGCCAAACTATTGGAAATTCTTTACGTAGGATACTATTATCATCTATTCAAGGCGCAGCAGTTACTGCAATACAAATTGATGGAGTTCTACACGAATTTTCTTCCATTAAAGGAGTAAGAGAAGATGTAACTGACATTGTTTTAAATGTTAAAAATTTAGCTATAAAATCTTCTTCTTCTAGTTCAAAAAAAATTATTTTAGATATAAAAGGTCCCAAAGAGGTCAAAGCTAAAGATATTACTTTAGTGCCTGATGTTGAAATTTTAAACCCTGAACAAACGATTTGTAACTTAGACGAAAAAACTCATTTTCATATGGAACTTATGGTAAGTACTGGTAAAGGGTATGTACAAGCAAAAAAAAACAAATCAGAAGATAGTCCACTAGGTTTGATATCAATAGACTCGCTCTTTAGCCCTGTAAAAAAAGTTGCATTTTCAGTTGAAAATACTCGTGCAGGAAGTGCATTAGATTACGATAAATTAATAATGACAGTTGAAACTAATGGAACAGTTGATGCAGAAGATGCGATAGCATACTCAGCTAGAATTTTTCAAGATCAGTTGGCGATGTTTGTAAATTTTGAAGACCCTCAAGAAATTGTTAAAGAAGTTAAATCTTCAGAACCTGAGTTTAATAGAAATTTATTAAAAAGAGTTGAAGAGTTAGAGCTATCAGTAAGATCTATGAATTGTTTAAAAAATGACAATATTATTTATATTGGTGATTTAGTTCAAAAAACCGAACCAGAGATGCTAAGGACTCCAAATTTTGGAAGAAAATCTTTAAATGAAATTAAAGAAGTTTTAAATACTATGTCGTTATACTTAGGTATGGAAATTCCTAATTGGCCACCCGATAATATTGCAGAATTATCTAAGAAATTAGAGGAAAATAATTATTAATGAGACACGGTTTAGGATACAGAAAACTCAATAAGAATAGCGAGCATAGAAAAGCTTTATTTAAAAATATGCTTAATTCATTAATAAAATATGAACAAATTATAACAACCCTACCTAAAGCAAAAGAGTTGAAACCTCAAATAGATAAAGTGATAACTATAGGAAAAAAAAATATTCTCAGTAACAAGAAGAGACTTTTTTCAAAATTACAGGATAAAAAATCAGTAACAAAAGTTTTCGATGAACTCTCCAAAAGATATAGCGCTAGAAAAGGTGGCTATTCAAGAGTCCTTAAAGCAGGTTTTAGAACAGGCGATGATGCACCAATGGCAGTAATAGAATTAGTTGACAGAAATATTGAGGCAAAAAAAGTAGACAAACCAAAAAAAGTTGAAACTAAAGAAAAAACTCAAGAGGCTAAGGCTGAGTCTAAAGTAGCTAAAAAATAATTAAAGTTTTCAATGCCTAAACTTTTTACTGTCAATAATGACTATCACGACTCTCGTTTTGACAAATGGTTTAAAAAAAATGTAATTGATGTTCCGCATTCCCTTATAGAAAAAATTATTCGAAAAAATAAAGTTAAAGTTAACAATAAAAGAACCAAGTCTTCCTATAGGGTTCAGGAAGGTGACATTATTCAAATATCTGAAATATCTAAAATTAAGCCTTCCAAAAAAGATACAAAAATTAAATACAAACCTAATAGGAAAGAGCTGGGAAAATATAGTGATTATATAATTGAGAATAACGAAAATTTTGTAATAATAAACAAACCAGCTGGTATTCCAGTCCAATCTGGGACTAAGTCATTTAGAAATATAGTGGATATTTTAAAAGACACAATTTATTTTCAAGGTAGTAATCCTTATATAGTCCACAGAATTGATAAAGAAACATCTGGTATACTAATAATAGCCAAAAATAGAAAATATGCTCAATTATTTACCTCTTTATTTAGAATAAGAAAAATTCACAAAACCTATTTAGCGATTGTTTACGGGAAAGTTAATAAATCATTAAGGACAATGAAAGATGATTTAATTTTTTATGAAAATAAAAAAAAAATTACTCAAAAAGCTATAACAAATTTTAAGATTTTAAGGTCAAATGAGAGTTATTCTTTATTAGAGTTAAATCCAATTACTGGGAGAAAACATCAATTAAGAAAACAATTATTAAATATTGGAAACCCCATAGTTGGAGATGATAAATATTTTTTGAATAATTTTAAAAGAATAAAAATCAAAGACCTTTTGTTACACGCACATAAAATTAAATTTATGATAAATAATGTCCAATATAACTTTAAAGCAAATTATGATAATGTATTTGAAAATTTCCTAAAGAAAAATGTTTAAATTTGATAAATATTTTTGATGAATATTTCAGCTAATTCATTTTCATAATTTTTAGGTTTAATTTTTTTTTCTTTTAATATAGAAGTAACTTTCCTGTTATCTAATCCGCAAGGTATAATTTTTAAATATTGATTTAAATTATTGGAAACATTAATTGAACATCCATGATAAGCCACCCATCTTGACACCCTTATACCAATAGCTGCAATTTTTTTCTGATGAACCCAAATACCAATATTTTTTTTATCTTTTTTTGCTATAATTTTATAAGTCTCTAAAAATTGTATAATGCTTTTTTCAATCACATTAATAAATTTTCTTATATCTTTTTTTCTATTATTAAGATTAATTACAAAGTAAATAATTTTTTGGCCTGGATTATGAAGCGTAATTTTACCACCTCTATTAGATTGAACTACCTCTATTTTTTTATCTAATATTTCTTTTTCGTTAAAACTTACGCCAGCTGTATATGTTGTTGGATGTTCCAAGATCCATAATAATTCTCTTTTTTTACCATTTTTTACTTCATCTACTCTTTTATTAAGAAAAAGCATTGCCTTTTTATAGGATATACGTTTTTTACTGATTTTAATTTCTATACTCATTTAAATTGAATTTTATCATTTTATAGACTAATAGTCTCAAAAAAACTTTTAGAGGTAGTTATGGCTTTACCAAAATCAGCAGAAACAAAAAAAGTCAACTTAGATTTTAATAAAGAGTTTATTGATACTTTTACTCAAAATATAGAAGAGGGAAATGTTGCATTTATTAATCAAACATTAAAAGACCTACATGAGGCTGATGTGGCAAATCTAATTGAGAATCTTAGTCCTATAACTAGAACTAAACTTATTGAAATAGAGTCCTTTAATATAGATCCAGAAATATTCATTGAATTAAACGAGTCAATTCAAAGCGAGGTTTTGCAATTACTATCTATAGAGTCACTTATAAAAATAATTAGACGTTTGGAGTCTGATAATGCAATAAAAATTCTCGAAAATTTATCCAAAGAAATTAAAGAAAAAGTTTTAGAAAAACTTCCGCCAAAAGATAAGTTTCTATTACAAGAAGGTCTAAGCTACCCCGAGGACTCTGCGGCAAGAATAATGCAAAGAGAATTTACTGCAGTACCTAATAATTGGACTGTAGGACAGACCATAGATTATTTAAGAGAAGAAAAAGATCTTCCAGAAGAATTTTTAGAAATATTTATTGTAGATAATGATTTTAAACCTATTGGAACAGTTCCATCTTCGAGAGTTTTAAGAACTGCTAGAGACTTAACTATGAATTCAATAATGACTGAGATGCCTGTATTAATTTCGGTGAATATGGATAAAGAAGAAGTTGGTCTCACGTTTGAAAACTATAACTTAGTATCAGCTGGTGTGGTAAACAAAGAAAATAAATTAGTTGGTATGATAACTGCCGATGATGTAGTTACAGTCGTACAAGAGGAAGCTGAAGAGGATGCCTTGCGTTTGGCTGGTGTTGGAGATGAGGAAATAACTGATAGTGTAATGTTAAAAACAAAAAGAAGATTTAATTGGTTATTATTAAATTTATTCACTGCTTTACTAGCTACTTGGGTTATAAGTTTTTTTGGAGCTTCTATAGAACAAATGGTGGCTCTTGCTTTCTTAATGCCAATTGTTGCTTCAATGGGCGGTAATGCAGGAATGCAAACATTAGCTGTAACAATTAGAGCTATTGCAACTAAAGAATTATCAAAAAGCAATTTTAATCGAGTTGTTGGTAAAGAATTTTTAATAGGTATTTTAAATGGAATTATTTTTGCAATTATTACAGCAGTGATAGTGCAATTCTGGTTTAAGGAAATTAATCTTTCACTATTAATTGGAATTTCAATGATTTTAAATATGATAGTAGCAGGGTTATTTGGAATTTTAGTTCCTGTCTCATTAAAAAAATTTAATATTGATCCAGCTCTAGCTTCCAGTGTCTTTGTTACTACAATTACTGATGTAATTGGTTTTTTATCTTTCTTAGGCCTTGGATCGTTTTATTTTTTAAATTAAATATTATCAATTAATCTTACATTCTTAATATAATATGCGATAAAAATTTTACAGTTTTTATTATATTTTTTTGATTTTATAAAATTTTTTTTAATATTGTAGTTTTCTATATAATCAACTTTACTTGCTCCTAATTCTATTATTTTCTTTTTAAGAAAATTTAAGCTATAAACACCAAATTTTTTTTTAATTTTATTTATAAAATGATAGATTTTTGAAGCGATTTTGAGGTCATTTGATTTGAGCATTGAATTTCTAGAAGAAAAAGCAACACCGTTAGTCTGTCTTAATGTATTACATTCAATTATTTTTGAATTAATTTTATACTTTGCAATAAATTTTTTGATTAGAAATAATTGCTGATAATCTTTTTTACCCATAAATATTTTTTGTGGTTTTATTATTTCTATTAGTCTATTCATAACATTAACTACTCCTTCAAAATGTCCTTTTCTAAATTTACCACACAGTTCTCTTGAAAATTTGTGTAAGTAAATTTTATTTTTAGGCTTAAAACCATAAATGTCTTTTATTGAAGGTAAATAAAGATAATTTACATTTAGATTTCTTAATATACTTACATCCTTAAATTTATTTCTTGGGTAATCTCTATAATCGCTTTTTTGGTTAAATTGTTTTGGATTTACAAAAATCGAAACTAAAGTTTTTTTTTTATATTTTTTTGATTTTTTTATTAAGGATATATGCCCTTTGTGTAAACCACCCATTGTAGGAATAAATGATATAGGTTTATTAAGAATTTCTTTTTGTAGACTTATCTTATCTTTAAATATTTTCATTTCTCTTCAGCAGTGATAATAACTAATATAAGAATCATATGATAAAACAAGCAATTATTCCATTAGCTGGATTAGGCACACGGATGCTTCCTTTAGCAAGCGTGATGCCAAAAGAACTATTACCAATCAACGGAAAACCTAATTTAGAATATATTTTAGAAGAGTGTTTAGAGGCTGGGATTAAAGAATTTATATTTATTATTTCTAAAAAAAAATTATCAATTAAAAAATATTTTTTTAATGATAATTTTTATAAAAAAATCATTAAGAAAAAAAAAGATAAAAGACTAATTCAAGAGTATAAAAAAATTAAGAAATATAAAAAAATGATCAAATTTGTTTATCAAAATAGACCTAAAGGAACAGGAGACGCAGTTTTAAAATGTAAAAAATTTATAAAAAGTAAATATTTTCTAATGCTTTTACCTGATGACTTAATAATAAGAAAAAATTGTTCTAAAGAAATGATACGATTACATGAAAAAACTAATGGATCCATCATTGCCACAAAAAAAGTAGAAAGAAAAACAGTTTCAAGATGGGGAATTTTATCAATTAAAAATAAAAAAAAAAGACATTTTCTAATTAAAGATGTTGTAGAGAAGCCTAGCATCAAAAAAGCGCCATCAAATTACGCAATTATTGGAAGATATATATTGCCAACAAAAATTTTTAGTGAAATTAAAAAATTGAAGCCCGGTCAAGGTGGAGAGATACATATTACTGACGCAATTAAAAGTTTAATTAAAAAAGATTATCAATTTTACGGAAATATTTTTACAGGCAAATATTTAGATTGTGGAACTTTAAGTGGATATATTAATTCAGGAATTCAAATATCTAAAGGAAAATAAATGAAACTATGCATGATAGGAACTGGTTATGTTGGATTAGTTAGCGGGGTCTGTTTTGCTGACATAGGTAACCAGGTTGTTTGCGTTGATAAAGATAAAAACAAAATAGATAAACTCAACTTTGGAATTTCCCCAATCTATGAACCAGGGTTAGATGAATTAATAAAAAAAAATTTTACAGCTAAACGTCTCTCATTCACCACAAATATTGATAGAGCTATAAACACATCAGATATAATTTTTATATGTGTAGGAACGCCCTCTAGAAAAGGGTCAAATAAAGTTGATTTATCTTTTGTTAATAAATGTACGAAAGAAATATTAAAATATTCAAAGAGAAAAAAAATTATTGTAACAAAGTCTACTGTGCCAGTAGGAACAGGCGATGAGATTGAAAAAATTGTAAAAAAAAAGAGAAAGCTTTTTACAGTAATCTCTAATCCTGAATTTTTAAGAGAGGGTGAAGCAATACGCGATTTTAGATATCCTGATAGAATTGTAATAGGATCTAACGAAAAAAAAACTTTCAATATTATGAGAAAACTCTATGCACCATTAACTAACAAAGGCGCAAAATTTTTTGCTACTTCAAGAAGAGGAGCAGAATTAATAAAGTATGCATCAAATGCTTTTCTTGCAACCAAAATTACTTTTATTAATGAACTCGCAAACTTATGTGAAAAATCTAATGTTAATATAGAGGATATTTCATTAGGAATTGGATCTGATAGTAGAATAGGTGGCAGGTTTTTACGTGCTGGCCCAGCCTATGGCGGTTCATGCTTTCCAAAAGATACTAAAGGTCTCGTATCTGCTGCAGAGAAATATAAGATTAATTTATCAGTTGTAAAATCAGTGATTAAATCTAATCAAGCAAGAGTAAATTTACTCACAAAAAGAGTTCATAAAATTTTGGGTTCAAATTTAAGAAATAAAAAGATTTCTTTTTTAGGTGTTACATTTAAACCAAACACTGATGATATGAGAGATTCGACCAGCCTAAAAATGATACCATATCTATGCAAAAAAGGAGCAAAAGTTAATTATTACGATCCATCTGGAGAAAAAAAAGAGTTTAGAAAAATCAAAAACTGCAATTACAAAAATAATATAAAATCTAATTGTAACGGGGCAGATTTAGTTATTTTACTTACTGAATGGGACGAATTTAAATCAATAGATTTTAAAAAGATTGTTAAAAATAGTAAATTTAAAGTTTACGACCTAAGAAATCTTTATTCTGCTGAGGAAATGAAAAAAAATAAGATCAAATACTATTCTGTTGGCAGACCAAATGTTAATTAAGCTCAAAGATTGCATCAACTTCTACCGCAACACCCAATGGTAAACTGTTCACACTCACAGCTGCACGCGTGTGTTCACCTTTTTTATCGAATATTTTAGCAATAATATCTGAAGCGCCGTTTATAATTTTTGGTTGATCTTTGAAATCATCTGTCGAATTGACATAACCTGTTAGCTTGACACAAGATTTAACTTTATCTAAATCTCCTCCACAAGCATTTTTAACATGTGAGACAATACTTAAACCACATCTTTCGGCGGCTTTATAACCTTTCTCTAAATCTAAATCTTTTCCAATCTTACCTGTTATAAGATTTGCATTTTCATCAATAGATACTTGACCAGATATATATAATAGTCTTCCAACAATTTTAGTAGCAACATAAGCTCCAACTGGTGCTTTTGGTTCAGGTAATTTTATATTTAAGCTCTTAATTTTGTTTTCTATTTCGCTCATTTCCTTTTACCTTTTTTTTTAGTTTTATCGTATTCTTTTCTTTTCTCAATTAATATAAGTGCTTCTTCCATAGTAAGTTCATTTGGATCTTTTTCCTCTGGTATAGTTGCATTTAGAGATTTATATTTAATATAAGGACCATATTGTCCTTTCATAATTCTAACAGGTTTTTTATCTTCAGGATGTTCACCAAGATCTTTAATAAGTGAAGAGGAAATTCTTCCTGGTTTAGCTTCAGCAATTAATGTTATTGCTCGATTAATTCCAATAGAAAAAAGATCTTCAACATTTTCAAGTCTTGCGGATTTATTTTCACATTTTAGATATGGACCAAACCTTCCAGAATTTAAAGTTATGTCATGTCCATTTTCCGGATGTTGTCCTAATATTTTAGGAAGAGAGCATAAATATTTCGCTTTATCTAAATCAACACTGTCAACATCAATACCTTTTGGGATTGAGACATTTTTAAGGTGTTCATTTTCAATTTTTTTCTTTCTACCTTTTTTCTTTTTAGTTTCTAGTTCATCTTTTTCTTTTTCATATTGTAAGTAGGGGCCAAATCTACCATTTTTTAAATATATATCTTTACCTTTTTCATTTTGACCAAGTAACTTAGGCTCTGCTAAATTATATTGAGCTGCTGCTTTAGCTTTAGATAAAGGTCTAGTAAATTTACATTCTGGATAATTTGAACATCCTATAAAAGCTCCTCCTCTAAAACTATTTTTTAAACTTAATGTTCCTTCACCAGAAACACATGTTTTGTTATATAATTTGCAACTTCTATCAATGTTACCATCATTATTTCTCTCAAATATTAAAGCTCCTAAACTTTCGTTTAACAAATCTAATACTTCTCTTGTTCTTTTTTCTTTTACTTTTCCAACATTTTCGTAGAAATCTCTCCAAAAATTATCTAAAACTTGAATCCATTCGATTTTACCACTAGTGATTTCATCTAGCTGATTTTCTAAGTCTGCAGTAAAATTATAATCTACGTATTTAGAAAACAATTTCTCTAAAAAGGCTGAAATTAGCTTACCTCTGTCAGTTGGATTAAACCTTTTATTAATCAATTCGACGTAATTTCTAGTTGATAATACTGAGATAATGCTAGCATAGGTGGAGGGTCTCCCTATTCCTAATTCCTCCATCTTTTTCACTAAACTAGCTTCAGAGTATCGTGGTGGTGGATCTGTAAAGTGCTGTTCATCATTTAGCTTAAGTATACTAATTTCTTCTCCGACTATGACTTCAGGCAAAATATTCTTTGCATCCTCGTCAGTTTCTTGAACTTGATACACTTTAAGAAATCCATCAAATCTCACGACTGAGCCGCTAGCTCTAAAGTTAATTTTATTATCATTTGAAGAAATAATTATCGTATTTCTATCAAACTCTGCTGGTTTCATTTGAGATGATAAGGCTCTACTCCAAATTAGTTCATAAAGTTTAAATTGATCTGCATTCACATATTTTTTGATATCAGAAGGCTTTCTCTTTATATTAGTTGGTCTAATTGCTTCATGAGCTTCTTGAGCATTCTTTGCTTTTTTTCCTGTATAACTATTTGGTGACTCTGGTAAATATTTATCACCGTAATCTTCAATAATAAATTTCCTAAAGTCATCAATTGCTTCTTTTGAAATATTAGTTCCATCAGTTCTCATATATGTAATTAATCCAGTGGTTTCTCCTTCGATATCTACTCCTTGATAGAGTCTTTGTGCGATTTGCATAGTTCTAGAAGCTCCAAAGCCAAATCGTCCTGATGCAGTTTGTTGTAAGGTTGAAGTTGTAAAAGGAGCTAGGGGGTTACGTCTAAATAATTTTGTGTTCACATCTGCAATTTTAAATTTTGTTTTATTGATATCATCAACTGCTTTTTGTATTTCTTCTTTACTTTTGAATGAAAATTTTTCAATTTTTTCTCCATTAAATAAACTTAATTTTGAAAAAATATTTTTATTATCTTTGTTAGTAAAGTCTGATGTGAGTGTCCAATATTCTTCTGGTTTAAATAATTCTATTTCCTTTTCTCTTTCAGTTATAAGTTTTAAGGCTACGGATTGAACTCTTCCTGCTGATTTTGATCCTGGAAGTTTAGTCCAAAGAATTGGAGAGATATTAAATCCAACAAGATAATCTAACGCTCGTCTAGCTAAGTAGGCTTCAACCAAAGGTAAATGAATTTGCCTCGGATTTTTTATAGCATCAAGTATTGCTTTCTTAGTAATTTCATTAAATACAACTCTTTCCAAATTTTTATCTTTGAGTAATTTCTTTTTTTCTAAAACCTCTTTTACATGCCAAGCTATAGCTTCTCCTTCTCGATCTGGGTCCGTTGCTAAAATAATTTTATCTGAGTCTTCGGCAGCATTTGTAATTTCTTTTAAATATTTTTTTGAAAAGGAGTCAATTTCCCATTCCATTTGAAATTTATTCTCAGGATCGACAGACCCATTCTTTGAAGGTAAATCTCTTATATGACCATAACTGGCTAAAACTAAATAATCTTTTCCTAAATATTTATTTATAGTTTTTGCTTTAGCTGGACTTTCAACAATTACTAAGTTCATTAATTATTTATTTTCAAAATTAAACGAGTTTGTCAAATTTATTATTGAAAAACTAGAAAAGACAGGACTTATAACTTAATTTTATTTTCTGTAGAACTTTTAAGTCTCAAAATATTTTCTTTGTGAGTAAAAAGAATCATCACAAAAAAAATAAAAAGTATTAAAATGTTATTATTGATTTCAAAAAAATATGCATAGAGAAAAACTATTAACGTAGAAATCATCGAAGACAATGATGCAAATCTAAATAATAATGATAAAGAAATCCAAGATATGACAAAAATTAAAAAAAATTTATAAGATATAGCTAAAATTACTCCAAGGTAAGTTGCTACGCCTTTTCCTCCTTTAAACTTTAACCAAATAGGAAAAATATGTCCAATGAAACAAGTTAATGCAGATAAAGATGTTAAACTTTCAAAATAAAATATCGTTATATAAACTGAAATATATCCTTTAAACAAATCAAGGATTAACGTTGTTATTGCAAGAAATTTATTTCCAGTTCTTAAAACATTTGTAGTTCCTATATTTCCAGAGCCAACTGTTCTGATATCTTTTTTGAGAAATATTTTAGTCAACAGTAATCCAAATGGAATTGATCCCAGCAAGTATGAATAAACCGCTACAATAA
>CACMHW010000005.1 GCA_902613545.1 uncultured Pelagibacteraceae bacterium
TAAGGGAATTATGCCTCCTTTAAATGAAAATACCTGGAACGATTATTTTGAACTTTATAAAAAAATTCCTCAATTTAAGCTTATTAATTTTGATATGAGTTTAGAAGAGTTTAAAATTATTTTTTATTGGGAATATTTACATAGAGTTCTTGCCAGATTTATAGGTATTTTTTTCCTTATACCTCTTTTATATTTTCATTTCACAAAAAAAATTAAGAGAGATTATATATTAGCTTGCTACTTAATTTTCTTTTTAATTGTAGTTCAAGGAGTTATTGGCTGGTACATGGTTAAAAGTGGTTTAGTTAATGATGTGACAGTGAGCCATTATAGACTATCACTTCATTTATCTACAGCATTGATAATTATTTCCTCAATTTTTTGGCTTATAATAAATATAAGAAATAATACTCACAAAGAATTTTTTAGAGTTGCAAAAAAAAATATCATTTTCCAAATGTTATTTTTTTTAATATTACTCCAAGTAATATTAGGTGCTTTTGTTTCTGGATTAGATGCTGGTAGAATTTATCAAACATGGCCTCTAATGGGTCACTCATATATTCCTAATGACTTGATATTTAAAAATCTTAATAATATTTTTGATTTTACTAATCACTCTTTAGTTCAATTCTACCATCGAAATTTAGCTTACTTAATAACAATTTATATTTTAATTTTAGGTATCTATATCTATAAGGAAAAAATTAGAAAAATTTATAATTCATTTAAATTAATGATATTCTTTTTAATAGTTCAAATAATTCTTGGTGTGCTAACACTTTTAAGCGGCCTAAATATCTATTTAGCTTCAGCTCATCAAATTGGTAGTGTTCTTTTAATTTTAGGGTCAATAAATCTCTATTATTCATATATTAAATAAATTGACTTTAAGTTGATATATATGTATTTATCGCCCATTATTATGACACCATTTATTAAAGATAAAGATATTAAAAAAGACTGGTATTTAATAAATGCCCAAGACGCAGCTGTGGGTAGACTAGCAGCTTTTATTTCAAAAGTGTTAAGAGGAAAAAATAAATCTACTTATAACCCTCACATTGATAATGGTGATTTTGTTGTTGTTACAAATATTGAAAAAATAAAATTTTCAGGAAAAAAATTTAAAAACAAAAAATATTTTTGGCACACAGGTCATCCAGGAGGAATTAAACAAACAACTCCTTTAACTTTAAAAGAAAAAAATAAAACTCAAGATATCCTTAGACTAGCTGTTAAAAGAATGTTACCTAGCGGACCTTTAGGTAAAAAACAATTAACAAAACTGAAAATTTACAGTGGTGAAACTCATCCTCACGATGTGCAAAAACCAAAAATTATTAATTTTGAAAAATTAAATAAAAAAAATACTTTAAGATAAATGCAAAATTTAGAATCTAACCAACTTAAAAATAAAAAGATTAAATTAGATTTTAAAGACAGTAAATATGCTACTGGAAGACGTAAAAGATCGATAGCTAAAGTTTGGGTTAAAAAAGGGAGTGGCAACATCCACGTTAATGGATTAAAAATGAATGAATATTTCAAACGTCCTGTTCATCAAATAATTGTAACCCGCCCTTTAGAAATATCTGAAGCAGCTTCAAACTATGATGTAAAATGTTCTGTTAAAGGAGGAGGTTTATCAGGTCAAGCAGGTGCAATTATTCTAGGAATTTCCAAAGCATTGATTGCTCACGATGAAAACTTAAAGAAGAGTCTTAAAAAAGACAAATTAACGACAAGAGATTCTAGAGTTGTAGAAAGAAAAAAATACGGTCATAGAAAAGCAAGAAGAAGCTTCCAATTTTCAAAAAGATAATCATTTAATTTTAATTATTTTTAAGACAATGATATAAATCATTATGTCCATAAAACATAAATTGAAGATAGCTGTAATTGGTGCAACTGGGTATACTGGTTTAGATTTAGTTTATATTCTATCTAAACATCCTAAAGTTAAGATCGTAAATTTGTGTGCTACAAAAAATTTAAATAAAAAAATTTCTTTTTTTGATAAAAGAATTAAAAAAAAACTTCCCAAAACATCATCAATTAACAAAATTAATTGGGATGATTTAGATTTGGTTTTTTTGTCATTACCTAACGGAGAAGCTCAAAAAATAATAAAAAAAACTTATTACAAATTTAAGAATTTAAAATATATTGATTTATCAGCTGATTTTAGAATTACTAACCCTAAGGAATATTATAAAACTTATAACATAAAACATAATGCAAAAGAATTAATTAAAGATTCAATATATTCAATAAGTGAATTTAATAAATTTAATATTCAAAATTATAGAATTATCTCAAATCCAGGATGTTATCCTACATCGATACAATTAGCACTTAATCCATTATTAAAAAAAAAATTAATAAATATAAAAGATATTACAATTGACTCAAAATCTGGATATTCAGGTGCTGGCAAAGGTCTCAAGAACAAATTTAAGCATAAAAATCTTTTTAATTCTACGTTTGCTTACAATGTTAAAAATCATAGACATATGAGTGAAATAGACCAGGAGTTTTATAAGATTACAAAAAATAAAGTTAATTATACTTTTAACCCGCATTTGCTACCTACATTTAGAGGTATCTTGTCTTCTATATATGTAAATACTAAAGGAAAAATAAAAGCTGAAAAAATAAGAAATGAATTAAAAAGATTTTATAAAAAGTCTAAATTTATAAAGATTTTAAAATTAAATTCTGAATTAGGATCCGGGGATGTCCTAAATACAAATAATTGTGAAATATCAATATGCGAAACTAGAGTAAAAAACAGACTAATTATTTTCTCTGCTATAGATAATTTAGTTAAGGGTGCATCTGGTCAAGCTGTGCAAAATATGAATTTACTTTATAAATTTTCTGAAACACTTGGTTTGAAATGAAAGTTTTTATCATCTTATTCTTTTTTTTAATTTTATCAGGGTGTAACAAAACAAAGACAGTAATGATATGTGGTGATCATGTTTGTATAAATAAACTAGAGGCTAAGCAATATTTTGAAGAAAACTTATCAATTGAGGTAAAAATACTTAATCAAGACCAAAATAAAGAAGAAGATCTTGTTCAACTTAATTTAGATAATAGCTTTGAAAATAAAAGGAAAATTAGTATTAAAAAGAAAGAAAATACAGAAAAAAGTATCAAAACTCTTTCAAAAAATGAGATTAAAGATATCAAAAACAAAATAGCAAAAAAAAATAAAATTAATAGAACTAAAAAAAATAAATTGAGTGTTAAATCAGAAATCAAAATCGATAATATTAATAAAAAGTCTTTTAAAGTTAATAAAAATATCTATGACGTTGTAGATGTTTGTACAATAATCGAAAAATGTAGTATTGAAGAAATATCTAAGTATTTGATAAATCAGGGAAAGAAACGAGATTATCCTGATATTACTTTAAAAGAGCAAAAATTATAAAATGAAAAAATTAAATATCGCTATAATTGGTTTAGGCAATATTGGAAGTTATTTGTTTAATTACCTTAACAAGAATAAAAAAATTTTATCTAAGAAAAATAACTGTATTCCAAATGTACTATTTGTATCTGCAAAAAGTAAAAAAAAGAAAAGAAAGATAAAAATTAAGAAGAAATTATGGTTAAGGAATTATTTAGACGCAACAAAAGATAAAAATGTAGATCTTATTATCGAACTAATAGGAGGATCTGAAGGCGCAGCTAAAAAATTAGTTTTTAATGCATTGAAAAATAAAAAACATGTTGTAACTGCAAATAAAGCTCTTATAGCAAAATACGGTGATAAATTAGCTGAGATTGCAGAAAAAAATAAAGTTAATTTAGAATTTGAGGCTGCAGTATGTGGTGGAGTCCCAATAATTCGATCTATAAAGGAGGGTTTAATAGCAAATAAAATAAATAAAATTTTTGGAATATTTAATGGTACATCCAATTACATCCTTTCTTCAATGGATAAGCAAAATAAAGAGTTTGATGAAGTTCTTAATGATGCAAAAAATCTTGGTTATGCAGAGTCAAACCCGTCAGCAGATTTAAATGGAGACGATGTAGCAGCAAAGTTAAAAATACTTACATCTTTATGCTTCAATTCATATTTGAATAATAATATTCATGTAGAAGGAATAAAAAATATAGATAAAATTGATATTAGTAATGCTAATAAACTTGGTTATAAAATTAAGTTACTTGGATACTCAGAACAAATAAATAATAAGATATATCAACGTGTACATCCTGCGCTAATTAAAAAAAGTTCTTATGTAGCTAGTATTGATGGAGTATTAAATGCAGTAATAGTCGATGGAAAGCCAGTTGGAAAAAATATTATACAAGGTGAGGGCGCTGGTCCAGCAGCAACAACTTCTGCTCTAGTATCTGATATATCTTCTATTTTAAGGGGTAACATAAAATTTCCTTTTTCTATTTCTAATAAAGAAAGAAAGAGGCTAAAATTTGAAAATATTTCAAAAAGATCTTTTTCGGCATATCTAAGGTTTGAAGTTCTAGATAAATCTGGAGTACTTTCAAATATCACTAATATCTTTTCAAATAATAATGTTTCAATAAAAAGACTTATACAGAACCCAAATAAGAATAAAGGCATTTCATCTATAATTATAATTACTCATAACTCTAAGGACGGTTCATTAAATAAAATTGTAAAAATAATTGGAAAAAAAATATACGTTAAAAAAAAACCTAAATTAATTAGAATTGATGATAATTAATGTCAATTGATCCAAAATTTCTTAATCTATTTGTTAAAGCCACAGAAAAAGCAGCGATAGGCGCTTCAAAATTTATTGGTAAAAAAGATAAAATCGGCGCGGATAAAGGTGCGGTAGATCCAATGAGAAGAGAATTAAATAAAATTAATATGGAAGGAACGATAGTAATTGGTGAAGGTGAGATGGATGAAGCACCAATGCTATATATTGGTGAAAGATTAGGAACTTTAAATGGGCCAAAATTCGATATTGCTGTGGATCCTTTAGAAGGAACTAAATTTACAGCTAATAATCAGCCTAACGCTTTTTCAGTAATTGCGGTCGCTAATAAGGGAGATTTACTCAAAGCACCAGACACATATATGGAAAAAATTGCTATAGGAAATAATCTACCTGAAAACTTACTAGATTTAGATTTTGAAATTGAAAAAAATTTTAAATTATTGGCAGATGCAAAAGGTAAAAAAGTTTCTGATTTAAATGCTTGCGTAATGAAAAGACCTAGACACGATCATATTATTAAAGAATTGAATAGGTTAAATGTAAAAATTAATTTTATTGCTGATGGAGATATTGCGGGAGTCCTAAGTGTAATTGGTTCAGATCCCAAAAATGATATTTATTACAGTACTGGTGGTGGTCCTGAAGGAGTTTTAGCGGCAGCAGCACTATCATGCTATGGTGGGCAAATACAAGGAAGACTAGTACTAGATGAAGATGAAAAAATAAGAGCAAAAAAATTAGGAATAAAAGATTTTAAAAAGAAATATAACATTAATGATATTATCAAAGGAGATGTAATTTTTTGTGCAACTGGAGTAACAGACGGTGATTTAGCTAAAGGGGTTAAGGACCTTGGAAATGAATATGAAGTTAATACATTTGCGCTCCATAAAGAAAAAAAGGTAAATAAAACTATTACAAATATTTATAATAAATGAGTTCAATTTCTGTAAGTAATATAAGTTGGATTTTAAAAAAGTATAATGAAAATCAATTATCATATTTTAAAGATAATTTTTCTTTAGATGAAATTACGTCAAAACTTCTTTCTATTAGAAATATAAAAAATGAGGAAGTTATTGGTTTTTTAAATCCATCAATTAAAAATTTTCTTCCTAATCCTGAAAATTTAATTGATATGAAAAAATCATCTCTAAGAACGGTTGAAGCTATTAAAAATCACGAAAAAATAGGTATCTTCGGTGATTATGATGTTGATGGAGCTTCTGCAACAGCTTTGTTAGGAAATTTTTTTTCTTCAATTAACATACCTTTTGAAATTTATATACCAGATAGAAGAAAGGAAGGATATGGACCAACAATTAATGCTTTTCAAAAACTTATAAGTAGTGGCGTAGGTTTAATTTATACAGTAGATTGCGGAACACTTTCTTTTGAACCGATTAAATACGCCAAATCAAAGAATATTGATGTAATTGTTCTTGATCATCACCAATCTGAGATAAATCTTCCAAATGCTCATTCAATTATAAATCCTAACCGTTTAGATGATAAATCTAATTTAAATTATTTGTGTGCAGCTGGTGTAACTTTTATGTTTCTTGTTTCACTGAATAAGTATCTAAGACTTATAAATTGGTTTAAAGAAAAAAAAATTCAAGAACCTAATTTGATTGAATACTTGGACCTAGTTTCTTTAGGCACAGTTTGTGATGTTGTTCCCTTAACAGGTTTAAATAGAGCTATAGTTAAACAAGGTTTAAAAGTTTTAAAATCTAAAAAAAATTTAGGTTTAAAAACTTTAATAGATATTTGTGGTATTAATACGCAGCTAAATATATATCATATGGGGTATGTATTAGGCCCTCGCATAAATGCAGGAGGCAGAGTAGGAAAATCTTCGCACGGAGCTAATTTATTACTAAACAACAATGCTAAAGAGGTTTTTAAGATAGCTTCTGAGTTAGATCAATTCAATAAAGAAAGGCAATATTTAGAAGAAGATGTTCTAAATAAAATTGCAATAGAAGCAAATAAAACACAATCTGACCCTGTAATAATTTTAAGTGGAAAAAACTGGCATGAAGGAGTAATTGGTATAGTAGCATCAAGATTAAAAGATAAATTTAATAAACCAGTTATTATAATAACAGTAGATAAAAACCTTGGTAAAGCCTCTGCTAGATCTGTAATAGGTTTTGATATTGGATCTATAATTATAGCAGCAATGCAAGAAAAAATTTTAATTAAGGGAGGAGGACACAAAATGGCTGGTGGATTTACAATCGATGTGAATAATATTGAAAAATTCAAAGATTTTGTGTTAAAAAAATTTAAAAACAAAGATAAAAATCATACAAAAAAAAAATCTTTGTACCTGGACAGCGTAATATCACCTGCAGCATTAAACATAGATTTTTTTAACAAAATCAATAAATTAGCACCATTTGGCTCGGGTAACCCTGAGCCTAAATTTGTGATTGAAAATCTAAAGATATTGAACAATAAAGTAATTAAAAATAAGCATGTCAAATCGGTGCTTCTTGGCCAGGATGGTAGCACTATAAAAACTATGGCGTTTAATTCTGCTGGAAACGAAATTGGAGCATATTTGCTCAAAAAAGATAATAAATTATTTAATATAGCCGGAAAATTATCCCTAAATGAATGGAAGGGGCAATCAAATGTAGAGTTTATTATCGATGATATTTCTGTTAATAAGACACTCAAAAATACGGTCCCATCGTCTATCGGTTAGGACAGTTGGTTTTCATCCAACAAAGAGGGGTTCGATTCCCCTTGGGACCGCCAAAAAATCAAATAGACAGGTATTTCCAACAAATTAATCTTAAAATCAAAACGTTAAGTGTGATCAATTTGTGATCAAATTTAAAGTTCTCTAATTATATGTTTCGGAAAATCATTTAAGTTTATTTTAAATTTTAATTTTCCATCACTTCCTTTAATGGCATAACTTTCTCTTTTTAATCTAGAGGCAGAAATCCATTCAACATCTTCATATTTATCATCTAGTATAGTTTTTAATGTTTTATTATTAATACAAACTATACCATCTTTGTTACAAACCAATATTAAGAAAGACATTTTACAAAGGTCTGACATAATTTTAAATTCGTCTTGATGTTCTCTTTGAAATCCAAATCTCCAAGGACTTACAAGTTTCTTTGAATATTTTATGTATAGCCCAATTTTATCGTTAATTGTAAATGCATTATTTGAGGAACTTGGAAAAATATCTATTTTGACGGGTTTTCCTTTTCTAATTAGTTTATTTAAGACAACTCCGTTAAAAAACTCATAATCATTTATAGACATAAAAAATAAAAATTATTATAATTAATTATGCCTTTTAATCCAAGCGACTATAATGAAGTAAATCTTAATAGGTATAAGGTTTTTCTTGATAGTTTAGATCATCCCACAGTTTCTATAGAGAAAACAGTAGACGACGCTGTAAGTAATATCATTAAAAAAAATGCTAAATCATTTGTAATATACGGAGAACCTCAAAGTGGAAAAACGTCTATGATGATTGCATTAACATCAAAATTATTAGATGAAAATTTTCGATTTATTGTAATCTTAGTGCAAGATAATTTGGCTTTAGAGGAACAAAATAGAGAAAGATTTCAATTTTCAACTTTAAACCCCACACCTAAAAGATTAGAGGATATTTTGCCTAAAGATGTAAATATTGAAGATAGAGAAATTATAGTTTTTTGTAAAAAAAATAGTCAAAATCTTCTAAGATTAATTAAACGTACAGACCATATTAAAAATAAAATTATAATTGATGATGAAGCAGATTATGCTTCACCTAATTCAAAAATAAATAGAATAGGTGAAAAAGGCGATGTAGAAAAAACAAAAATTAATGAGAGAATTTATGATTTAATTGGAAAAGATGGAATATATATTGGAGTTACAGCTACTCCAGCACGGCTTGATCTAAATAATACTTTTGAAAATGAAAATCACAGATGGGTTTACTTCAAACCACATGCTGCATACAAAGGACAAGATTTTTTCTTTCCTATAGCATCAGATGGTGGGAAGTTTTCAATAAATTATGATCTTGTTACTCTAAAAGATCAAGCTCATGACCCAGCTAAAGAGTTAAGAGACAGTATTTTTAGATTTATGGTTAATGCAACATTCTTAAATCTATATAAAAATCAAAATATAATAAAAAACTATATAATGTTGATTCATACAAGTGTAAAAATGGAAAATCATGCCGGTGATAGAAGGGTAACAGAAGAAACATTGTCTGAACTAGCGAAACGAAATAGTAAAAAAAGGATAAAATATTTAGAAAAAATTTTTGATTATGCTCTTAAAAAAACAAATAATGACAATAAAGCAAAAGAGATCACCCAATTTATAGCAAAAAATTCTGATAAGTACGCTATTGGAGTAATGAATAGTTCTAAACATAATAAAATCGATTTTGATTTAAAAAAATTTACAATAACACCGTCAGCACTATTTACAATTTCCATTGGTGGAAATACTATTTCTAGAGGCCTAACCTTTAATAATCTTATATCTATGTTTTTTACAAGAGGTGTAAAAACAATTATGCAGCAAGACACTTACATTCAAAGAGCAAGAATGTTTGGTCCAAGACCTGACATTGAGTCAGAAAATTTTGAATTAACTATTACCGACACACTTTACCATCAATGGTTTAGTTGTTTTATGCTTCACAGATTGTCTTATTTATCAGCTATTAACAATCTACATCAGGTTTGGGTCGAGGGATCAAGAACAAGAGCTGTTGCGCCTAGTAGCGTCGATAAATCTAATGTTCGTATTGATAAAGGCGAAATCAGTTTTGAGAAAGTTAGATATAAACAACAACAAGAAATGAATGTAAGTGAATCTAAAAAACAAATCCTATTATCTTTGAGGGAAAAACTGGGAAATAATTTTATCCCAAAACATGTTATTGATTTTATTAATGCAATATCAGTTAATAAAGAAGACGATATAGCTATTCATAAAGATGGAAAAATTGAAAGATGGGCTGACGCTGACCATAAAGATATATCTAGAGCGAGGGGTATTTTTGGTAATTTTGATTATGAAAAATTTCCACTAGCTAAACATCACTTTAAAATTATCTATAATGAAAAAGGTTTTGCAAGAATGTTCTATAATTTTAGACATGGAAAAGTATCTTTTTTAAGGAACACAAGAAATAAGATTGATCCAATTGATCTGAATCAATTTGCTCAAATATCTCATTAGATACTGTGATCAATTTGTGATCACTCTCTTGTTATTACGAATGAAACAAGTTAATAATGTTGGAAATATTAAGGTTCTGACTTAAGGTCTCGATCATTGAAGTTAAGTTCGATTCCCCTTGGGACCGCCAAAAACTTCAAAAACCTTTAATAAACTTAACTAGAAAACTATAAAATTTTCTTTTACTGTGTCACCAGCGTGTCATGAAAGATTTAGTTTTATTAGCAATAAAAGATTACAAAAAAGATTTAGATATTAGAAAACTTGCAAGAGAAAAAGGGGTTAGAGACTTTCGTTTCTGGTTAGGTATGGCAGGTCCACGCGATCCACATCCTTTATCAGAATGTACAGATGCTTATTTAGAAGATTTGAAATTTATGTCTAAAGCAGTCAAAATAGATCCAAACTCAATAAAATTTGCATCGAAAAAATTACGTCAAAATAAAACTTTTGCTAAGTTATGTTTAAAAAAAGATAAAAAATTAGCCCAAAAGTTTATTTATAAAAAGATTTTGGACGAACTAAAATAAATTAGAAAAAAAAAGTTTAAACTGTTGTGTCCGTAGAGAGTCCGTTCTTGCTTATTTTCAAAAAATCATTTAGTAATAAGCTTTAATTTAATCAACAAAGAGGGGTTCGATTCCCCTTGGGACCGCCAAATTTTATGTATAAAATTGCTATTATAGAAAATATTCATAAAGATGGTATCGATCTATTAAAAAATCATCCTAGTTTTGAGTATGAATTAATTGAAGATGTTTCAGAAAAAAACTTATTAGAAAAACTACCAAAATTTGATGCTTGTACATTGAGAGTATCAAAATTAGATGAGAAGATTTTGAAACATTGTAAGAAACTAAAGGCTATATCAAGGCATGGTGTTGGATATGATAACGTTGATATAAAGTTTTTAAAAGAAAAAAAAATTTCCTTATTAGTAACAGCTACAGCTAACGCAGTAGCAGTTGCTGAACATGTTATCGCTATGTTTTTATCTTTGTCTAAATCTGTATCAACTTATGATAAAGAGGTACGTAATGGTGATTTTAAGAAAAATGCAAATAAAATAAAAACTTTAGAACTCTTTAACAAAAACATTCTCATAGTAGGTTTTGGAAGAATTGGAAAAAAATTAATCACAAGATGTTTAGCTTTTGATACTAAAGTTTATGTATATGATCCATACGTTGAAGATAAAATTATAAAAGATTTTGGAGGTATAAAAATAAAGTCAATAAGTGAGGGCTTAAAGATTGCAGATTATGTGTCTTTACATATGCCACTAACAAATGAAACAAAAGATTTAATAAATTATTCAATTTTAAAAGAAATGAAAAAAAATGCTTTTATAGTAAATACTGCAAGGGGAGGTATCATTAATGAAATTGATCTAGATAAAGCATTAAATGAAAATCTAATTTTGGGTGCTGCATTAGATGTGTTTATAAACGAGCCTATCAATTTAGATAATCCCTTATTAAAAAATAACAAAGTTTTATTAAGTCCACATTCAGCAACATTTACTGATGAATGCACATCAAGGATGGCTATAGAGACAACTAAAAACATTATTGATTTTTTTGAAAATAAAATTGATAAATCTATGATTGTAAAATTATGATAGATATAAAGAGGAAATTAAAAAATTTTGGTCCATTAGAATTTTTAGTGTTAAGTTCTATTACATATGTGGTTGCAATGTTATTATGGACAGCCTCAACTAGATCAGAAGTTTTACAAAAAGCAAATGATATAAAATCCAATCATAAATTAGTCGTCGATTTTATTAATGATGAAGTAAATAGCTGTAGCTCAAATGAAGAAAGTTTAACATCGTGGGGTGAAAAATGTAATTCTGTTTGGACTTCAGAAAAAATTGTAAGTTATGTGTTATCTAATATTGATCTAAAAAACCCGTATTCAATTAATAAACCTTTAATACAAACTTCTCAAGACCCTAGAATTCAAGCTGAAGGCAAAGCAGGTCAATCTACAGACAAAGGTATAATTTTTGTTTCTTCAAATAATTTTGAGTCAGAGGCTGGCTCTGAATGGGTTGTTGGTACTTGCGTGAAGTCACCTTGTGTAGCTGCTGGTAATAATGAATTAGTTTCTGTCTACCGTTAGTTAATAATTTCAAATCCACATTGTTTTGCAGTTTTGCTTAAATAATTGAAACCAATTTTTGCATATTCAAACGGATTCGCCTTAGCTGGATCTTGCTCGGCTTCTACCACAAGCCATCCTGAATAATTTTTTTTCTTTAAAGCATTTAAGAAGGGAACATAGTCAATGCATCCATCCCCTGGCACAGTAAATGCTCCATCTAAAAATGCTTGTCTAAATGTTGCATCATTTCTTAGTGATTTTTCTAAAATATCTTTTCTAATATCTTTACAATGTACATGTATTATACGTTCGTAAAAATTTTCTACTAATTTAATAGAGTCGCCTTGCGCAAACAACATATGACCGGTATCTACTAATAATTTAACAGTATCTTTTGTATTTTCTATAAGTCTAGAGGTATCCTCCTCGGTTTCTATTATAGTTCCCATGTGATGATGATATGCTAAAGGCATATTTTCATCTATCATCATTTTACTAATTTCATTTATTGCATTAATAAATTTATTCCAATCATCTTTATTTAATTTAGGCCTTTTTGATAATGGTGTTATAGGATCTCCTTGGACAGAGTCAGTTACCTCAGCAAAAACCATGCAAGGAGCCTCACAATCTTTGAATAATTTAAGTTGTTTCTGCATAAGTTTAAATTCTTCTTTAGGTGACCTTTTTAATAATTGAGCACCATACCAACCTGAACATAATTTAAGGTTCTCTTTTTCAAGTTTTGGAATAAGTTCTTTCGAATTCATTGGAAATTTTCCACCAGACTCAATTCCTGTAAAACCTGCCATACTTGCTTCTTTTAAACATTGCTCTAATGGAGTTTTGCCACCTAATTCAGGCATATCATCGTTACTCCATGCAATGGGTGCTATTCCTAATCTTATCGACATAGTTTTAAGAAAATAATATTATTTTATATTATAAATAATTAAGTTACAAAAGAATTTATGATCAATGTAGCACTTTTGGGTTTTGGTAGAATTGGACAGATGCATGCTCAAAATATATATCTAAATAAAACGCTTAATCTGCTGTATGTATATGAAAAGATTGATAAATTAAGAAAAAAAGCTAAAAATCTTTATAATTGTAAAATTGAAAAAGATTATAAAAAAATTTTTTCAGATAAAAGAGTAGATATTATTTTTATTTCTAGCCCTACAAACACTCATATTAAATTTATCGAAGAAGGTATCAAATACGATAAAACTATTTTTTGTGAAAAACCTTTAGACTTAAATATAAATAAAATTGTTAAAACTTTTAAAAAAGATTAAAAAAAATAATTCGAAAATACAGATGGGATTTAATCGTAGATTTGATCCTGGTCATCACTCAATCAAAAAAGATTTAGATAAAGGTAAAATAGGAAGATTGGAAAAGATAATAATCACAAGTAGAGATCCAGCACCACCTTCAAAGACTTATCTTAAATCTTCTGGGGGTATTTTCAGAGACATGATGATTCATGATTTTGATTTATGTAGGTATTATTTGAATAAAGATGAAATTTCCGAAATAAGTTCATCTGTAAGTTCATTTGAGAATTTTTATAAAAAGATTAAAGATCATGAATTAGCCACAGTAACCATGAAATCAAAAAAAGGTGTTATATGTGTTATCACAAATTCTAGACATTGTTCTTTTGGATACGATCAAAGGGTTGAATTATTCGGCAAAAAAGGAATGCTTTTATCGGGGAATCAAAAGAGTGCTGCCACAGAGATATTTAATTCAAATCACTCCCATTCACAAAAGCCCCTATTAAATTTTTTTATTGAACGATACAAAGAAGCTTATAATTTGCAATTGAATGAATTGATTTCTCTTCATAAAAATAGAATTAAACCTAGATCAACTTTCAAAGATGGTTATTTAGCTTTAAAAATTGCTAATGCTGCATATCAATCTCTAAAGCAAAAAAAGGTAGTAAAATTAAAGTAATTATAACTACCTCCAGTTGTATGTATTTTTTTTCCTTTTGAATTTTAATAAATTTTTTGTTTTAATTGCGCAGTTTTAACAAACAAATGAGGGAAATAATCATGAAAAAAGTATACTTAACAATTGCTGCTCTGATGAGCTGGGTAATGATGTCAGTAGCTGCTTTAGCAGTTGATATTATTGTTGTATCTCACGGACAAGCAAATGACCCTTTCTGGTCTGTTGCAAAAAATGGAGTTGATAAAGCTTGTAAAGATATGAAAGTATCTTGCAAATACACAGCCCCAGCAACATTCGACATGGTCGAAATGGCAAAACTAATTGACAATGCTGTTTCTCAAAAACCAAAAGGTATTGTAATAACTCTTCCAGATGCTGCCGCTTTAGGTAAATCTGTTAAAGCTGCAATATCTGCAGGTATCCCAGTAATCTCTATGAATTCAGGTTCAGACGACTACATGAAACTAGGCATTAGTGCCCATGTAGGTCAAACAGAGTTTGAAGCTGGTGTAGGCGGTGGACAAAAAATGAAAGCTGCAGGTGGTAAAAAAGCACTATGTGTTAACCACGAAGTAGGTAACGTTGCTTTAGATAGAAGATGTGCTGGTTTCAAAAAAGGCTTTGGTGGATCTGTAGACATATTAGGCACATCAAATGACCCGACTGAAATTCAAAAAGCTGTAGCTGCTAAATTAGGTGGTGGATATGACACTATTCTTACTTTAGGAGCTGGTCTTGCAGGAGAAGCTGCTTTAAAAGCATTAGAATCTTCTGGTAAAGTTGGAAGTGTAAAACTTGGTACATTCGATATGTCGCCAGGAATGCTAAAAGCTGCTGCTGCTGGAAAAGTTGAGTTCTTAATCGACCAACAACAGTATCTACAAGGTTATTTACCTATAGCTATCTTTTCTCAATATATGAGATATGGAACAATGCCAGCTGGTGTTGTAATGACAGGACCTGGTTTTGTTACTCCTAACAATGCGAAGGATGTAATAAAATGGGCTGCTCAAGGTTATAGATAAGAAAAATATTAAAAAGGCCTAGTGATTATTCACTAGGCCTTTTTTTTTAAGTTTTTTTATATGTCTACAAAGTCAAAAAGTATTGAAACAAAAACTGATTTCAATCAGGATGAAAGACTCAAAAAAGTTTCTAAATTAAGAATTTTATTAAATAGACCCGAACTTGGTGCTCTTGGTGGAGCAATACTTGTATTTATATTTTTTGGAATTGTAGCCGGCGACACAGGAATGTTTAGTGCATATGGAGTATTAAACTTCTTAGATGTCTCAGCTAATCTTGGAATAATAGCTATTGCCGCAGCTATGTTAATGATAGGAGGAGAATTCGATCTATCTATTGGATCAATGATTGGATTTGCTGGTATTTGTATTGCAATACCTGCGATTTATTGGGGGTGGCCACTGTGGATGAGTATTATTTTTGCATTCTCAATGGCGGTACTAGTGGGCTATTTTAATGGAATATTAGTTGTAAGAACAGGCTTGCCATCATTTATCGTTACTCTTGCAATGCTGTTTATTTTAAGGGGGGCAACTTTAGCTATAACAAGATTGATTACTGGTCGAACTCAAGTTCCAGGCCTAAGAGTTTTAATCGAAGATGATCCATTAGCATGGATATTTGCAACTGATACTTTTAAATGGGTTTTTACTTGGTTAGGTTCAATGAATTTGATTGCATTAAGAACTGATGGAACTCCACTCGCCACAGGAATACCGCCATCTGTAATATGGTTCATAGCTTTAGCAATTATTACAACATGGATATTAATGAAAACAAGATACGGAAATTGGATATTTGCTTCTGGAGGAGATAAAAATGGTGCTAACAATGTTGGAGTACCAGTTGGTAGAGTAAAAATAAGTTTATTTATAGGTACAGCAGTAGCAGCAACTATTTTTGCTACAATTCAAGTTTTAGACGCTGGTTCAGCTGATACAATGCGTGGGACCTTAAAGGAATTAGAAGCTATTGCAGCTGCAGTTGTTGGAGGCTGTTTATTAACTGGCGGTTATGGATCAGCAATAGGTGCAGCATTTGGAGCTTTGATTTTTGGAACAGTGTCGATGGGGATATTTTATACTGATGTGGATACAGACTGGTTTAAAGTTTTTTTAGGAGCAATGATGTTGATTGCAGTAATCTTTAATAATTATATAAGAAGAAAGGTAACAGAGAGCAAATAATGTCTGACTATTTAGTTCAATTTAATAATATTAGTAAATTTTTTGGAAAAGTTATAGCTTTGAAAGATGTAACCATGAAATTAAAAAAAGGTGAAATCATGTGTTTACTTGGTGATAATGGTGCAGGTAAATCAACCTTAATTAAAACATTAGCTGGAGTCCACAGACCTGATGAAGGCGAAATTATTGTTGAAGGAAAAAAAACTATATTTGATAGTCCCAAAGATGCATTGGATATGGGAATAGCTACTGTATATCAAGATTTAGCCTTAGTTTCTCTAATGAGTGTTACAAGAAACTTTTTTATGGGTAGAGAACCCATGAAAGGCCCACCATTTTTCAAGACGTTTGATATAGAAAAAGCAAATAAGATAGCTGCTGAGAGAATGGGGCAAATAGGTATCGATGTTAGGGATCCATCTCAAGCAGTTGGTACAATGTCAGGTGGTGAGAGACAATGTTTAGCAATTAGCAGAGCTATATATTTTGGAGCAAAAGTTCTTGTTTTAGATGAGCCTACTTCTGCTTTAGGTGTTCACCAAGCTTCAGTTGTTTTAAAATACATAGTCAAAGCTGCTTCTCAGGGGTTAGCTGTAATTTTAATAACACACAACGTTCATCATGCATATCCAGTAGGTAATAGTTTTACCGTACTAAATAGAGGCAAAAGTTTGGGTACTTATGAGAAAAAGAATATATCTAGAGAAAAATTATTAAGCATGATGGCAGGTGGTGAAGAATTAAACAAATTAGAAGTTGAACTTCAAGAGATGAACAGAAAAAATTAAAATGCAAATCGGTATTGATTTAGGAGCAACTAAAATTGAGTCAGTACTTCTTAAAGAGAATGGTCTTGAATTACATAGAGATAGAATACAGTCTCCAAAAAATTATCAGAAAACAATTAGTGACATCACAAATATAGTAAACAATCTTGAAAAGAAATTTAAAAAAAATTTAAATGTAGGAATATGTCATCCTGGGTCAACAAATTTAGAAACAGGATTTATTCAAAACGCTTTTAACTCTCCATGGTTGAATAATCAAACATTTTCAAAAGATATATCTAAAAGTTTAAATAGAAATGTTTACTGTGAAAACGATGCAAATTGTTTTGCTTTATCAGAGGCTTTTGATGGATCTGCAAAAAATTTTAAAACAGTTTTTGGGATAATTTTGGGATCTGGATGTGGTGGGGGATTAGTAATTGATAAAAAAATAATTATTGGGCCGAATTCATTTACAGGTGAATGGGGTCATATACCCATAGGTAAACCTGATAGCGAAACCAACATTGAAGAATATATTTCGGGCAAAGGTTTAGAAAGAAAATTTGCAGCAAGATTTAATAAAAATCTTTCTGCACACGAAATTTTTAAAAATGCAAAAGATAATAGTCAAGATGAAATAGAAATAATTGATGAATTTAAAAAGAAACTAGCAAGAAGTTTATCCTTAATTATTAATGTAATTGACCCAGATGCAATTGTTTTTGGCGGTGGAGTGTCAAATGAAATTGAGTCTTTAGATGAAATTAAAAAAAACCACAGAGAAATATTTATCAAATTTTAATAATATTAAAAATGTGAATTTAAAAACGATTTTTTTGAAACCAAAATTTGGTGATGCCAGCGGTGTTCGAGGAGCTGCAATATTGAGTAAGCAAAATGCTATTTAATTATTGATCTAATTTCTTTATTTAAAAACTGTTTTGGTTTTTCACATTTAATAGAAATTCTATATTTTTTATTATTTTTTGCAGATAAATGAATTGCCTCTATTATGTTTAAAACGTGAAGAGATAAAACTCCATTACACCTATGTTTTCTCTTATTTTGAATAGAGTTTATCATTTCTGATAATCCTACGCCTCTATAATTTGCGTTAGTAGGAGACTCATTTGATCTAGAGCTTTGGGTTCTAATATTTATTTTTCCAAGAGTCATCTTATTTGTTTGATGATCTTTCCATGAACTGCCTAATTTCTTACTGATTAAAACAGATCCACCAAACATATTTGGATCTGGAACTATCATAGAACCATTTTCTCCATAAAGTTCTATATGATTCCTTAGATGAGAAATAACATCAAAAGATAAAGTTAATCTGATTATTGTGCCATTATGAAATTTTATAGTAGAAAAGTAAGTTGTTGGACACTCTACTTTAAATCTTTTACCTTTTTTTGGACCTATACCAATAGTGCGCTTATCAACTCCTTTTGAGCTTATACTTGTTACTTCTTTAGCTGGACCTAATAAATTTACTAAGGCAGTTAAATAATACGGACCCATATCTATAACAGGCCCACCTCCTTTTTTAGCAAACCAAGGCTCTGGATTAGGATGGTAGGATTGTATTCCTGGATAGGCAAATATTCCTGTTCCAAATTTCACTTTACCTATCACTTTTTTATCTAAAAGCTCTCTTGCTTTTTGATTTCCTCCACCTAAAAAGGTATCTGGAGCATTTCCTATATAAAGTTTTTTTCTTTTTGCAATTTTTATAAGTTCTTTTCCATCTTTTAATGATACTGCTAAAGGCTTCTCAGAATAAACATGTTTACCATTAAGTAATGATTTTTTAGCTATTAAATAATGTGCATTAGGTATTGTTAAATTTAGAACTACTTGAATCTCTTTATCTTTAAGCAATTCATTGACTGAAACTGAACTTATCTTATAAGTTTTTGCACACCTTTGAGCTGCAAATTTATTTATATCAGCGCATTTAATTATTTTAAAATTATTGAAATATTTATAAGCTCTAAAATAAGTCTCAGCTATATGACCGCAGCCGACTAAGCCGACTTTAAAAATTTTACCCATTAAAAAGCTTATACACCTTTTCTCTGTTTTTTCTTCCCGTCTAGGTGTTCTTTTAGGGCTCTTTTATTTTCCTCAGTTGTAGGCAGTGAAAGAGTGGGACTTTCCCAGTACGCAGAGCCTTCTAACCATTGATAACCGTCTGTTTGAATGCTTATAACATATGTTTTCTTTGATTTTTTTGCTCTTTTAAAAGCTTCCTCCAGTTCAGATATCGAATTAACTTGTTCACCATCTGCTCCCATACTTTTTGCATGTGAGGCAAAATCAACCGGTACAAGATTTGGGGTTTTTGAGCTCTTCAATAAACAGTTAAATTCTTTACCACCTTTATATAATTGAAGTCGATTAATAACTGCATGACCTCCGTTATCACAAACTATAATAATCAATTTATTGTTAGTTATTACTGAACTATATATATCTGAGTTATATAGGAGGTAAGATCCATCACCTACAAAAGCTATAACTTCTTTATTTGGATTTGCCATTTTTATTCCTAATGCACCTGAAATTTCGTAACTCATACAACTAAAACCCCATTCAGTTTCATGAGTATTTAGCTCTCTAGGTCTCCAGACTTGAACAACTTCACCTACTAAACCACCAGCAGCAGTTACTGCTATATCTGATGGATTAGAATTTCTATAAATTGCCCCAACTGCGTGAGCATAACTAGGTAATTTCTGATTTGTTGGGCCGCTCTCTTTATCAACATATTCATTCCAACTTTTTAATTCCATTTGTGCTTTTTTATTCCAGCTATCTTCTGCTTTCCAACTTCCAAGAGCTAGAGATAGTTCTGATAATGAAACTTTTGCGTCACCAACTACTGCCTGCGCCATATGTTTGTTTGCGTCAAATCTTGCTGCGTTGATGGATACGAGTTTAAAATTTGGGTTTTCAAAATTTGCCCAGGATCCAGTTGTAAAATCTGCTAGTTTTGTTCCTATGGCTATTGCTAAATCTGTTTTTTTTGCCATATTATTTGCTGCTTTTCCACCAAGACCACCAATTGGGCCTAAAAAATGAGAATGATCTCTTTTCATAGTAGAGTAACCCATAACAGTTTGTGTTACTGGTATATTATGTTTTTTTGCAAAATCAGATAATTCTTCCATAGCATCAGAATAAAAAATACCACCTCCAGAAATTATTATTGGATTTTTAGAAGATTTAATAACTTCTACTGCTTTTTTTATTTGATAATCATCTGGTCTTGGTCGTCTAATTGAATGTACTCTTTCCTTAAAAAAATCTTCAGGATAATCAAATACTTCACCTTGAACATCTTGACTTAAAGAAATACAAGCAGGACCACAATCTGCAGGATCAAGCATAACTTCAATAGCTTGAGGCAAAGAAGAAATAATTTGTTCAGGGCGTGTAATTCTATCAAAATATCTTACAACAGGTTTAAATCCATCATTTTGTGTAATTCCAGGATTGTTGAAATGTTCTACCTGTTGAAGTACTGGATCTGGCATTCTATTTGCAAATGTGTCACCAGGTAAAAATAATATTGGAAGTCTGTTGCTCATAGCAACAGCTGCGGCTGTAATCATATTAGTAGAACCTGGTCCAACTGAACTTGTTGCAATGAATATTTGTTTTCTTCTTTTTGCTCTTGAGTAGGCTATTCCAGTTAGAGCCATATTTTGCTCATGATGACCTCTCCATGTGGGAAGTTCTTTTTGATTTTCTTGAAGCGCTTGCCCTAAGCACGCAACATTACCATGACCAAAAATTCCAAATGCGCCTGGAAACAATGGTTCTTTCTTTCCATCAATTAAAATTTTTTGTTTTGTAAGGAATTTTACAAGAGCGTGAGCACAAGTAAGTTGAATGTTTTTCATAAATTCTTTATAAGATAGTTAATTAACTTAATATATTCAATAATTATATATAATATATGTACGAAAAATTTGGTCAGTTTATCGATGGTAAATGGCAACAATCATCTAGTGGTGAAACTTATGAAGTGATCAACCCAGCTACTGAAGAGATTATCGGTAAAGCATCAAAGGCAAATAGTAAAGATATACAAAGAGCTCTTAAATCAGCAGAAAAAGGTTTAGAAATTTGGAAAAATACATCACCATGGGAAAGATCAAAAGTAATTAGAAAAATTTCCGATTTGATGAGAAAAAAAGCTGATACGTTATCGAAGTGGCTTACTTTAGAAGTTGGCAAGCCTCTATCTGAAGGCTCAGGTGAAGTAGGTGGTGCTGCTGATATATTTGAATGGAACTCTGAAGAAACAAAAAGAATTTTTGGTGAAATAAACCAAAGTCGTTTTCCTAATACAAAAATACATGTGATCTATCAGCCTGTTGGTGTAGTGGCTGCATTAGTTCCTTGGAATTTTCCAGTTATTTTAGCATCAAGAAAGATTTCTACTGCTTTAGCTGCTGGATGTTCAGTTATAGTTAAACCTGATGTAATAACTCCAGGTAGCGTTATGGAAATCGTCGACATATGCAAAGAAGCTGGTGTTCCACCGGGCGTGGTCAACTTATTATCTGGCGATCCAGCAGCTATTTCTTCTGAATTAATTCAATCAGATATTATTAAAAAAATTTCTATTACTGGATCAACTAGGGTAGGTAAGTTAATTCTAAAACAAGCTGCTGATAAAGTTCAAAGAGTAACTATGGAACTAAGTGGGCACTCTCCATTTATTGTTTTTGATGATGTTGATTTAAATAAAGTAACAGATATGGCTATAACAGCAAAATTTAGAAATAATGGTCAAGTTTGTATTTCTCCTAACAGATTTTATATCCATGAAAAAAAGAAAGATGAATTTGCTGATCTGATGGTTAAAAAAACAAAAAAACTAAAAATGGGTAATGGTATGGACAAAGACACTTTGCTCGGGCCTTTATGTACAAAAGAGAGATTAGAAGGTGTTGAAAGATTGGTTGAGACAACCAAAAAAGAGGGTGGAAAAGTTCTCTTGGGTGGTAAAAGAGCCGCAAACTTTAACAAAGGCTATTATTATGAACCAACTATATTTGATAATATCAAAGATAATTTTACAGTCATGAAAGAAGAACCATTTGGACCTATAGTTCCAATTCTTAGTTTTAAAGATTTTGATGAAGTAATGACTAGAGCTAACGACAATGTTTTGGGTTTAGCAAGTTACGTGTATACAACTGATTTAAAAAAAGCAAATCAAGCATCTGAAAAATTAGAAACTGGTTGTGTAGCAGTTAATACACCAGTAGTTGCCGTTGCAGAAGCTCCATTCGGAGGAATTAAACAAACTGGATATGGAAGAGAGGGCGGATCTATGGCAATTAAAGATTACTTGAATATTAAATATACTCACTTTGGTATTTCTTACGAATGAGAAAAAACAAACTTAAAGAAATGTTTAAAGAAGGAAAGCCAATTGTAAATGGCTGGTTACAAATTCCGAGTGGTTTTTCTGCTGAAGTTATGGCACACCAAGGCTGGGACTCTTGCACTATTGATATGCAACACGGCGTTGTTGATTACGTGAATGCACTAAATATGCTCCAAGCAATATCAACAACAAGTGTGACTCCATTAGCAAGAGTAAATTGGAATGAACCTGGTCAAATAATGAAAATATTAGACGCAGGTTGTTATGGAGTCATATGTCCAATGGTAAGTAATAGAAAAGAAGCAGAAAATTTTGTTCAGGCATGCCTCTACCCATCTAAGGGTTATAGGAGTTTTGGACCAATCAGAGGATTGTTATATGGCGGAAGTGATTATGCCAAGCATTCAGACAATGAAATTTTAAAATTGGCAATGATAGAAACCAAAGAGGCGCTTGAAAAATTAGATGAAATCTTAGACACTCCAAACTTAGATGGCATATATATAGGGCCCGCTGATCTTAGCTTAGCAATAGGAGAAGAACCCGGTTTTGACAAACCAGAGAACACTGTTGCATACAAAGAAATTACAAGAATATTAGAAGCCGCTAAAAAAAGAAGTTTATTTGCTGGTATTCATAATGGAACCGCTGAGTATGCTAAAAAAATGATCGAAAAAGGTTTCAATTTGGTAACTGTTGGATCAGATCAAAGATTTATGAGCTCAGGAGCAAAAACTGCCATAGAAAAAATTAAAGGAGCAAAAAAAGGTTCAGAGTCTAAAGGATACTAGGTTTAAGTGACTTATTTCGTTTATATGCTCAAATCAAAGGGCAAGAAAACTATAACATATGTTGGTTATACTAATAATTTAAAAAGACGAATAGATCTTCATAATAATAGTAAAGGGGCAAAATTTACAAGAGGGCGAAAGTGGATATTAATTTACAAAGAAGTATATAGGACTAAAAAAGAGGCAATTTCTAGGGAATATTATATAAAGAAGAATAAAAGTCTTAGAAACAAAATTAAAAATGAAAATAGCAATATTATTACCGTTTAAAGATACTTATACAAAAGATAAAGCGGGATCAGCATCCATATGGGTAAAAGACTTTATAAAAAAGTCAAAATACAAGAGCAAAATATTTATATATGGATATATCAAAAATTTAAACAAAAAAAATCTTATTAATCAAACAAATTATATTAATATAAAATATAATTTTGATTTTTACCTTGGAAGTAAAAATAAAAAATACGTTGAAATATTTAACAAACTAATCAAAGATAAAAAAATTAATTTAGTAGAGCTTCACAATAGACCTAATTATATTGATCATTTAGACAAGAATTTAAAAAAGATTTTAATTTTTCATAATGACCCCTTAAATCTAAGTGGATCTGAAACAATTAAAGAAAGAAAAAAAATTATTGATAATTGTGAAAAAGTTTTATTTGTTAGTAATTGGGTTAAACAAAGATTTTTTGAAGGGTTTAAAATTAAAAACGATAACAAATGTGAAGTAATTTATCCAAGTATAAATAAGTTAAAAAACTTCCCAAAAAAAGAAAACATAATTATTTTCGTTGGAAAATTAAATAAATCTAAAGGATTTCATTTATTTGGCTCTGCTATAAAACGAATTCTTAATGAGTTTAAAAACTGGAAATCAATTGTAATTGGAGATGAGCCTAGAGAAAAATATAATTTTAAACATAAAAATTTAACTTTGCTGGGTTGGATAAATCACGACAAAACTTTAAAATATTATGAAAAATCAAAAATAGCAGTAAGTCCGTCTACATGGGAAGAGCCTTTTGGAAGAACTTCAATGGAAGCTGGCTCTAGAGGATGTGCAACAATCATATCAAATAGGGGAGGAATAACTGAAACAAATTTAAATTCTATAATATTAAAAAAACTTACTTCTTTAGAAATTTATAAAAATATAAAATATTTAATTAAAAACAAAAAAAAAACTCTTAAAATTCAAAAGGATTCTTTTAAAAATGTTATTCATGAATTAGGAAAAAATTCACGAAAAATTGATCAAATTAGAGATGAAATTTTAAATAATTTTAATTTTAACGTAAATAGAAATAGGAAATTAAAAATTATTCATATATCAAATTTTGGACAAAGACAGGCTAATAGGCTGTATAATATTTCAATAGCAAAAAAATTAACAAACGGTCTTATTAGAAATGGTCATGATGTTATTAATATTAGCGACAGAGATGTTGTAAGATTAAATAGAGGTTTAAAGAACTTTAATAAGGGCTCTGATTATTTAAATAATTTGCTTTTAGAAACAATTGATAATTATAAGCCTGATGCAATGGTACTAGGTCATGTTAACAATATTCAAGAGAAAACTTTAGAAATTGCTAAGAATAAATATAAAAATTTAAAGATAACCCAATGGTTTGAGGATAATCTTTCTAAAAATGGTCCTGATCCAGTAACAAATAAAAAAAATTTCTTAAAATATATAGATTATTTAGACCATAGTTTTGTCACTTCAGATCCAAAAAATTTAAAACTTGATAAGAAATATTCCTGCAGTTATTTACCTATTCCAGTAGATGAAAATATTGAATATTTAAAATGCTATCAAAATAAAAACCCAATAAAAGATCTATTTTTTACAATGAGTCATGGAGTTAATAAGGGTGTTCTTCGAAAAAATAAAATAGATATAAGAGAACCTTTTGTAAAAAAACTGATTTCATTAAATTCAGATATTATTTTTGATATTTACGGCTATAAAAACCAGCAGCCTATATGGTCACATGATTTTTATAACGCACTATATAAATCCAAGATGGCTTTAAACTTAAGCAGAATCAACAATGTAAAATATTACTCAAGTAATAGAATTGCTTCATTAATTGGTAATGGTATTCTAACGTTCGTTGATATAAATACAAAATTAAACGATTTTTTTGACAACGATGAGGTTGTCTTTTATAAAAATATAAAAGATTTATCAGAAAAAATTAATTTTTATAAAGATAATACAAACAAAAGATTAAAAATTGCCAAAAATGGTAAAGAAAAATATTTCAGAATTTTTAACAACAAAATTGTAGCAGATTATATTTGCTCGAGACTTTTCCAAAGAAATATTAAAAAGAAGCTTTCTTGGATGAAATAAAATTATGAAATTTTCTATAGTTATTCCAACTTTTAATAATCTGGAATATTTAAAGTTATGTATTAAAAGTATTAGAAAAAATTCTTTATTCGAGCACGATATTATCATCCATAATAATGGTGATGTAGAGCCTGATAAATCTTATCTAGAAAGAAATAAATGTATTTATTCTAAGACAAATTACAATGCTGGTATTTGCGAAGGTGTAAATAAAGGGGCCGAGAAAGCATCTACAAACTATATAGTTTATGCTCACGATGATTTTTATTTTCTACCAGGATGGGATATTGCTTGGAAAAAAGAAATTGAAAAATTAAACCATAATTTATTTTATTTATCCGGCACAATGGTTCAAAACGGACAAGTTAATTTTGATTGTGGTGAAAATATTAGTGATTTTGATGAAGATAAATTGCTTAAAAATAATGATAAAATAAAATATTTTGATTTTCAGGGTTCAACTTGGGCTCCGCATATTGTTCATAAAGAAACTTGGAATAAAGTAGGTGGTTTCAGTGAAGAGTTTTTTCCTGGAACTGGGTCGGATCCTGATCTTAACATGAAACTTTGGAATGCTGGTGTAAGAATATTTAAAGGAGTTGGTAATTGTAAAGTTTATCATTTTGGCTCTATAGTTACTCGTAAAAAATTCAAAAAAGATAAAAATGTGATTACTGAGTCAGGTAGTAAGGGTGGTAAGATTTTTTTAAAAAAATGGGGTTTTTCTATTAAATTTTTTACAAAATATTACTTACGTGGCTGCAAAACTACAAAATTTAAAAAAATTATTTGCAATAAATATGATGGACCACTTAAGGAACCTAACAAAAACCTTAGCTATTATATAAGTTTACTCATAGATAAGACAAAAAGATTATTAATATCTGATGAAATTTTTAAAAATAAGTAAATGAAAAAAAAATATATATTAGTTACGGGCGGTTTAGGATACATAGGGTCTAATACAATAGCAATCTTAAAAAAAAATAAATTTGATATTATTATATTAGATAATTTATCGAATTCTAGCAAAACAAGCTTAAGAAATTTAAGAAAAATAATTAATAAAAAGATAATATTTATTAAAGCTGATGTAAGAAGTAAAAAAATAAACAAAATATTTCAAAAATATAAAATATATTCAGTAATACACTTTGCTGGTTTAAAATCAGTGAAAGAGTCTGAAAAAAGAAAAAAAGAATATTATGATAATAATATAAATGGGACTAAGAATTTGCTTAATTGTATGGTTAGAAATGGATGTTATAAGATAATTTTTAGCTCATCTGCATGTGTATATAATGAAAAATCAAAATCACCTTTAAACGAAAACACTAGTTTAAGACCTAAAAGTTATTATGGTGTTACTAAATTAAAAATTGAAAAAATTTTAAAAGGTTACAAGAAAAAATATCCAAGATTTAGTTGTATCATTTTAAGATACTTTAACCCTGTTGGAGCTGACAAGACTAATACTCTAAGAGATAATCCTAAAAAAGCTGAGAATATTATTCCTAACATATCTAATGTAATTAAAGGAAAAAAACGGATATTTAATATATTTGGAAATAATTATCCAACAAAAGATGGCACATGTATGAGGGACTATATCCACATTATAGATTTAGCTTCAAGTCATGTAAAATCATTGTCTATAATCAAAAAAAATATTTTCGAAATTATAAATGTTGGAACTGGAATACCTTATTCCGTAAAAGATATGATAAATTGTTTTAATAAATACCTAAATAAACCAATTACATATAATTTTTCAAAAAGGAGAGTGGGGGACGTAGCCATATGTTATTCTAATATAAAAAAACAGCGTAAAATATTACATTTTAGACCGAAATATGGGCTGGATGAGATGGTTAAATCCGTTATTAAAAGCTTAAATATTAAATCTTAATGAAAAAATTAATACGAAATATTTATAATTTATTATCTATTTCAACTCCTTATTTTATAATCTTTAACTATATAAAAAATTATTTTCCAAACTATAGGAAAAAAAAGCAATGTTTAAAAAAAGATAAAGAAATTTATCAAAATTTTAAATCAGTAGATATTACTAAAAAATGGTTCACAAATAATCTTTACTTTTTATCTAAAAATCTCTCAACATTAAAAGTGAAAAGCTTACTAGAAATTGGTTCCTACGAAGGGCGAAGTGCTATTTTTTTTGCTGATATTTTTAAGGGTACAAAAATATCATGTGTTGATACTTGGTCAGGTAGTGATGAACACGAAAATATTAATTTTAAATCAATAGAAGATAACTTTGACCAAAATATTAAACTTTTAAAAAATAATCAATTACTCACAAAATTTAAAATGACATCAGATAATTTTTTTACTCAAAATAATGAAAAGTTTGATTTTGTTTATGTTGATGGAGATCATTCAAAAGATCAAGTTCTCAAAGATTTACAAAATTCTTGGTCTGTTTTAAATAATAATGGATTTCTTTTAGTTGATGATTATATGTGGTGGTATTATAAAAATTTAGAAAATAATCCTGCATCATCAGTAAATATTTTTATAAATAAAAATATCGACCAAATATCAAAGTTAGTAATTTGGCATCAAGTTTTAATTCAGAAAAAGTAGTTATTTATTTGAAATTTTATTTAATGCGTTATTTTTAAACAAATCAGCTTCTTTGATATATCTTCGCACCATATCTACTGATTTATGGCCAGTCATAGCCATGATGTTTCTTTCACTAGCTCCATACTCAGCTGTTGTTGTAGCAAAACCTGATCTAAGGCTGTGACCAGCGTATTTTTTTTCATCCAAACCTGCACTTAGGGCATGTTTCTTAATTATTAAAGCTACATTCTTATCTGATATTGGAAAAACTAAATCATCTTTATTCTCAATCATCCAATTTTTAAGATGATCAACTGGACAATATTCTACATATTTAAAAGAGGGGATTGCTTTAGTCATTCCCTCTCCAGATTGATCTGATTTTGATTTTTTAACAAATATTTTTACTCCCTCGTTAACAAATTCGACATCATCTTTACTAATGGCTACAAGCTCTGATCTTCTAAATCCTCCTGAGAAGCCTACTAGAATTAAGCATTTGTCTCTTAATTTTTTGAATTCACTCTCATTAGAATCATTAATTACTTTAATAATTTTTTTTAAATCATTGAATAATAAAGGTTTTTTTGCTTTTTGATGTACGCCTATTTGTCTTTTTATGCCTAGTAAATTTTCAACAATTATTGGATGTTTAGTATCTAAATAATGACCTTTATATCTATGCATGACATTTATAGACGCTAAACGTCTTTTTAAGGTACTGTACTTAGATTGTTTTGATAGATGAGTTAAATAAAGGGAGACTATTTTTGGATCTGTGGGCATACTTTTCATCCCATGTTTTGAGCAAAATAATACAAAGTCATTAAAATCAGATTTATAAGCTCGAATAGTATTCTTAGCTTTTGAGAGCTTTAGATTGTCTAAAGTTTCAATTTCCAGTTTTTTAATTTCAGTTGTTAAATCATTCATAATTTCCGATAACCATTAATTATCGGAAATAATATATTAAGTGATTTTAGATGTCAATACGTATAATTTTAAAGATCATGATTAAATTTATTCTTCCTATAGCATTATTTATTGCAGCCGTTTATGGAATTTCATATTTCTGGACAAACTCGAGTCCAAAAGGCAAAAAAACGATTGCTCTAGGCTTAATAATAGCCCTTATAATAGGCATATCTCTAACAATTTTCTTAATATTTGACTAATGAAATTAGTAGGAACTAAATTTCAGCTAAAAGTATGGACTTATTTGAGTAAAATACCTCGTGGAAGGGTAAAAACGTACTCACAAGTGGCAAAAGCAATAGGAAAACCGCTTGCTGTGCGTGCTGTAGCCAATGCTATAGGAAAAAACCCCTATGCACCCAAAATACCTTGCCATAGAGTGATTAGATCTGATGGATCGCTTGGTGGCTATTCAGGCAAAGGAGGAGTTAAAACTAAGAGATTTTTGCTTCAAAAGGAGGGTATAACGCTCTAGAATTGTTATTTGGCGGGCGATCGGGTCTATTGTACCCTATTTCATTGTATTTTTTATCCACACAACAGTTAGTTGTACTATTAAATCATTAATTGCAAAAAAAAAGCCCTCTATGGCCATTTAAACGGTATATTCCTAATATGCAAAGCTTCTAAAAATATTAAATATACATGCTTCTAAACTGCACTAGAACACCCTATTTTAAATGATTTATTGGTATATCCATTTCAAAGTAGATCAATTTTATATCTAAAACATAATTTTTAAATATTTTTAGAGAGATTTATTAATTTTTACTCTTAAATAAGTAAGAATTTTCCCTATTTATTTAGGTTTTCTCATATATATATAAATAATACTTACCTATTAATGAATATTATACTTTAATTACTTAACATAAACTACTGTATTTATTGAAAATACTTAAGACTTAAATAAACAACAATAGGTATAGTTAAAAAAGACATTAACGTGGAAGTAACTATTACGCTAGCAATACTATCGACTACCCTTTTCTCTGAATACATTGATCCTACCAAGTAAGTTAGGATAGCACTAGGCATTGCAGATTGTATCAAAAGAACTCCAGCAGCCAATCCAGAAAGATTTAAATATTTAATTAAAGAAAATCCAATTACAGGACCAATTACAATTCTAATAACGCTTAAAACAGATGCATTTAACCATGAAACAACTTTTAGCTTTGTTAATGCTATGCCTAAGGACATAAGAACTAGAAATATCGTAGCGTAGGTTAATAAAAACGTAGTATTCACTACAAAACCAGGAACCTCCCAATCAAAATATAAAACTAATACGGCCGCTATTATTCCGTAAATAGGCATATTAGTGATTAATATTTTCAGTGAAAAACTTTTTTTAGCTAAAAGCACTCCTAACGTAAAGTGAAGTAAGATAATTACTGATGCTATTGCCGAGGCTATACCTAGACCCTCAGTGCCGTATGCAAATAAGCAAATGGGTATACCCATATTGCCGGTGTTTGGTAATATTAATGGAGGAAGTTCACTTACTACGTCCTTTTTCATTAAAGCAAGAACAATTACACCTACTAATGCAAAACCTCCAATAATAATCAAAGCGTAAATAAAATATTCTATAAAAATTTCTAAAGTTACACCCGTTGAAGTAATAGTATAAAAAATCATAGCTGGGGTACCAACATTGCCAGCTAAAGTAGTTATAAAATCTGTATTAAAATTAGGATCTTTTTTTCCAAGGTAATAGCCTATCCCGATAACAAAAAAGACAGGAAGTATAACGTCTATAAGTTTTATGTAGAGTTCCATTAAACTCTTACATCAGATTTTCTAGGTTTTCTCAACTTATTAGTATTATAATTAATAGCAGTTTCAAACTCCATTAATCGTTTATGAATAGATCTTAATTCTGTGATTCTTGTCCAATTATATAAAAATACAGAAAATGCATCTTTTACCTCACCGAATGCATTTACTACTTGCATCATTACACCCAAAGTGAACGCTGCTGTAAATAGTCCCGGGGCCATTATCAGGAATGGAACGATTACAAATAATTGTCTGTACCATATAGCCCAAAGATCGAAATAACCATAATGTAAAAATAATTTATGATAATTAAATTTTATACCAGTAAATAACTGCAAAATAGTTGGAGCTTGAACATAATTTTTTCTATCATCTTCACCATAAACTAATTCTTTTCTGAAAGCTGCTTCAACCTTTTGATTATTGTATTCTAAACCTGGTAATTTAATACCTACGAGCCAACTGATTAATATACCGCCTAAACTGAGAATTAAGGCCACCCAAACTAAAGATCCAGAAACATCACCTAAAAATGGTACCGTTACATTAGATGAGAGCACCCATAGTATTGGAATAAACGCAATTAAGGTCATTATCGCTTTAACAACTTGTAAACCAATAGACTCCACTATTTTGGCAAAGTTCATACAATCCTCTTGAATTCGTTGAGATGAACCTTCGACTTTAGCCTCTGTGGCCCTCCAGTAAGGCATATATGAAAAAGTAATAGCTTCTCTCCATCTAAAAGCCCACAATCTTGTAAACCAATTAGTAAATGCAAATAGAGTCACATAAGGTAATGCAATATATAAAAACTTTTTTATAGACTGCCAAAATTCTGAAATATCCCTCTTCTCTGCTGTCTGAAGAATATCGTAAAAATCTTTGTACCAACTATTAAACAAAACATCTAAATAAGTCTGTAGAACTAGTAGAGTTATAATAAAAAAACCTCCGCCATACGACCAATAAAACCACTTTTTATCTTTAAAAAAACTTCGCCACATATATATTATTCAAGGAAATTGTCTGCATAAGATTTTATAACAAATTTCTTTTTTTTAGGTTCAATAACTTTATAGGAAATATTGTTTTTTTTTGCGTACTCTATTGCTTTTTCTTTAGATGAAAATTTTAATAGAACTTCTTCCATTGTATCTGTAGAAGTCTCCCAACCCATCAAAGGATTGATTGACGGATCCTTAGTTTCGAATTCTAGAACCCAGTCTTTAATTTTGCCTCTACCTGATTGCATCGCTGTTTTAGTAGGTATGTAAATTTTTGCTTTTTTCATAATATTGGTCGGGGCGGCAGGATTTGAACCTGCGACCCTCTGGTCCCAAACCAGATGCGCTACCAGGCTGCGCTACGCCCCGATTGTATGTTTTATAGGTTAAATATAGCTTTTTGGCAATTGAAAGATGGTCTCTATACAAGTAAATAATATATATGATCCAACACATTACAAAACCATTTAGATATTTTTTTAAACTTGAGGCAGCTTCTGGGTTGGTTTTGTTATTTGCTGCAATACTAGCACTTATAATTAGTAATGGTAGTTTAAGTGAAACTTATTTTTCTACCTTAGAAAAATATATCATATTTGGCACTAAAGAGTTCGGTCTTAAACTGAGCGTTCTTCATTGGATTAATGACGTTCTAATGGCTGTATTTTTCTTTTTTGTTTCATTAGAAATAAAAAGAGAATTTATTCAAGGTGAATTATCTAATCCAAAACAAGCTTTGCTACCTATCATAGGTGCAGTCGGAGGGATGGCGGTTCCAGCATTATTTTATATTGTTGTAAATTATTCTGATAGTACGACATTAAACGGCTGGGCTATACCGTCAGCTACAGATATTGCTTTTTCTCTAGGAGTTTTATCTTTGCTTGGCAAAAGAGTTCCAATATCGCTTAAAGTTTTTTTGACTGCGCTAGCAATTATAGATGATTTAGGTGCAATTGTTATTATTGCCTTTTTTTATTCCGACAATATTGAAGCCAAATACTTAGTTCTAATGTTATTATCTTTAATTATTTTAATAGGACTAAATAAATATAAAATAAAAAGCTTTATACCTTTTTTAATTGTAGGAGTCTTTTTGTGGGATTTTACACATCAATCTGGAATACATGCAACAATTGCAGGTGTTTTATTGGCATTAACAATTCCTCATTCAAAAAATAAGAGCAAGGTATCAATGCTTCTTAAATTAGAACATGGTCTATCCCCATATGTAGCTTTTGGAATAATGCCACTTTTTGCTTTTGCAAACGCCGGGGTTTCTCTTGAAGGTCTTACTTTTGACGCTTTACTCAATCCTGTGCCTCTTGGAATAGTTTTAGGTTTATTTTTTGGAAAGCAAATTGGCGTTTTTGCCCTATCCTACTTAGCGGTTAAATTTAAATTCGCTGATAAACCATCTGGTTCAACTTGGTTAGCGCTATATGGAGTTTCAATATTAACAGGGATAGGTTTTACAATGAGTTTATTTGTTGGAAATTTAGCTTTTGTAAATAATTTAGAATATATGGATGGAGTAAAAATTGGAGTGTTAACAGGCTCACTTCTTTCTACACTATTTGGATATTTCTTGTTGTTATTATCTTCTAAGAAATGATCAATAAAGAAATTATTAAATTAGCTTCTGATACTTCAAATGTAGGTCTAAGAAACAAATATTCACACAAAATATCCTTAAAAAACTCGACGTGTGGAGACAAAATTACCTTAGAATTAATAGCAAATAATAAAAGGATAAGTTCAATGAAGTACGAAACTGTATCTTGTGTTTATTGTGAGGCATCTGCAAGTCTTCTATCGAGAAAGATAAAAGATATAAGATTAGAAGATATCAAAAATGATTTTATAGCTTTAAAAAAAATATCAATGAAAAAAAATGGAAAAGTTCCAAAAAAATTATCTGATTTCAAAAAATTGATAAATAGCGACAATTTTAATAGATTTAAATGTGTATTTTTACCAATGGATGCAGTATTAAAAGCTCTTAAACTATGAAAAAAATATTAATTATTCTATTTATGTTCAGTTTTTTTTCAAAAGTTACAGCCGGAAGCAATGGTACTGCTTATGATTATGAATTTAGTAACATAGATGGAAATTTAATCAAATTAAGTCAGTTTAAAGGGAAAGTCGTAGTAGTAGTGAATGTTGCTAGTAGATGTGGCTATACTCCTCAATACGAAGATCTTCAAACATTATGGTCTGAATATAAAAGTAAAAATTTAGTTGTTTTAGGTATTCCAACTAATAACTTCAGACAAGAGCCAGGTTCAAATAAAGAAATTAAAGATTTTTGTGACACAAACTTTGGAATTACATTTCCAATGACAGAAAAAACTGATGTTATAGGCACCAATTCACATCCATTTTATAAATGGGCAAGAAAAGACTATGGTATTGGTGCAATACCGAAGTGGAATTTCCATAAAATAATAATTGGGAAAGATGGTAAAGTAGCTACCACCTTTTCGTCAATCACAAGTCCTTCATCAAAAAAATTTATAAATACTATTGAAAAATTAATCTAAAAATTAAAACAAAGCCCGTCATAAGCCGGGATTATATTTTTCGGAAGTCTTCTTTTTAAGTCGGAATAATCTAAATCAACATGTAAATTTGTTAGAATTGCTTTTTTTGGACTCGTTATCTGAATAAGATCGATAGCTTGGCTAAAATTAAAGTGAGAGGGATGCTCTCTTTTCCTCAAACAATCAATAATTAAATAATCTAAATTTTTAAGTAATTTTAAATCTTTTTTATAAATACCACTACAATCACTGATGTATGCTATTTTATCAAAAATATATGCTCTAGATTTAATCTTACCATGTTTGACATCGAAAGATTTAAAGGAAATACTAGTCTTACCTTTTTTAATTATGAATTTATTTTTAATAATTTTAGCACTCATAATTGGCTTATAATCAAATACTTGTTGGAAACAAAATTTATATTTTTTTTTCAAAATATTAATTGTTCTGTAGGTTCCATATATCGGTATTCTCTTTTGATTTTTCCAGAAAAATGGTCTCATTTCAAAAATACCAGAAGTTTGATCAGAATGTTCATGTGTGTATATTATTGCATCTAATGAAGTGATCTTATTTTTTATAAATTGATGTCTTACATCTGGAGATGTATCAATAATTACGGATAAATCTTTTTTTTTTATATGTGCACAACATCTAGTTCTTATATTTTTGATATTATTTGACAGTTTACCTTTATAATTTGTGATCCAAGGTGACCCTAGCGAACTTCCACACCCTAAAATAGTAAATTTATTTTTCAATTTAATTTACCAAAAAGTTTAAAAAAATTATTTGAGGTAATTTTACTAAATTCTTTAAAGGAAATTTTTTTTAAGTCAGATAAAAATTTTACTGTATGAATGATAAAGCTTGGTTCATTAGATTTTCCTCTTAGAGGGACAGGAGCAAGATAAGGTGAATCGGTTTCTACTAAAATTTTATCATTTGGAATGTCTTGGAAAGTTAATGCAAGGTCTTTTGATTTTTTAAAAGTTACTACTCCACTAGCTGATATAAATGCTCCCAAATCTAATAATTTAAAAGCAAAATCTCGCGACCCGGTAAAACAATGTATCAAAAATTTAAAATCTTTTTCAATTTTTCTTCTTTTAATAATTTCTAAAGTATCTTTTTCAGCAGATCTTGTGTGTATTATTAGTGGTAACTGAGTATTTTGCGCTGCAGTAATATGTTCTTCAAAAATAGATATTTGGTTAGATTTATCTGAATGATTATAAAAAAAATCTAAGCCTGTTTCACCAATGCCTATAATTTTTTTATTTAGCTTAACTTTATCTATAATTTCCTTGGAATTTATTTTTTTGTGTAGGTTTGCTTCATGAGGATGAATGCCATATGTGCCATATACGCTTTTGTATCTTGAAATAATATTTAAAATTTTTTCATAGCTTTTGTCTTCTGTCGAGATTGTAAGCATATATTTTACTCCATCTTTATTGGCTCTATCTATAGTATCTCTAAGATTAAGAGACATTGGTTCGTAAGTTAGGTGGCAGTGTGAATCAATTATCATTTTCTATTTTTTTAAAAAGTATTTCTAAATTTTTTAATTCTTTATCATGATTTAGAACATCTTTATTAATAATACTTTTAATTGATATATCATCTATTGATAAATTCATTGAAGTTAATACTTTTCCAGTGGCAATAGGGATTATTGGATTTAATAAGATAGATAAATTTTTTATTTGTTCTAAAATTGTAAATAAAATACTTTTCATTCGTTCTGGGTCTTTTTTTTTAACACTCCATGGTTCTGAGTCGTTAAAATATTTGTTTGCGTCGAAAGAATACCCGACAACTGCTTTTATATATTCATTCAGATTTTGTTTGTTCATTGCTTCAATAAGATTTTTAATATTTCCTTTCAAATCGTTAAGAAGTTTTTCATCTTTTGAATCAAGTTTATTTGCTTTAGGAATTTTATTATCACAGTTTTTTTTTACGAAAGTGAAGACCCTTTGACATAAATTTCCAAAATTATTTGCCAAATCATTGTTGATACAATTTTTTAAATTTTCCAAAGAGATACTTCCATCATTTCCTAGAGAAACTTCTTTAACTAAATAATATCTGAGTTGATCAATTCCATATTTATTTATAATTTCAATCGGATCTAAAATATTTCCCAAAGATTTAGACATTTTTTTTTGATCGGATAAAATCCAACCATGTCCAAAAACTCTTTTTGGTAAAGGCAGATTTGCAGCAAGTAAAAAAGCTGGCCAATAGATTGCATGGAATCTTAATATATCTTTTCCAATTATGTGAACGTCAGCTGGCCAAAACATCTTATATTTTTTGTCGTTTGTATCTGGAAAATTTAGTGCACTTATATAATTTGTTAAAGCATCAAGCCACACATATATTATATGTTTTTTATTATTAGGAACAGATATTCCCCATGAAAAGGATGTTCTACTTATAGAGAGATCTTTGAGACCTTTTTCAACAAAATTTATTACTTCATTTTTTCTTGAAACAGGAAGTATAAATTCTTTATTATTTTTGTAGTGCTCTAAAAGTTTTTTAGTCCATGACGATAATCTAAAAAAATATGACTCTTCTTCCACCCACTCTACTAATGATCCTGAGATTTTTGAAATTTTTTTACCTTCTTTTACCTCAATCTCATCTTCATCATAAAAGGCCTCATCAGAAACTGAATACCAACCACTGTATTTATCTAAATAAATGTCACCTGATTTAACCAATTTTTTCCATAATTCATTAACAGATTTAGAATGTCTTTTTTCTGAAGTTCTAATGAAATCATCATTTGATAAATTTAAAATTTTAGTTAATGATCTAAATTTATCTGACAATTCATCACAAAATATTTTAGGATCTTTGTTGTTTTTTTCTGCTTCTTTTTGAATTTTTTGACCATGTTCATCTGTGCCAGTCAAAAATAGAACATTATAGCCTTCTATTCTTTTAAAACGTGCAAAAATATCAGCAATAATACTTGAGTATGCATGTCCCATATGTGGTTTACCTGATGGGTAATAAATTGGAGTAGTAATATAAAAATTTTTATTCATTTGAGATATTATTTTCTATTGATTGCAAAAACGAGTTTTGGCTTAAGTTATAAAAAAAAAAGTCATTTATATTTTTAAGCAAAAAATTTCTCTTTTCAATAATTTTAAATTTATCGACATTGTTATAAATATTAATTGTTTTAAAATAATACTCAGTGAAAAATATTAATAGATCTTTATATAAAATATTTTTGTCCTTCTTATAAAGATTTAAAATAAGATTAATATTATCAATAAATTTGTCATCTGGATTAATCTTATTTTCATTAAAAATATGATTAAATTTAATATAATTACCAGGTGAAGTATCAATCAAATCTGTTTTTAGAATTTTTTGTTGATTAAAGATATTAATCAAATGATTAATAGCAATTCTTTTTTTTTCAGAATTTAAATTAATGTAAAACTCTATACATCTTGATTTAATTGTTTCTAACAAAGGTTTAGATTTATTGTATACCAGAATAAAATAATTATCAGGACCAGGTTCTTCTATGACTTTTAAAAGTGCATTCATACTATTAAGATTAAACATTTCAACATTATCTAGAATTACAAATCTTTTATTATCGATCATTGACTTTTTTATTAATAAATTTTTTATATTACGAATATCATCAATTTTGACACTTTTAAAATCTGTGCCAGATAAATATATAATATTTGGGTAAATGTTATCTAAATATTGCGATAAAAAAGAGGAATTATTCAAAATTAAATTTTTTTCTTCATCATAATTAGATTTATCAAAAAAAGAATTCATCAAATGAGATATTAAAGTTAATTTCCCTATGCCTTTAGTTCCAGTAAATAAGGAGACTTTTGGTAGTTTATTGGTATTTATTAAATTTTTAAAAAATTTAAAATACTCATCAAAACAGATTAATTGTTTAGTTTTTCTTGGATCAAAGAATTCTGAAATATTCATTTTATTTTTAAATATTTAGATGTTATATCGAAAATTTTTTTTTCTAAAGAATTATCATTTTTTGAAGCATCTAATATAAAATAATTTTTTTTATTTTTTGCAATTTTTAAAAAAGAATTTTGAACTTTTTTATAAAAAGACTGAGGGAAATTATCGTATCTATTCTTTGTTTTACGTTTTAGTAATCTTTTTTTTGAAGACTTTGATGATACTTTCAAAACAAAGGTTAAGTTGGGCTTTAATCCTCCTAAAATAACGCTGTGAATATTATCTATAAATAATTTACTAATTTTTTTTCCATAAACTTGATACGCGATAGTGGAGTCTATAAACCTATCGCAAATAACAATTTTTTTCTTTTGTAAGGCTGGTTTTATTTTTGTTTTAACGTGCTCATTACGAGCGGCTAAATAAAGGAGCGTATCAGTGTATTTATCAAATTTATCTTTTTTTGATTTTTTGAAATAATCATGAAGTATCAAGTTTCTTATGAGTTCTGCGCTCTTTGTACCTCCAGGTTCACGAGTTAACAAAGTCTGAAATTTATACTTCTGTAATTTTTTAAATAATTTCTTGCTTTGGAAAGACTTTCCACAACCTTCAACTCCTTCAAACACAATAAAAAAAGGTCTTTTTTTATACATCACCCCAAATTAAATAATTAATAGAGGTTATTAAACTTTTGAAAAAATTTACTTTTTTTAAATCTTCATGGGCAAACAAAGGTAATGTCTTTATTTTTTCATCTTTATTAAAAACAATTAATTCTGCAATTTTTTCTCCCTTTTGGACTGGTGCAACTATAGGGCCCTCATATTTTAAAATAACCTTTAAATTTCTTATATCTTTTTTATTTATTGTTAAATAATAATCTTCTTTTGTGACAGCCTGAATCTTATTTTTTTTTCCTAACCATGTATCCAATTCAAATTTAGAAATATCTTTCTTGGAAATCTCAAAAGTATTTGTGTTTCTAAATCCCCAGTTTAATAATTTTAATGACTCTGAACTTCTTAAATTTTTTGTAGGGAACCCGGAAGCTACAGCAATTAATCTTCTATCTTTTTTTTTCATTGAACTAGCCAATGAATATTTTTCAACTGCTAAGTATCCAGTTTTAACTCCGTCAACACCAACATTTTTATATAATAAAGGATTTCTATTTCCTTGTTTAATTGGATCTCCACCTGTGCGATCCCAAGTAAAAGTTTTTTCTTTAAATAATTCATAGTAAGCAGGATAATTTTGGATTAAATATTTAGACATAATAGCAATATCTCTTACTGTAGAAATATTATCAGGGTCATTAATACCTGAAGAATTTGTAAAATTACTAGATATCATACCTATTTCTTCAGCCTTTTCATTCATCATTTCAGCAAAGTTTTCCTCCGATCCAGCAATACCTTCTGCAAGCGCTACACAGGCATCGTTACCTGAAGCAACGATAATCCCCTTTAACAAATCTTCTACAGAAACTTGATCATTAATCATAATGAACATGGAGGAATATCCGCTTTGAGACAGCCTCCATGCATTTTCAGAAACCACAAACATATCATCTAAACTAATTTTATTATTTTTTAAGAGATCAAAAGCAATAATAGAAGTCATTATTTTAGTCATTGAGGCAGGATAAATTTGTGCATCTGGGTCATTTTCAAATAAAATTTTATCAGAATTGTAGTCCATTAAAATTGCAGTTCGTGCATTAATGTTCGGATTAGCTTTTAAAGCACCTATTAATAAAAAATTAATTAGTAAGATTTTTAAAAATTTAATCATATATATTTATATCTAATTCTTCGAAACCAAATCTTTTTAACTGAATGTAGTCATTTTTCATAAAATTAATAGTCTTATAAGGACCTGATATTAGGTTGATTTCTTTATCATTTGTTTTTTTAATTTTTAATTTACTAACATTATAATTAGGTAATTCTTTGATGATTCTATCTTTAAGGAATTTAACAGTATCTATTGAATAAAAACTTCCTATCAAAATAAAAAATTCATCTTTTAAATCTTTACTTTTAATTTTTGGGTTTTTAGAGATATTTGATATTTGTACAGATGTAACAGGCGCATTTGAAGAAATTTTTTTCTCTTCATTGAAAATTTTTGCTTTCTTAGCAACAAAAGACTTGTTCTTTTTAATTTCTAAAATTTCTACAAATGGAAGATCCGTTCTTAAATTTAATTTTTCAGCTACTTTTTTTGAAACCATAATTTTATAAAAATCAGGATAATTAACTTTTTTAAGATTTTTAATTGATATGGACAAATTGGTTTTTGGATTAATAATCTTAATCAATGTATTTGGTGCAAGATATTTATGAGAAACTTGTAGCTCATCATTATTTAATTTTCCCTTTATAAATTTGTTTTCATAATCTTCTTGATTATAAATATAGGCAAAACCTTTTGCGGTATATGGTGACCTATTTTCTAGTTTAGTAGTATTCGTGGTGCATGAAACCAAAAAAAAAATTATTATTAGTTTAAATTTCATTGCTAAAATTCTCTTTCAAAGTACAGACTGCAAGTGCAAATCTTAACGATCTATTCCAATTCAAAATTTTTTCATAATTATCAAAAATTATATAAGCTGGTGAAAAATTTTCAGATCCAGGAATTATATCTTTGTCTGGAATTATAATAGCAGCATTGATATTTTTACTTATATTTAAATTTTCAAAATTTTTAATATACTTGCTAAAAAAGATACTTCTTTTTTTATTTTTTATATTTCTTGCAGAGGAATTTAAATATTTCTTTGGAATATTTTTTTCTAAATCAATTTTATAAAAACATGGTTGATTTTTCTTCCAACCAATTCTTTTTAAATAGTTAGCTGCTGACGCAAAAGAATCTTCTGTCTTTTTAAGCTCTATTGTCTCATTTTCATTATAATCAATAGCATAATTACGAATTGTCCTTGGCATAAATTGAAAATTACCAAACGCGCCTGCCCAAGATCCATACAAAATATCTTTATTTATTATTTTTTTATCAACCAACCTTAAAAGAATTAATAATTCTTCAGTAAAAAATTGACTTCTTCTTTTATCAAAACTTAATGTAGCAAGTGATGAAACGATATCCATTTTGCCTAGATATTTTCCAAAATTCGTCTCAATACCCATTAAGGCTAATAAAAGTTCTTTTTCTACTCCATATTCATTTTCAATTTTATCGATAATATTCTTTTCTTTTTTGTAGAGTTTTAAACCATCATAAACTTTTTTCTTAGAGGTTCTTTTTTTTATATAAGTATACGTATTTTCATAAAATTCAGGTTGGTATCGATCATATTCAATTACTTTAGGTAAAAATTTTGCATCAGACATCACATCTTCTACAACTTTCTTTGTGATACCAGATTTAATTGCTTTTGTTTTGAAAGTATTTAACCAAATACTAAATTCATGCTCTTGTGCTTGAATTTCAGAAATTAAAAATATATTAAAAATAAAGATCAATTTAATTAATTTTGACATTTTTTTTAATTAACATATTTAATATTTATGTACTAGCATAAGAAATTTTTTACTTATTTATTGTTATTTAATTGCTTTGATAGTAATAAATAGTGCTGTTTTAATGTAGGAGAGGTGGCTGAGCGGTTGAAAGCACTGGTCTTGAAAACCAGCAACGGGGCAACTCGTTCGTGGGTTCGAATCCCACCCTCTCCGCCATTAAATCCTAAAATTTTTAAAAATTTTTGAAATTGGATTTTTATCAATATCTCTCTCAATCTTATTGTGATTATAAAAATTTAAGATTGTTTCATCATCAAATTTTAAAAAATTTTCTAGTTCATTTAAATTATTTAAGTCAAAGTCTTCAATATATTTTCTAACAAAAGCACTTAATAAAATATCCATTTCTTTTGTACCTCTGTAGGAGGCTCTGTATAAAAGTTTTTTTTTAAAAATTTCTAATTCTTCATTCACAAAAATATAATATATACATTATTTATATGGGATTACTAAAAAAAAATTTTATTTTTCAAGATGTAAATGAATTAAAAGGAGTAGGAACCAAATTATCAAGATATCTTAAAAATAAGAAAATTGAAAAAATTAAAGATATTATACTTCATCTGCCATATTCTGAAACAGACAGGTCAAAAATTTCAGAATTAAACCAACTTGAAATAGGAAAAATACAAACCATAAAAGTTATTGTTAAAAAATTAAATTTTCCAAGAATAAGAAATCTACCAAATAGAATAATGTGCGAAGATGATACTGGTAAAATTGACATTATATATTTTAATAGTAGAGAGGGTTATCTAAGAAAAATTTTTCCGTTAAATGAAAAAGTTATAATAAGTGGCAAAGTCAACTTTTTTAGAAATAAGTATCAAATAACAAATCCAGATTATGTTACTTCGATTGATAACCAAGAATATGTAACTAAAAATATACCTAAATATAATCTTACAAAAGGTATAAATGAAAAAAAATACAGACAAATTAGTGAACAGGTAACGCAAAATTTACCAGTAATTGAAGATTGGTTAAGTGAAAAATTTATTAAGCAAAATAATTTATTAAATTGGAATGAGGCAATAAAAAAGTTGCACAACTCTGATCAAAGCAAAAATAACAAATCGAAAAGTTTTCGTAGAATTGTATTTGATGAGATCTGTGCAAATTTACTTACTTTATCTGAAAACAGAAAAAGAATAAAAAAAGAAAAAAAAAATAAGATATTTAATGGAATCTTTGCAAAACGGATAATAAAACAACTTCCTTTTCAACTTACAAAAAGTCAAAAAAAAGTTTTAGATGAAATAAACATAGATCTTAAAAGTAACGAAAGAATGTTCAGAATAATTCAAGGCGATGTCGGATCAGGTAAAACTATTGTTTCTTTAATATCAATGGCGAATGTGATCGAAGCTAAATACCAATGTGCTTTGATGGGCCCTACAGAAATTCTATCTTTACAACATTATGAATTAGCAAAAAAAATTTTTAAGAACAGTTCTGTTAAAGTTGAATTTTTATCAGGGAAAACAGATCCGATAAAAAAAAGAGAAATTCTTAGTGGCATTAAAAATGGTGAAATTAATTTATTAATTGGTACACACGCATTATTTCAAAAAAAAATTAATTTTAAAAAGTTAGGATTTGTTGTAATTGATGAGCAACATAAATTTGGAGTCAAACAAAGATCTGAATTAGCCAAAAAAGGTGGAAGTAACTGCGATGTATTATTAATGTCAGCAACTCCCATACCTAGAACAATGATGATGTCTAATTATGGTGATATGGATATATCTAAAATTACTGAAAAGCCAGCTCATAGAAAAAAAATAATTACATTAAGTAAGCCTGAAAAAAAAATACAAGAGTTGTGGCCTTTCATTAAAAAACAAGTAAATGAGGGAAATCAAATTTTTTGGGTATGCCCTTTGATTGATGAATCTCGATTTTTAGATTTTTCATCTGCTAAAAAAAAATTTGATTTAATCAATAAAAAATTTCCAAATCTTGTTGGTTTAATTCACGGGTCTTTAAAAAAAGAAGAAAAAGAAAAAATAATAAAGTCTTTTTTAAACAAAAAAATATTTATTCTAGTTTCTACAACTGTTATCGAAGTGGGTATAGATTTCCCAAATGCAAATTTAATTATTATTGAAAATGCAAATAAATTTGGTCTTTCACAACTTCATCAATTAAGAGGTAGAGTTGGCAGAGGTACTAAGCAAGGTATATGTATGCTTCTTTTTAAAGAAGGTCTCAGTAAAAATGCAGTCAAAAGAATTAAAATTTTAAAAAATTCAGATGATGGTTTTTATATTGCAGAAGAAGATTTGAAACTAAGAGGATTTGGGGACCTCACAGGATACCAACAAAGTGGACATAAGAATTTTAAATTTGCTGATCCTGTAATTCATGAAGATTTATTTAAACTAGCTGAAAAACATGTTTTACAAACAGATAAATATTCCGATCAAAGTAAATATAACTTTTTACTTAAATTATTTGATAAAGCCGAAATAATTAATGTTAAAGAATTTTAATTTATATTTGTTGTACCAGCTGATACGATAAATTTTGATGCTTGCTCAAATGAAACTTCCAAATAAATAAGATCTTTTTTAGGAACCATTAATAAAAAGCCGCTTGTAGGATTTGGTGTTGTGGGGACAAATACATTTATCAAATCTTGATTAATTTTATCTTTTATTATCCCTTCATTTTCTTTTGTAGCAAATCCCACTGCCCAAACTCCTTTACGAGGATATTCTAATAGAACAACACTTTTTTGTTTATTTTCAGATTTTGTAAAACTTTCGGTCATTTGACCGATGGCAGAATAAATAGTTCTCAATATAGGTATCTTTTTCAAAATATTATTGAATAATTCAAAAAATTTTTTTCCTAAAAAAGAAAGTGACAGCCATCCAACTATAGTAATAAATATTAAAGCAACAAGTATTTCAACACCTGGAATATTAAATGGTAAATAATTATTAGGATTTATTTCTTTTGGAATAATATTACCGGAAATTCTGATAAAGAAAAGTGTCAAATATAGAGTTATTCCAATAGGTATTAAAACTACAATGCCTGCTATGAAGTTGTTTCTTAATTTAGCAAATATTGATTTTTTTATACTTTTTTTTTCCATGATTAGGTGTAACTAGAATATATTATGAAAATTATTATTAATATAAAAATTGCAATTAGTAATTTATTATTTAATATCATGAGTCTACAAAATGTATAACATAAACAGAAGAAAATTTCTTGGCCTAATTAGTTGTGGATGTTGCTCAATAATTTTACCATCGTGCTCTACGGTTCCAATAACTGAAAGAAAGCAACTAAGTATTGTCTCAGAGTCAAGAATTAACCGACAAGCAGCAGCTGCTTACGAAAATTTTAGAGGGAAATCAAAGTTAATTACATCTGGTTCTGCATTAAATGAAATAAGAGAGATAGGTAAAAAGATGGAAAATTCAGTCAGTTCTTTTTTTCAAAGTCAAAATAAAGAAGATCCTACCAATAACTTTGCTTGGGACTATATACTAGTTGATAATGATAAAGTGGTAAACGCATGGTGTATGCCAGGTGGAAAAATAGCTGTTTATACGGGATTATTAAAAATTACAAAAAATACTGATGCTCTCTCAATTGTAATGGGTCATGAAATAGCTCACGCTGTTGCTAGACACTCATTAGAGAGAATGAGCCATGCTATGACTATTAATTTAGGAACTACGGTAGCAGATATTTTTTTAGGAGGAGCAATTAATAGAACAAGAAATACTGTAGGACAAAACACAGGTATGGATATTTTTCAGCTTGGTATCATGAATCCTTTTGGAAGGAAACAAGAGACAGAGGCAGATTATTTAGGCCTTATCTTCTCCTCTTTATCTGGATATGACATAAGAGAGTCTGTCAAATTATGGAAAAGAATGGCTGAAAAAAATAAAGGAAAAGAACCGCCAGTTTTTCTTAGCACTCATCCAAGCAGTAAAAAAAGAATAGAGAATTTAAATAATTGGATTAATGAAGTGATAATAAAATACCCACCAATTAAAATCTAATTTTGGTGAGCCCTGATGGACTCGAACCATCGACACCCTCCTTAAAAGGGAGGTGCTCTACCAACTGAGCTAAGGGCCCCTTTGAAACGACCTTTTATATACTAATTTATAAAATTTCAAATAATTAATTAAAAAATTTTATATACTTTTTATAAAAATTCCTAAATGTGCCTTTTTTAATATTTTTTCTAATTTCGCGCATAAATTGTTGGTAAAAATATATATTATGTAATGATATTAGCATTGATGCCAGCATTTCCTCTGATTTTATTAAATGGTTCAAATAGCTTTTAGAGTACTTGCTAAGATCTCTAATGTCGCATTCCTTATCTAAAGGCGTATTATCGTTTTTAAACTTAGAATTTTTAAGATTAAGTTTTCCCTCCCATGTAAATGCAAGACCAGTTCTTCCAGACCTAGTGGGTAATACACAATCAAACATATCTATACCCTCATTAACTGCTCCAAGTATGTCTGAAGGAGTTCCAACTCCCATTAAATATCTTGGTTTATTTTTGGGTAAAAAATTAGTGGTTTCATTTAAGATTCTAAACATATCTATCTGTTTTTCTCCAACGGCTAATCCACCCATAGCATATCCATCAAAATTTATTTCTAGCAACTTATTAATACTCTCAATTCTTAAATCTTTATATAGGCCTCCTTGAACAATACCAAATAATGCTTTGGATTTATTATTACCAAACTCAATTTTACATCTTTTTGCCCATTTCGTAGAAGTATCAATAGCGCTAGAAATTATTTTTTTATCTTTTGTTAACTTCGGACATTCGTCTAAAACCATCATGATATCAGAATTAATAGCCTTTTGTGCTTGAATACTTTTTTCTGGACTTAATATAATTTTTTTTCCATCTAAATGAGATTTAAAAATAGCCCCAATTTTTACATCAATCTTATTTAGTTTTGACAAAGACATAATTTGATAACCGCCAGAGTCTGTCAAAATTGGTTTATGCCAATTCATAAAATTGTGAAGACCACCAAATTTTTTAAGATTTTCTATCCCTGGCCTTAAAAGTAAGTGGTAAGTATTACCTAAAATGATCTCTGATTTTGTTTTTAAAATATCATCAACAAAAATACCCTTGATAGTCCCTTGGGTTCCCACAGGCATAAAAGCTGGCGTTTCGATTAAACCTCTTGGAGTTTTAATCTTACCTAGTCTTGCATCATAATCTTGAGTGATCAACTCAAAAGAAAATTCGTTGCTAGACATTTTATTATTTTGATCTTAAAGAAATAATCTTATCAGGATTTGGAACTGATCCAGATCTAGGATCACCTTTTTTTATCTTGTCGATAAATTCCATGCCTTTAATGACTTTTCCAAATGCTGAATACTGTCTGTCTAAGTGAGGTGCTGAGTCAAAACATATAAAAAATTGACTATTGGCACTATCAGGATCTGCAGATCTAGCAGCTGATAATATTCCTCTTGTATGAGCAATATCAGTGAATTCTGCTTTTAAATTTGGTAAATCAGAACCTCCCGTGCCTGCTAAAGAAAGATTAAAATCAGAACTATTTGAATTACCAAATTTTACGTCTCCTGTTTGGGCCATAAATCCTTCGATCACTCTATGAAAAACAACACCATCATATTTACCGCTATCAGCTAATTCTATAAATCTCTTTACATGATTAGGAGCTTTCTCAGGATATAGTTCTATATGAACATCTCCGTAGGTTAATTTTAAAATCATAATATTACCTTGAGCATTAAGTTTATTAGTTACTAAACTAAAAAAAAAAATAAATAAATAGATAAAATGTTTCATAAAAATTTATTTTTAAGCATTTTAACTGTATATCTTGTTACAAATCTATCAATATTACCACCTAAAATTGCAATTTCTTTTACAAATTTCGATGAAATAATTTGATTTTCTACATCTGACATAAGAAACATTGTTTCTATTTTTGAATTTAATTTTTTATTCATTCCGGCTAATTGAAATTCATATTCAAAGTCAGAAACTGCCCTTAAACCTCGGATTATAGCGTTAGCATTATATTTTTTACATAATTCTATAGTAAGGTTATCGAAAGAAATTACCTTAATTTTTTTTTTACTTAATTTTAAATCCTTGAAAAGAGAATTGTTAATTATATCCAAACGTTCATTTATCGAAAAAGAATAGTTTTTATCTGTATTATCGGTAGTTGCAATTATAAGTTTATCAAAAATTTTAAGAGATTTTCTTATAACATCTATATGACCATTAGTTATAGGATCAAATGTTCCGGGATAAACTGCGGTTTTCATAAATTACTTAATGTTATCTTCAATCTTAATTACAGATACAACTTTTTCCACACCTGATAATTTTTTAATTCTCACACCTTGGGTGTTTCTACCTGCTATTCGAATTTCTTTTACTGCACATCTCATAATACTTCCTTTATCTGTTGATAAAATTATCTCATCTGAATTATTTACTACAAGTGATGATGAAATATTACCATTTCGAGGTGAATTAATAATTCCTATAATACCCTTACCTCCTCTATTTGTAACTCTATAATCGAGATAGGATGTTCTTTTACCATACCCGTTCTCAGTTACTGAAAGAATAAATCTGTCGTCTGCATCTTTGATATTTTTATCTTTAGCTAAATTTTTTATATTTATTTGTGTGTTATCTAATATAGATAAAGAAATAACTTTATCTTTGTCTTTTAGTTGAATGCCTTTGATTCCTTTTGAAGATCTTCCCTTAAATAATCTTAATTTTTTAGATTTAAATCTTATGCATTTTCCAAATTGAGTGCTTAATAATATATCTTGATCGTCTTTACAAATTTTTACTCCAATAATCTTATCATCTTGATCAAGTTTCATTGCTATTTTGCCACTGTTATTAATATTTATAAAATCTTCTAATGTATTTTTTCTAACATTTCCGTTTGCAGTAGCGAAAATTACCATAAGATTCTTCCACTCTGTTTCATCTTCTGGTAGCGGCATTATTGAACTGATGGCATGATGACTTTTTAAAGGTAATATATTGAATATTGATTTACCTTTTGAAGCAGCTGTTCCTTCAGGTATTTTATGAGCCTTGATTTTGTATACCAGCCCTTGAGTTGAAAAAAATAAAACTGGAGTGTGAGTGTTCGCAGTAAAAATCTGCACCACAAAATCTTCATCTCTTGTAGAAATACCTGTCTTGCCCTTTCCACCCCTTTTCTGGGCTTTTAAGGAGCTCAATGGGCTTCTTTTAATATATCCTTGATTAGTGATGCTTATTACAACGGATTCTTTTTGAATAGTTTCTTCAATGTTATAATTAAGAACTGCGTCTATAATTTTTGTTTTACGAGGAGATGAAAATTTATCTTTTATTACTTCTAGTTCTTCAATAATCAATTTATTAAGTTCTTTTTTAGAGTTAATAATTTTGTTGTATTCTATAATTAATTTAGCGAGTTTTGAAATTTCAGTTTCAATTTCACTAATACCATAAGCTGTCAATTTTTGAAGTCTTAATTCTAAAATAGCATTAACTTGAATTTCTGAAAGAGAATAGGTTGAAATATTTTTTTTCTTTTCTATTAGGTTAATTAATTTAGTGCTTTTCTTAATTTTCCATTTCTTGGATAATAAGTTTTTTTTAGCAACTTCTGCGTCTTTAGAGTTTTTTATTATCTTAATAATCTCATCAATATTTTCAACTGCTGTTGCCAAACCAATTAAAATATGTGCTCTTTCTTCAGCTTTTTTTAAATCAAACTTAACCCTTTTAACTACAGTGTCTTCTCTAAATTTTAGAAATTCAGATATAAATTCTTTAAGATTAAGTATTTTTGGTTTATTGTTAACAATAGCTAGTGTGTTAAACCCAAAGGAACTTTCTACATTTGTAAGTTTATACAATTGTCTCCTGATAGTCTCAGGTTCAACACCTTTTCTTAGTTCTATAACTACTCTTATACCTTCTCTATTTGACTCATCTCTAATATCTCTGATGCCTTCAATTTTTTTATCTCTTACTAACTGAGCGATTTTTTCAATTAAAATAGATTTATTTACTTGATAAGGAATAGATTTTATAATTAAAGTTTCTCTTCCTCCTTTTTTTTCTTCTAAGTCAATTTCTCCTCTTATTTTAAATGAACCTCTACCTTTGTTATAGCCCTGTTTGATAATATCTTTACCAATTATTACTCCACCAGTTGGAAAGTCGGGACCTGGAACGTGTTTCATTAATTGAGAAATTGTAATATCCTTGTTATTTATAAAAGCTACTGTTGCATTAATTATCTCACCAAGGTTATGAGGTGGAATACTAGTTGCCATACCAACTGCTATACCACCAGCGCCGTTTACAAGAATATTTGGAAATTGTGATGGTAAAACTTCTGGTTCTTTTTCAGTTTCATCGTAATTACTTCTAAAATTAACAGTATTTTTTTCTAAGTCCTCTGTTAAAAATTGAGCTATCCTACCTAACTTAGTTTCAGTGTATCTCATAGCCGCTGGAGGATCTCCATCTATAGAACCAAAATTACCTTGACCAGAGATCAAAGGCAAACTCATAGAAAAATCTTGAACTAATCTTACTAATGCATCGTAAACTGATTGATCTCCATGAGGATGATATTTACCGATCACGTCCCCAACAATTCTTGCAGATTTTCTAAAAGGTTTTGACCAATCGTATCCACCTTTATACATGGCATAAATAATTCTTCTATGGACAGGTTTTAATCCGTCTCTCACGTCTGGAAGAGCTCTACTAACAATAACACTCATTGCGTAAGATAGATAAGATGAACTCATTTCATCTTGTACAAATATAGGTTTAAAAGATTTATTTTTCTCTACAATATTTTTGTCCATGAAGTCTAAAACGGAATTTCGTCATCCAAATCAACATTATCTTGACTCAGATTATCGTTAGGTAATGAGCTCTTATTTTCGGAAACTAAATTAGAGTTATTGCTGCTATTTCTACTATCCAACATTGTTAAACTAGAATTATAACCTTGTAAAACTACTTCAGTTGAATACTTATCTTGACCAGTAGCTTCATCTTTCCATTTTCTAGTACTTAATTGTCCTTCCACATACACATTAGCTCCTTTTTTTACGTACTGTTGAACTACATTCACAAGACCTTCATTAAAAATTACTACCCTATGCCACTCAGTTTTTTCTTTTCTCTCTCCACTAGATTTATCTTTCCATGATTGACTAGTGGCAATGCTTAATCTTGCAACACTTTTACCGTTCACCATTTGCTTGATTTCAGGGTCTGCGCCTAAACGACCTATTAATTGTACTTTATTTAAACTTCCAGCCATAATATTTTGAATATATTTTGATTTATTATTATTAAAAGTTCTTTATTTATATCATATTTAAAAAGTAAATATAAGATGATAATTATTTAATAGGAAAAAAATGTTGAAAAAAATCGTTGTAAAAGGCGCTAAAGAACACAACTTAAAAAATGTTTCTCTTGAAATACCAAAAGAGAAATTAGTTGTTATAACTGGCTTATCTGGTTCAGGAAAATCGTCTCTTGCTTTTGATACAATTTATGCTGAAGGTCAAAGAAGATACGTAGAAAGTCTATCATCTTACGCTAGACAATTTTTAGATAAAATGAAAAAACCCAATGTGGATTTCATTGAGGGTCTTAGTCCAGCAATTTCAATAGAACAAAAAAATACTTCTAAAAATCCAAGATCAACTGTTGCAACCGTAACAGAAATTTATGATTATATGCGAGTTCTCTTTGCCAGGGTGGGTATTCCCTACTCTCCTTTCACAGGAAAGCCAATAAGATCTCAGCCAATTAGCGAAATGGTCGATAAAATTAAAAAACTTCCAAAAAATAACACTATTTATCTTCTTTCTCCAATAGTTAGAGGAAGAAAAGGAGAGTATAAAAAAGAAATATTAAATTATAAAAAAAGAGGTTTTTCAAAAATAAAAGTTGATGGTAAATATCTCAATATTGATGAATTCCCAAATCTTAATAAAAAGATTAAACATGATATTTCAATTATAGTTGATAGAATTATATTAAATTCAAATTTAGGAAATAGGTTAGCAGATAGTGTGGAAACTGCGGTAAATTTATCAGATGGTTTATTAATTGTAGAATATGAAAATGAAACACTACCTAAAAAGTTTAGAAAAAGAGAGTCTATAACATTTTCTTCAAAATTTTCCTGCCCAGAGAGTGGTTTTACTATTGAAGAAATTGAACCAAGGTTATTTTCATTCAATTCACCTTATGGAGCCTGTGAAGAATGTGAGGGTATTGGTCATAATTTAAATGTAGATCCAAATTTGGTTATTTCAGATCAAAAAAAGAGTCTTCAAGACGGAGCTATTGAACCGTGGGCTAAGTCCACTTCATTATATTATGCACAAACTTTGGCTTCTATTGCTAAACATTATAAAATATCTTTATCAGATCCTTGGAGAAAAATTCCAAAGAAAATTCAAGATATAATTCTTTACGGTTCAGACGAAGAGGAAATTAAATTCTCTTACGATGATGGATATGATTCATACACAACAAAAAAACCATTTGAAGGAGTAATAAATAATTTGGAGAGAAGATACCTTGAAACTGACAGTGAATGGAAAAGAGAGGAAATTTCACAATATCAAAGTGAAACCGATTGCGAAAAATGTAAAGGGATGAGATTAAAAGATGAAGCTCTATGCGTAAAAATAAACAATTTAAATATTAGTGAAGTAACTGAAAAATCGATTGATTTAGCTCAAAAATGGTTTGCTAACTTAGAAAATTTCTTTAATGAAAAAGAAAATAAAATAGCTCAACACATTTTGAAAGAAATAAATGAAAGACTGAATTTTTTATTAAATGTTGGATTAAATTATTTAACGCTATCTAGAGAATCTGGAACCTTATCTGGTGGAGAAGCTCAAAGAATAAGATTGGCTTCTCAAATAGGGTCTGGTTTGACGGGCGTACTCTATGTTTTAGACGAACCATCTATTGGATTACATCAAAGAGATAATAAAAAATTAATTACAGCTTTAAAAAAATTAAGAGACTTAGGTAATACTGTAATTGTTGTCGAGCATGATATAGAAACAATGGAAAGCTCAGATCATATTATTGATATTGGTCCTGAAGCAGGATTAAAAGGTGGTCAGATTGTTGCTGAAGGAGAAGTTGAAGAAATTATAAAAAATGAAAAAAGTATAACAGCTGATTACTTATCAGGTAAAAAATTTATACCAATTCCAAAAAAAAGAAGATCTGCAAAAAATGGAAGGTTTATTGAAATTAATGGAGCGAGTGGAAATAATTTAAAAAAAGTAAATTTAAAAATACCAGTTGGGACTTTTACTTGCGTAACTGGTGTTTCTGGGAGTGGAAAATCTACTCTCATATTACATACTCTTTACAACGCTTTTAATTTAATGTTGAACAAAAATAAAAGTAGAAAAGTTCCAAAAGCGTTTACTGGCTTTAGAGGAACTGAGTTAATTGATAAGATAATTGATATTGATCAGTCTCCAATAGGTAGAACGCCAAGATCTAATCCTGCCACGTATACTGGAGCATTTGGTCCAATTAGAGAGTGGTTTGCTGGTTTACCTGAGTCGAAAGCAAGAGGATACAAAGTAGGCAGATATTCATTTAATGTTAAAGGCGGTAGATGTGAAACCTGTGAAGGAGATGGTGTTTTAACCTATGAAATGCATTTTTTACCTGATGTGTTTATCCCTTGCGATACATGCAAAGGAGCAAGATATAATCGAGAGACCTTAGAAATCAGATTTAAAGGTAAAAATATTGCAGATGTTTTAGATATGACCGTTGACGAAGGATGTGAATTTTTTGAGAACATACAGAGTATAAAATCAAAATTAATTACACTTAAACATGTTGGACTTGGCTATATGAAAATTGGTCAACAAGCCACCACATTATCGGGAGGAGAAGCTCAAAGAATTAAATTAGCTAAAGAATTATCAAAAAGACCAACTGGTAGAACACTTTATATTTTAGATGAGCCTACTACCGGATTACATTCCCATGATATAAAAAAACTTCTGGAAATTTTACAAGCATTTGCAAATACCGGAAATACTGTAGTAGTAATTGAACATAATTTAGATGTCATAAAAACAGCAGATCATATAATAGACATGGGTCCTGAAGGAGGTATTAACGGTGGAAGAATTATAGCCGAAGGAACGCCTGAAAAAGTTTCTGCTATAAAAGAGAGTTATACAGGTAAATTTATTAGAGATATTATAGGGAATAACTCAATGAAAAGAACTGCATAAAAATAGAAATTATGTTATATTGAATCATGACTAGTATCTTGCAATCATTATCAAAAACAGTTCATCTATCGTTAGGAATAGCAATATTGCTATTAATTGGAATGCACTTTTTTGGAGATGGTTTTGCATTTGATAGATACTTTTTCAGTTGGTTATTTAGATATATTCATGTGTTAACTGGAATAATGTGGATAGGTTTATTGTGGTACTTTAACTTTGTTCAAATTCCTTCAATGCCAAACATTCCAGACGAACAAAAACCTGCAATTGGAAAAGTAATAGCTCCGAAAGCATTATTTTGGTTTAGATGGGCAGCATTAGGTACGATTATTTCTGGATTGATAGTTGCTTATCTTCAAGGATATGTACATCAAGCTATGATACTAGGAATAGGAAGCGGAGATCCTAAATCTACCGCAATTGGAATTGGGATGTGGCTTGGTATTATTATGGCTTACAATGTCTGGTTTGTAATTTGGCCTAATCAAAAAAAAGCTTTAGGTATAATTGAATGCTCGCCTGAAGAAAAAGCTAATTCTGCTAAGACCGCAATGCTATTTTCTAGAGCAAATACTTTATTATCTTTTCCAATGCTACTTTCAATGGTGGCTGCCCAAAATCTATATTAGTCTAAGGAACTATTTTTTCTTCCTCTTTTTCTAATGTTTTATAACTTACTTTAAAAAACTTTAATATTGGTGAAGCAACAAAAATCGAGGAATAAGTCCCAATTATTACACCTAATATCATCGCAAAAGAAAACCCCCTTAAAATTTCACCTCCCAAAGTGTAAATTGAAACTAAAGCTAATAGAGTGGTTACTGAAGTAATAATTGTTCTCGCAAGTGTTTCGTTAATTGATAAATTAGCAATATCACTAATACTTATTTTTGTGTATTTAAATAAATTTTCTCGTATACGATCGTAAATAACGACTGTATCGTTCATTGAATAACCGACTATTGTTAGAACTGCAGCAATTATTGACAAATTTATTTCCAGTGATAGCAATGAAAAAATTCCCAATGTAATAACGACGTCATGGAACAGAGCAATAATTGAACCGACACTGAATTGCCATTCAAATCTTATCCAAATATAAAAAAGCATAGCGGCCAAAGCGAGTGAAATTGCAATAATTGAAGACTCTAATAATTCAGCACTTACTTTTGGACCAACATTTTCAACTCTTCTAAAATCAATTTCAGCATTTAAATTGTCTGTTAATTTCTTTTTAATTTCTGGGATCAATTTATTATTATTAGACTCTTTTTGTTCAACTTTAATTAAGTAATCTCCATCTTTTCCAAATTTCTTTACATTTACATCTCCTAAATTCATTGAACTTAATGTATCCCTTATAGATGAAGCTTTTATTGATTTTTCAGTCCTCAGTTCAATTAAAGTTCCTCCTTTAAAATCAATTCCATAATTTAACCCTTTAAAAAAAACCAATAGTATACTCAGAGTAAATAATACTATTGATATAATATTTGCTTTTTTAAATTGTGATACAAAATTTATATTTTTCATCATTATATTTTTATTTCTTTATTATTTTTTCTTAAAACTATTAAAGATGTGAGATGTCTGGCTAAAAAGTAAGCAGAAAATAATGTTGTCAATATCCCAATACCTAAAGTAATAGCAAAACCTTTCACTGGTCCGGATCCAAAAGCAAACAATATAATTGCTGCGATTAATGTTGTTATATTTGCATCTAAGACTGTAATTTTTGCTTTTGAATATCCAGAGTCAAATGCATGAATAATTGATTTTTCTGTTTTGAGTTCTTCCTTTATTCGCTCGAAAATTAATACATTTGCATCCACTGCCATACCTACGGTTAAAATAATCCCTGCAATTCCTGGTAAAGTTAATGTAGCCTCTAGTATGGTGAGGACGCCCACTAACATAATCAAATTTGCAATCAAAGCAATATTTGCAACTATTCCGAATAATTTATATTTATAAAGCATAAACAAAATAACTAAGACAAAACCTACAATTAAAGATATTACACCTGATTTAATTGAGTCCTCTCCTAAATCAGGGCCAACGGTTCTTTCCTCAACAACTTCTAAAGGGGTTGGTAACGCACCTGATCTCAATAGCAGAGCTAGATCTGTTGCTTCTTGGAATGTAAAATTACCCGATATCATCCCATTGCCTGAAGTAATTGGTTCATTAATATTAGGTGCACTTATAATTTTACCATCTAGAACAATAGCTAATCTTCTACCAACATTATCAGTTGTTGCTCTTCCAAATTTTTGAGATCCAAGTCTATCTAAAGTAAAAGACACTGTAGGTTCATTTTGTTGATTTTGAATGCTAGGTTGAGCATCAATTAAATTTTCACCGCTCATTACAATTCTTTTACTCACTTTTAATTTTTCTCCGATTTCTGAAATTAGTTCATCGACTCCAAATTCTGAATTTTCACTTACTAATCTAAAATTTAATTGTGCAGTCTTTCCCAAAAGTTTTTTTATTCTTTCTGGATCTTTAAGGCCAGGCAATTCTACTAAAATTCTTTTTTCACCTCTTTGTAAAATAGTTGGTTCTTTAGTACCAACATCATCAATTCTTCGTCTAACAATTTCAATCGACTGTTTTAGAGCAGAATTATTTATAGTAAGTAAGCCAAATTTAGAGAAGTTAATCTCTATATAATTATCTTCTGTTTTTTTATAATCTAATTCAAAAGCTCTATAATTATCAATATATGGATTAACAACGTTGTCTTTTTTTGAATAAAAAAGTAATTCGAATTTTTCAATATCGTTAATTTTAAAAATCAGATTTTTGCTACTTATTTTAAAATCAGAATAATTTAGATTATTATCTTTTAATAGTTTTTTCAGAGGAATAACTTTTGATTGAATCTTTTCCTCTACTAATGAGTCAGAGTTTATCTCTAATAGTAAATATGAACCACCCTGCAAATCTAAACCGAGATTAATTTTTTTATCTAAGATAATATGTTGGTTAGTCTGGAGATTTAATAAAGAAAAAATTGAAATAAATAAAAAAATTAGATAAATAAAAATAATATTTATTTTAGAAAAATTTAGCACGAAAAGTAATTATTTTTTTACTTCTTCTTTTTTAAGTAGGCTAGTTATTGTAGATCTAATAATTTGTACTTTTGTACCCTCTCCAATTATAACTTCAATTCGATCATCCTCCATAACACGTTCTACTACACCTATTATTCCTCCAGACGTAATTACTTCATCGCCCCGCTTTAAGGACTCTACCATAACCTTGTGATCTTTAACTCTCTTTTGTTGAGGTCTAATTAAGAAAAAGTAAAAAATTACAAATATTAAAATTAAAGGTATAAACTGTGCTATTCCTTGTCCGCTCATGAAAAACAATTATAATATATGAATTAGATAAACAAGTTAAATTTTTATCAAATTTTATCTAAATTATTCATATATTTTTTTAAAGTTTTTGGAATTACTACTGAACCATCTTCGTTTTGATTGTTTTCCAATAAAGCTATAATTAATCTTCCTACAGCGAGTCCTGATCCATTCAAAGTTGTGACAAATTCATTATTATTTGATCCTTTAAATTTTGCTCCCATTCTCCTAGCTTGAAATGTACCACATGAAGAACAGCTAGAAATTTCTCTATATCTATTTTCTGACGGTATCCATGCTTCTAAATCAAAAGTTTTCTCAGAACTGAATCCCATATCTCCTGTTGATAGTAAAATGACTTGATAAGGTATTTCTAATTTTTCTAAAATCGTTTTTGCACAATTTAACATCCTGTCAAGTTCAGAAGTAGAATCTTTAGGTTCCACTATACTTACTAATTCAACTTTGTAAAATTGGTGCTGTCTAATCATCCCCTTTGTATCTTTTCCATAACTACCTGCCTCTTTACGAAAACAAGGTGTAGAAGCTACAAATCTTAAAGGTAATTGTTCTTTATTTAAAATCGATTTTCTGACTAAGTTAGTTAAAACGACCTCCGCTGTAGGTATTAAATATTTTCGTTGTTCAGAATTTTCAAATTTAATTTCAAATTGATCTTCTTCAAATTTAGGTAATTGCCCTGTGCCGAACATTACATCTTCGTTAACTATTAATGGGGGAGAAATTTCAGTATATTTAAACTCAGTTGTATGAATATCTAACATGAAATTAATTAAAGCTCTTTCAAGTAAAGCTACTTTGTCTTTTAAAACAACAAATCTAGCGCCTGATAATTTAGTGGAAGTATCAAAATCTATTGCATTATCATTTAAACCTATTTCAACGTGTGACTTGGGTTTAAAAGAAAATTTTCTAATATTTCCATTTTGACTAATCAATTTATTAGAATTTTCATCTTTTCCAACTGGAACGTCATCTAAAGCTAAATTTGGCATTATATTTAAGATATTGTCTATATTTTTTTGGGAAATTGATTGATTTTTAGAAATCTTAGATATTTCTTCAGAAATTTTTTTTGACTTTTCAAAGTTTGATTTATCTTTAGACTTGGATAAAATTTTTTTCTCTTGTTCTAATTTTTCTTTCTCGTTTATTAATTTCCTATTGATATTATCTAGTTTTTCAAATTCATTTGTATCTAATTCAAAATTTCTATCGGATAATTTTTTTTTATATAGTTTTAAATTTTTTCTAAGGTCTTTTATATTATGCATTGTCTAGATTTTCTTTTTCTTTTTTTCTCTCAATAAATTTCACTGTAAATATAGATAATTCATAAAGTAATAATAAAGGTATTGCTAGTCCAACCTGAGTTATTGGGTCAGGTGGGGTTAAAATTGCTGCTAAAGCAAAGATAATAACTATTACATATCTCCTTCTTTTTTTCAAATAATCGGAATTGACTACTCCTATTCTAGCTAATAAGTTTAAAAGTATTGGAAGTTGAAAACTAATTCCAAATGCAAAAATCAATCTCATTATAAGTGAAAGGTATTCATTAACTTTTGCTTCAAGTTGAATAGGTAAACTTTTGTTGGTTCCTAAAGTTTCAAATGATAAAAAAAATTTTATAGCTAAAGGCATTATTAAATAATAAACCAACAACGCGCCAAACAAGAATAGTATAGGCGTAGAAATTAAATAAGGTAATAATGCTTTTTTTTCATTTTTATATAATCCTGGCGCAATAAATTTATATATTTGTATTAACAAAACCGGACTTCCTAAAAAAATAGAGGAAAAAAAAGCGAGCTTTATATAGGTAATAAATGTTTCGTGTAAAGCGGTAAAAATTAGTCTTCTAGTACCTGGATCATCCTTCACAGCTTCAGCATATGGATGTACCAAAAAATTATAAATATATTCTGCAAATATATAAGAAATTACAAATACTATAAAAATGAAAATTAAAGAGTTTAAAAGTCTGGAACGTAGCTCGATTAAATGACTTGTAAAAGAATTACTATCAGCCATTTTTATCTATATCTTTTTTATTATTATTGTCTTTTAACTCAGAATCATTTTCTAAATCAATTTCTTGGGTAGCAGAGGAAATTTCTCTTTGAAAATTGCTAAATGTATTCTTTAATTTTCCTATATAAGAGCCAATTTTTTTTAATGCTATAGGAAATTCTTTAGGACCTAAAACTAATATTGCAATTACTACAATTGATAAGATCTCTAACCATCCAATTTGAGGCATTTTGATTATTTATTTTCAGAGTCAGAATTTTCTGACTTAGTATTATCATCTTGATTGTTTGTGGAGCTATCATCAGACATGCCTTTTTTAAAACTTTTAATTCCTTTGGCTACGTCACCCATCAAACTTGAAATTTTACCTCTTCCAAAAAGTAAAACTACAAGAACAACTACTATTGCTATTTGCCAGAAACTTATTCCCATATTTTAAATATATACAATAAAAAGAGTTAAATAAATATATTTATTTTTCCTCTTCAGGAGCTTTTTTAATAGCTTCTTCTATATCTTCATAAATATTCTGCTTTTCAGTTATAGATTGTTCTTTAAAGAATTTTCCAGTTCCAAAAATAGACTTGTCTATTGAAGATGTATCGATTAAACCAGCTGACCCCAGTTCATCTATAGTAGGTAAATCAGACAATTTTTGTATATTGAAATGATTTAAAAAGTTTTCAGTAGTTGAATATTGTATTGGCTTACCTGGAACATCTTTACGACCAGCAGGTCTAACCCAATCTAATTCTAATAAAATTTCAAGAGTATTAGATGCAAAGGAAACACCTCTAATCTCCTCAATCTCTGATCTTGTCACAGGTTGATGGTAAACTATTATTGCTAGGGTTTCTATAGTGGCTTTTGATAATTTTTTTTGTGTAGATTTTTGTAAAGCCATAAGTTTGGATAAATCTTCAGCTGTTCTGAATGACCATTTATTTTTTATACATACTAAATTAATACCTCTTTTTTCGTATATTTTTTTTAGATTTTCTAATATTTTTTTTAGATCAGTTGAAGTTTGAATTCTTTTTTCGATGGTCTCAACATCAAGTGGCTCAGATGCAGCAAAAAGTATAGCTTCTACTTGCCTTTCAATTTTTGAAGGTGAGGCTGGAAAATTTATAATATTATTTTTTTTTTTATTTTTCATTTATTTTTTCTAATCATTAATTTATCAAAACTTTTATTTTGGGAAATTGAAATAATTCCCTCTCTAGTTAATTCTAAACTTGCAGCAAAAATTCCAGCTATACCAGTTCTCTCCATATTTTTACTTAGATAAAATTGCGGTATCAGTTTCATTAAATTTTTCCAATCTATTATTTTATCAAGGTTATTTCTTATTTGTTTAATCCCTTCCTCTGTTGTAAATACTGGTAATTTCGGGATACTAATATTTTGAAAGGTTTTTTGCATTTGGATACTCGAGTAAGTTTTAAGTAATTCATACAAGGTTACGTCATAAATCGGTGTGTTGATGGAACGTATACCTCCCTTCATCCCTCTGGTAAAAATATGTACACCCAATCTTTTTTTTTTTAACATTTGATCAGATAGAATTCTTATTAATTCTAATTTTTTTAATTGTAATTTTAATTTTTCTGCTACTTCTAAAGCTTTAAAATCATCGGTATCATCTTCTGGAAGTAATAATTTTGATTTTAGGTAAGCCAACCAAGTGGCCATCAGTAAAAATTCTGAGGCTGTTTCTAAATTTAATTCTTTTTGACTCTTAATAAAATTTAAAAATTGATCAGCTAATTTAGTAATTGATATTTCAGATAAATCTACCTTTTGGGTTTTAGCTAAATCTAATAAAATTTCTAAAGGTCCATTATAATTTGGTATATCAATAGATATGTTATTTAAGTTTTTTGATTCCATAACTATTTAATTTTACCCTAAAAATTTATAAAGTTCTGATGTTTTTTTTGAGGTAAATTTATCAATATATGGCAATGATTTTATCAATTTAAAGTTATCTTTTGTATTTCCGGCACAATAAAGGACAAGATTGCAACCTGCATTTAGTGATTTTTTTGCATTAGTTAATAAATCATATTTTAAAGCTTTCATTGAAATATCATCTGAAATCAAAATTCCTTTAAATTTTAATTTTTTTCTAATTACATTGGAAATAATCTTTTTTGAAAAAGTTGCTACATTTTTTTTATCAATTTCGGAATAAAGAATATGAGCAGTCATTGCTAATTTAGCCTTCGATGATTTGAACGGAAAAAAGTCAATTTCATTCAATTTTTTTGTACTTAATGAAACAACTGGCTTTTTTTTATGACTATCAGTTTTGGTAGCTCCGTGTCCTGGTATGTGTTTTATAATTGAACTTATTTTGTTTTTTTGTAAATACTTAACTGATTTAATACCAAGTTCTCTAACAATATGTTTATCTTGTGAAAAACTTCGTTCTCCAATAATTTTTGAGCTATTTGATCTCAATACATCAAGCACTGGAATAGAGTTAATATTTATTCCTATATTTTTTAAAATTTTACTTAATGACTCGATATAATGTTTGTATAAATAAAGACTAAATCTTTTATTACTTTTATATAATTTACCAAAAAAATTTGCAGAAATATCATGTGTAAAAATCCTATTTAATCTTGTTACATTTTTTCCTTCCTCATCTATTATTATAGGGAATTTTCGATTCTTTGTATAAAGTTTTATATTAGTCGTTAGTTTTTTTAATTGATCTAAGGATTTAATATTTCTTTTAAATAATATAATGCCCCATGGTTTTTCTTTTGCTAGGAGTATCTTTTCAAGTTTTGTTAGACGGGTTCCATTGATGCTAACAATTAAAGCTTTAATTTTCATCTTTTTTAAACAAATCCCAGAAGTTTCTTTTCTTATTATTGTTAATTTCTTCATCAAAGGAGTCATTAAACTCGACCACATTATAAGTATCATTCTCAAGAATTGGTAAGTTATTTATTTTTTTATTAATTATTTGGTCAAAGTTTAAGCGATTATAATTTTTGTTACTTAAATTTTTATTTGAGGAATAATATTTAAAAATAAAGAAGATAAAAATGCAGATTAACAATATCATAAAAAAGTTTAAAACTTTATACATTACATTTTTTCAGGAAGAGAAACCCCAAGTATATTCATTCCATTTTTAATTACTATTGCAGTCAAGTAAATGAATGCTAGAGTCTCTAATCTTTTGACTTTATCATTTTCTAGAAATCTATAATTTTTATCTTCATTTCCTTTACTCCAGTATGAATGAAATAACGTTGAAAGTTCATATAAATAAAAAGGAATTTTATGCGGTTCAAGTTTATAAGAAGCCGACTCGATTATTTTTGGCCATTCAAATATTTTTCTTAATATCTTTTTCTCATATTCATTGGGATTAAATGATTTATTCTCTAGTAAAATTTTATCACTTAATTTCTTCTTAAGAGTTCTTGTAATCGAATTAATCCTAGCATACGCATATTGTACATAATAGACTGGATTTTCTTTTGTTTTTTCTTTCACCTTTTCAAAATCGAAGTCTAATTCTGCATCATTACTTCTATTGAGCATCATAAATCTTATTGCATCTTTATTTACCTCGCGTAATAAATCTTCGACTGTAATAAAGTCACCTGCTCTTTTAGACATTTTAAAAGGTTTACCATTTTTATAAAGTTTTACTAATTGACAAACTTTACAATTAAATTTTATTTTTTTATCAGACAAAGCATATACAGCAGCAGAAATTCTTTTTATATATCCAGTATGATCTGCTCCAAGAATATTGATTAAATTATCAAATTTTCTATTTATTTTATGTGAATGGTAAGCAACATCATTAGCAAAATATGTCCAAGATCCGTCATTTTTTTGTAAAGCTCTATCTAAATCATCTCCAAATTCAGTTGATTTAAAAATAAGTCTTTTTACTTTTTTCCAATTTTTTGATAGTTCGCCTTTTGGTGGATCAAGATATCCTTCTTTTACATAATTTTTACTCTGAAGTATTTTAACTGTTTTATTTACCAAATCTTTTTTTACAAGTTCCGTTTCTGAAAAAAAATTATCATGGGATATACCAAGATGTTTTAAATCTTTTTTAATTAAAGACATTGAGCCTTCTAAAGAAAGTTTTCTTAATTCTTCAAAGCAATCCTTAAAATTATCAAATTTAATTTCTTTATGATTTTCTAATATATTTGAGGCTATTTCCTTGATATAATCACCAGGATATAAATTTTCTTTGAGAGGAAATTTTTCATTAAATTTAATTTCTCTAATTCTTAAATAAACTGATTCTACAAAATTGTTAATTTGATTTCCATAATCATTTATATAATATTCCTTTGTTACCTTGTTTCCATTAAAAATTAATAAATTTGAGAGAACATCTCCGAATATTGCTCCTCTACAATGTCCAACATGTAATGGACCTGTTGGGTTAGCAGAAACAAATTCTAAGTTATATTTCTTATTTATTTTTTTTGAGCCATAAGTATCTCTATCTTTTAAGATGCTATTTATATTGCTTACAATACCTTCTTTTGATAATTTTATGTTTAAGAAGCCAGGCCCTGCAACCTCAATTTTTTCAAAGTGACTAATATTTTTTAATAGTAAGTCCTTGATTCTTTTAGCTAAATCATTTGGATTTATCTTATTTATCTTAGATAATACTAATGAAATATTCGTCGAAAGATCAAAATTAAAATGTTTAGGGGGGACTTCTATGTTAACATTTTCCAAATTTTTAAGATTATCAAGATTTAGAGACTCCTTATTTTTTAAAATAATTTTAGTAATTACTAACAAATAGTTATCAAAAATATTCATTTTATCTTATTATACAGATTTATTGCATATCTATCAGTCATACCAGCTATAAAATCACAAATCGATCTAGCAATATTTGATTTATCATACTTACTAACATTTATGTATCTAGCTGGATTTTTTTTTATTGATAAAAACAGTTTATTAATAATTTTTTTACCCTCATTTGTGTTTGATTTTACGTTTTTATGATAATACATTTTTTTCCTTAAGAAACCTTTAATTTTTTTATCAAAAAGTTTCATTTTTTTTGAAAAAGCTACGATAGGGTATTTTGACTTATATACGTCGTTTAAATTTGAAACATTATATCTTTTAATGTTTTTTTTTGTGGTTTTAATTATATCCTTTACCATTTCATTAATTATTTCTCTAATTATTTGTCTAATAACTAAGTCTAAAGAGAATTCTTTAATTTTCTTTTGATGCTTTAAAATAATATTTCTTAAGATTGGAATATTTTCAAGATCTTTTATATTAAATAGGTTTGATTTTAAACCATCCTCAAGATCATGGCTGTTGTAAGCTATGTCGTCTGATATTGAAGCTATTTGGGCCTCTAAAGATGGACTTAAAGAAAATTTAATTCTATTTTTAAAATAGTTTTTCCCTAAAATATTATTATATTTTTTTAAATTTTTAATTGGCCCATTATGTTTTAATAAACCATCTAAAGTTTCTATTGTTAGATTGAGACCTTTAAATTCATAATATCTATTTTCTAGAAATAGAATAGTTCTAATAGTTTGAATATTGTGATCAAAGCCACCGAAATTCCTCATACATTCATTAAGAGCATCTTCTCCAGCGTGTCCAAAAGGTGTATGACCTAAATCATGAGCCAGACTTAATGTTTCACATAAGTCTTCATTTAAATTAAAAAATTTTGATAAAGTTCTAGCTATTTGTGCTACCTCTAAAGAGTGAGTAATTCTGGTTCTAAAATGATCACCAGAAGTATTAATAAATACCTGCGTCTTATGTTTAAGCCTTCTAAATGCAGTGGAGTGTATTATTCTATCTCTATCTCGTTGAAAATCTGATCTTAAAGGAGTTTTTTTCTCTTTAAAAAACCTACCTTTAGATTTCAATGGAACAGCTAATTTAGATAATGATTTGATTGAATTTTTTTGCATGCTAACTATATAGAATATATACTAGATAAATATGGAAAAAAAATTAGAATTTACAGACAGAGCCAAAAATCAGATAGAAAAAATCACGAAAAGTGAAGCAAAAAAATATTTTAGAATTGCAGTACAAGGTGGAGGATGCTCAGGATATAAATATAATTTTAGTTTTGACAATAAACTAGAAAAAGATGATATTTTATTTGATAGAGCTATAATCGATAAAGCTTCACTTGAAATAATATCTGGATCTACAGTAGATTTCAAAAAAGAGATGATTGGAGAGTCTTTTACGATTAATAACCCTAAAGCCACATCTTCGTGTGGATGCGGTTTATCTTTCTCTGCTTAATGAAAATAATCTCTTGGAATGTTAATTCAGTTAGAGCAAGAATTACTAATATTTTAGAGTATATAAAAGATACATTACCTGATATTATGTTTTTACAGGAAATCAAAACACAAGAAGAAAGCTTTCCGTATGAAGATTTCAAGAATGTAGGATATGAGTCTCATGTCTTTGGTCAAAAAACTTATAATGGTGTCGCAATTATCTCTAAAGTAAAAATTGATAATTTAAAAAAAGATTTTATTAAGGATGATTTGAAACAAGCAAGAATTATTTCTGGAGAAATTCTATTAAAAAAAAAAAAGATAAATTTAATTAATATTTACGTACCGAATGGAAACCCTATTAATACAGAAAAATATGAGTATAAAAAAAATTGGTTAAAAAAATTTATCACAAGAATAAAAAAAGAGCTTGGTAAAAATTCAAATATTTTAATCGCTGGTGATTTTAATATAATTCCTGAAGAAATAGATGTTTATGATTTCAAAAGGTATGAAAAAGATGCGCTTGGTAAATTAGAGATAAGGAAGAAATTTCGAGAAATATTAAATCTTGGTTTTAGTGATATTTACCGCCTAAAAAACAAAATTAAACAGGAATATACATTTTGGGATTATTTTGCAGGATCGTGGCAAAAAAATTACGGGATGAGAATTGATCACTTTGTATTGTCAAATAATCTTTTAGAAAACGTCACATCTATTAATATTAATAAAAAACCTAGATCTAAAACTAAGCCCTCTGATCACACACCAATAGAATTAGAAATTAATTAACTCTTCCGTAAATATCCTCGTACCTTACAATGTCAGTCTCTTTCAAAATTGAACCTAGTTGGGCTTCCATTATCTTTACTGTTTTTTTATAGGGGTTTTGGATTCTATGAATAGCACCCTTAGGAATAAAAATAGTTTCGTTAAGTTTTTTTGAAAATGATTTTTTATTTAATGTGATTTTAGGAACTCCTTGTGTAACTAACCAGTGTTC
>CACMHW010000006.1 GCA_902613545.1 uncultured Pelagibacteraceae bacterium
ATTAATATTTCTCAAATCTTTAATACTTAAGTTTTTTGATAAAATATTCACACGCCTAATTTTTGGGTTTGCTTTTAATATTGAAAAAAAATCTACATAAACTTTTATTTTTTCAGTAGGAATTGAAATATTTCTATAAAGTATATTTGGATCGGACGTCTCTAAAAATAAACTAAGTTCCTTAATATCTAGCTTAAATTTTATAGTATTTATTTTTACATTAATTTTATTATCGATCTGACTTATCTTATTTAATATTAATTTATTAAACTTTTTTGTTTCGATGCCTTTAGTTAATAAAGCCGAGCCTATTAAAATTAAAAAGATTAAAACTAAAGAGGCTAAAATTGTAATAATCTTTTTCATTATTTATTTTTAATTCCTCCCTCTATAAACTGATCAATATTACCGTCTAGGACACTTGATGGATTCGTATTTTCAATTTTGTTTCTTAAATCTTTTACCAACTGATAAGGCTGTAAAACATATGATCTGATTTGATGGCCCCAACCAATATCAGTTTTAGTATTGAGTTCCTTTGAATTCTGCTCCTCTCTTTTTTGAAGTTCGAATTCATAAAGCCTTGCTCTAAGCATTTTATAACATGTTTCTTTATTTTTGTGCTGAGATCTCTCATTTTGACATTGAACTACTATCTTGGTTGGTAAATGCGTAATTCTAACTGCGCTATCAGTGGTGTTTACATGTTGGCCGCCCGCGCCACTTGATCTGTATGTATCAATTCTTAAATCTTTTTCATCTATATTAATATCTATTTCGTCATCAATTGCAGGATAAACCCACACACTTGCAAAACTTGTATGTCTTCTAGCACCACTATCAAAAGGTGATATTCTTACTAATCTATGCACTCCAGACTCTGATCTCATTAATCCATACAAGTAATCTCCATCGACTTTTAATGTTGATGATTTTATACCCGCCTCCTCTCCTTTATGCTCACTAATAATTTCATAGCTAAATTTTCTTTTATCGAACCACTTCATATACATCCTTCGCAGCATTTCTGCCCAATCCTGGCTTTCAGTCCCACCTGCTCCAGCATGAATTTCTAGGTAAATATTTAAATCATCGTTTTCACCAGAAAGAAAACAATTAATTTCAATTTTTTTTAAATTTTTTGAAATAATATCTAATTTTTGAAAGCATTCATTTGAGATTTCCTCGTTCTTTTCATCCATCGCAAGTAAAAAAAGCTCTTTTAGATTCTTTATTTCTGTAAAAAAATTTTTATAAGAATTGAGTATTTGTTCAAAATTCTTTTTTTGTTTAGTTGTTTTTTTTGCTAATTCTTTATCTTTCCAAAAATTTTCTTTAAGAAGTTTTTTTTCTAACTCTTTTAATTTTTTTTCGATATCTTCCTTATCAAAGATACCCCCTAATATTTTCTAGAGTTTTTTCTGCAATTATTAGTTTATTTTCAAAGCTTTCCATTAGTAAAATTGTCTAAATTTAATTAGAGTATCACGATCATTAATTGATATTAAACTATTATTTTCTATATTGTTAATATCTTCTATTTTTAGAGCTTCAATTATTGTTTTTTTATCTTTAGCCGACGACTTGAGACCCGTATCATAATTTAATGATGTTAAATAAATTTTTTCAGGTATTTGAAAATCATTAAAATCGTCTTCGAAAAGTGCGTTTTCAATAAAATCTTTAAAAATAGGTAATGCAGCTTTTGATCCTGTTTCAAATTTTCCTAAAGTTCTGGGGTTATCAAAACCTATATAAACTCCAACAACAAGATTTGATGAAAAACCAATAAACCAAGCATCGTAGTTGTCATTAGTAGTTCCTGTTTTACCAGCGAGAGGAACATTTAAAGATCTTAATTTTTTTGCAGTTCCTCTTTCAACAGCTCCACTCAAAATTGTTACCATTTGGTAAGCTGTTGCCTCGCTGAAAACACGTTTGTTAATATTTTCTATTTTAGGGTAATCAATTGATTGATCAATAAATTTATCGCAGCCAAGACATTTTCTGCTTTTAATTTGGAAAATTGTTTTACCTCTTCTGTCTTGTATCCTTGAAATCAAATTTGGATTTACTTTTTTTCCACCATTTACAAATGAAGCATAAGCTGCGGTTAAATTAATCAATGTTGTCTCGGCAGCACCTAATGAAACTGAGAGTAATTCAGGTATTTCATTATAAATGTCTAATTTTTTCGATAAATCTAAAATCTTATCTAAGCCTAAAATTTTTGCAATTCTGACTGTCATTAAATTTCGAGAATATTCGATACCTTTTCTTAATGTTGTAGGCCCATAAAATTTTTTTCCATAATTCTCAGGTTTCCAATTTTTTAAGCCTACTCCCTGACTTTCTACGAAAGGAGCATCTAAAATAATTGAGTTAGGCGAAAATCCATTTTCTAAGGCTGCTGCATAAACTATTGGTTTAAAAGCAGATCCTGGTTGTCTTTTTGCCTGTGTTACTCTGTTGAACTCGCTTGATTTAAAATTAAAACCACCCACCAAAGCCTTTACATCACCAGTAAAAGGATCTAAGGCGATTATCCCGCCATTTACTCTAGGATATTGTTTAAGTTTCCATAAATTTTTTTCTTTTTTTACCAAAATTATATCTCCGATACTATGTCTTGAGGAAATTGGTTTATTTTTTGGTAAAGACCATTTTAAATTTTTTAAATATAGTTTTTCGATTGTACTTTTTTCATTTTGATTAATTATTTGAAAAATTATTTCAGACTCTTTAATTTCTATAATCTCTGCAAATTTCCAATTTAAAGTCGGATCAAGTTTGAACCCATCAATTTTATTTTTCCAATTTCTGTTCTTTAATTTATTAGTTAAAGGACCTCTCCATCCATGCCTCCTATCATAATCTTCTATACCTTTTCTGAGAGATTTTATTGCTTGAATTTGATAATCAATATTAAGAGGTGTTTTAATGCTTAATCCTTCTGAATATAATTTTTCAAAACCATAATTTTCTTTAACTGTTCTTCTAACCTCTTCTGTATATGAATTAGCCTCGTTTACAATTTCAATTTTTCTTTTTTTTAAATTTAAATTTGACTTCTTAAATTTAATTAGGTCTTTTTTAGATATAAAATTATTTTCCTCTAAATTTTTAAGAACTAAATCTCTTCTGAATTTTCCCACATCTGGGTACTTATAAGGATTATATTTACTCGGTGCTTTTGGTAGTGCAGCTAATAAAGCTGCGTCTGGATAGGTAAGTTCTTTTATTGATTTATCAAAATACTCTAAACTAGCAGCAGCTATGCCGTAAGTACCTTGGCCTAAATAAATTTGATTTAAATAAAGTTCTAGAATTCTCTCTTTTGAATAGGCTCTTTCTATTCTAAAGGCTAATATAGCTTCTTTTATTTTTCTTTTTAAGGAAACTTCACTTGTTAATAGAAAGTTTTTTGCGACTTGTTGAGTGATTGTAGAAGCTCCCTCTAATCTTTTATTTTGAGATATATTCTTCAAATTTTTTATGGTTGCTCTCAAAATACCTTTGGCATCAATACCTGGATGAGTAAAAAAATTTTTATCTTCTGCTGAAAGAAATGAGTCTACAACTATTTTAGGTATAGAGTCATAAGGAACAAATAATCTTTTTTGAAGAGCATATTCTGCGATGAGCTTGCCATCATTAGAGTATACTCTTGATGATATCGGGGGTTGATAATTTGATAGCTTTTTATAGTCGGGTAAACCTATGGAAAAATACCATAAGGTCGTAAGTGAAAAAATCAGAATAGCGATAAAAAAAATAATTAAAAATTTAATTGAAAAATTGATAAATTTAAGCATTTTCTATTTTATCATTAAAAATTAAGACTTTCTTTAGGCATATAAATTAAATGTCTGTATTTATTCACAAAATTGTATAAAATGAGAATATGACAAATTTAAAATTAACAGATTTCAAAAAAATAAAAGGAATTCATTTAAAATGGAAAAAAATTTATATATTGATGCCTCGCATCCAAACGAAACTAGAATTGTTCTTAAATCAGCTTATTCAATTGAAGAATATGAATTTGAAGATAGTAATAATGTAAATTTTAAAAATAATATTTACTTAGGTACTATCAGTAGAGTTGAACCATCTTTACAAGCAGCTTTTGTTAATTTTGGAAGAGAGAGACACGGGTTTCTAGCTTTTAATGATATTCAGTCTGACTATTACCAAATTCCATCTGAAGATAAAGAAAAATTAAGAGAGGCAGAGGAGAAAATTAGAGAACAACTCAAAAATAAGAATGATGGAGAAACACAAGAAAACAATCAATTAGAAACAAACAATTCACAGACGGAAAATAATAAATTAGAAAATGAAAATATTCTGAAAAGTGATGATAACCAAAAAAAACAGTATAGAGATGAGATAAAATCCTCATTTGGTATCAGGCGTTATAAAATTCAAGAAGTGATAAAACCAGGACAGGTAGTTTTAATTCAAGTAATCAAAGAGGAAAGAGGTCAAAAAGGAGCGGCGCTTACCACTTTTATTTCATTAGCTGGAAAATATATCGTCCTTATGCCAAATACACCAAAAGGAGGTGGAATTTCTAGAAAAATTTTTAGCTCTTCTGACAGACAAAAAATAAGAAATATTTTAAATGAAATAAGTATACCAAGTAGCATGGGTGTTATTGTAAGAACAGCTGGATCAAATAAAACAAAAAATGAAATTGAAAAAGATTTTCAAAATACTTTAAAAACTTGGGATGAAATTAAAGATAAAGCCTTAGACTCCAACGCACCTTCTCTAGTGTATGAAGAAGGAGATATAATAAAAAGAACTTTAAGAGATACTTACGATAACGATACCAAAAATGTATATGTTGAAGGAAACGAAGCCTATCAAAAAGCAAAAAAATTCATGAAAGAATTAATGCCAAAAAGTGTAAAAAATATTAAAAAATATAGAGGTAAAATACCTCTTTTTCATTTTGCTAATTTAGAAAAAGAATTAAATAATATTTTTGAACCAACGGTGAAACTAAAGTCTGGTGGTTATATCGTAATTAATCCTACTGAAGCTTTAGTTTCTATAGATATAAATTCCGGTCAATCTACAAAACAAATTAATATTGAAAAAACTGCTTTAAATACAAATTTAGAAGCCGCTGAAGAGATAGCTCATCAAATTAAGTTGAGAGACTTATCGGGATTAATAGTAATTGATTTTATCGATATGATGAACTTTTATAATAAAAAAACAGTCGAAAAAAAAATGAGAGAAAGTATTAGAAAAGATAGAGCTAGGATACAGATCGGAAGGATAAGTAATTTTGGCCTACTTGAGATGACTCGTCAAAGGCTTAGAGAAGGTTCGATAAAATGGGAAACTCAACTTTCTCTCGGATCTTTTTCTCAAAAAATTTTAAAAAAAATACAATATTTAGCATTTACTGAAAAAGTAAAAATTATTAAAGCATATATTCCAGAAAAAATTAAGACGAATATGGAAAAAAATTTAATAGATGAATTAAAATATTTTCAAAAAAAATATTCTTTCAAAATAGAATTAATTTCTGCTGAGCAACTTGTGATACCTGAATATAAGATTGAATTATTAAATAAATCTAAAAAAGTAATAAATAAGGTCGAGCATGTTGAAAATATTATTTTTAACAAGAAAATTAGCAATGGTAAGTCAAAAGAAAAAAAAGACGCGAAAAAACAAAAAAAAGAAGCAAAAAAATCAAAAATAAAGAAAAAGTTACGTACTTTGTGGGTAAGAAGAAAAAAAAAATTAAATTAAACCTTTAGTTGGAGAACTTGGGGAAGCTATGTAATTTTTTTGCATTCTTCCAGCTAAATAAGAATTGCGTCCTGAAGTTACTGCATCCCTGAAAGCTTTCGCCATTAAGATTGGTTTTTTTGCCATCGCTATAGCACTATTAATTAATACACCATCACAACCTAATTCCATGGCTACAGTTGCATCTGACGCCGTCCCTATACCTGCATCCACTATGACTGGTACTTTAGATTGTTTTATAATCATAGAAATATTTACTTTATTTTGTAATCCTAAACCAGATCCTATTGGTGAGGCTAAAGGCATAATCGCTGCAGCACCATTATCTTCTAATTTTTTTGCTAACAAAGGATCGTCGGTGCAATAAACCATTACTTTAAAACCTTCTTTTGTAAGAATTTTTGTTGATTTAATTGTTTCAATCATGTTTGGGTATAAAGTTTTTTTGTCACCTAAAACCTCTAATTTAACTAATTTCCATCCACCCATTTCTCTTGCAAGTCTTAAAGTTCTCAATGCATCTGAAGAATTGAAACAACCAGCAGTATTCGGTAAAAAAATTATTTTTTTGGGATTTAAATAATCGGTCAAAATTGGTTTTTTTTTATCTAAAATATTTACTCTTCTAACTGCCACGGTTACCATATCTGCGCCTGAAGCCTCTACAGCTTTGGCAGTTTCACGAAAATTTTTATATTTTCCAGTTCCTACGATTAATCTTGATTTAAGTTTTTTATTAGCAACTCTAAATATATCTTTCATTAACCTCCCCCTATAAAATGTACTACTTCAACTTTATCATTATTCTTCAAATATTTTTTTTTAAATTTGATTTTTGGAATAATTATGCCATTCAGCTCAATAGCAATTTTTTCATTGATTAAATTGTACCTTTTAAGCAAATCTTGAATTGAAGATTTAGAATTGATTGTAATCTTTTTTCCATTTAACTGTATTTTTGCCATAATTGAGCTAATTAATGATACTAATAATTAACGATGAAAAAAATTATAATTCTTAATGGACCAAATCTCAACCTTTTAGGTGAAAGAGAAAAAAGCCAATACGGTAATTTCACTTTAAAAGATGTAGAAAAAACTTGTGAAGAGTTTGCTAAAAAGAATAATTTTAATGTATCATTTTTTCAATCAAATATTGAGGGTGAATTAGTTGAAAAAATTCAAGAGTCTAGAAATGATCAAGATGGGTTGGTAATTAATGCTGGTGGATATACCCATACATCTGTTGCAATTCATGATGCTTTAAAAATACTAAAGTTGCCAATTATTGAATTGCATATAAGTAATATTTACAATAGAGAGGAATTCAGGCATAAGTCTTTAATTAGTAAAGTTGCTAATGGAGTAATTTGTGGTTTTGGTGCTAATGGATATATCATGGCTTTAAATGCAATGATAGAATATTTAAAAAAATAATGAAGATAGATAAAAAATTAATCAAAGAATTAGTCGAAAATTTAAAAGAATTTGGTTTAACAGAACTTGAATATCAAGAGGGGCAGACTAAAATAAAAGTTTCTAAAGCTTCAAAAGGGATAGAACAATCGAAGTCCAGCGCAGTAGTTTCTCCTAATAAGACTGTTCTAAATACATCAAATACTACAGATGGAATTAGGGTTAAATCTCCAATAATAGGTACGGCTTACCTTGCGCCTGAGCCAGGTGCAAAAAAATTTGTTAGTGTTGGAGATAAAGTGAAAAAAGGTCAAACCATTATGATTGTTGAAGCAATGAAAACAATGAATCATGTTCCTTCCACAAGTGACGGAGAAGTTAAAAAAGTTTTGGTCGAAGACGGCCAACCAGTTGAATTTGGTCAAACACTAGTTCTTCTCAAATAAAAATAATGTTTAAAAAAGTTTTAATTGCTAACAGAGGTGAAATAGCTGTTAGAGTTATAAGAGCATGTAAAGAGTGGGGAATACAAACTGTTGCAATTCATTCCGATGTAGATTCTGATTCTATGCATGTTAGATTAGCTGATGAAAGTGTTTGTGTTGGTTCTCATCAACCTCAGAATAGTTACTTAAATATTTCAGCAATTATGTCTGCTGTTGATCTGACTGGAGCAGAAGCAATTCATCCAGGATATGGGTTTTTATCTGAGAATTCTAAATTTTCAGAAATTGTACAAAAACACGGAATTAAATTTATTGGACCTAGTGCTGATATCATTTCTAAAATGGGGGATAAAATTGAGGCAAAAAGAATTGCGAAAAAGTATGGTCTTCCTGTTATTGAAGGATCTGAAGGGGGTGTAAAATCTTTGGATGAAGCTAGATCCATTGCAAAAGAAATAGGATATCCCATATTGATTAAAGCGGCTGGTGGAGGTGGAGGAAAAGGTATGAAAATAGTTAATCAAGATAACGAATTAGAAAATATGTTTTTAACTGCTAAGACAGAGGCAAATAAATTTTTTGGAAATGATGAACTATATATTGAAAAATATTTTAAAAACCCAAGACACATAGAAGTTCAAATAATGTCAGGTAAAAATAGAACTGTTCACTTGGGTGAAAGAGACTGCTCAGTGCAAAGAAGACATCAAAAACTTATTGAGGAAACTCCTAGCCCAGTTCTTACCGAAGATCAGAGAAAAGACCTTTTAAAAAAAACAGTAGAAATGGTTGAAAAAATTAATTATGAGGGTGCAGGAACAGTAGAATTTATTTATGAGGATGGAAAATTTTATTTTCTAGAAATGAATACAAGAGTGCAAGTTGAACATCCTGTTACTGAAGTTCAGACTGGTATTGATATTGTTAAAGAGCAATTATGGATAGCATATACTGGAGATACAGCTTTAAAACAAAGCGATATAAATCCGAGAGGTCATTCGATAGAATGTAGAATTAATGCTGAAAATCCATCAATGAATTTTCAACCCAGTCCAGGTACCATAAGTGTTTGTCATCAACCTTCGGGGTTTAGAACAAGGGTTGATGGTTCAATATTTCAAGGATGTAAAATTACACCATATTACGATAGTTTAATTGCGAAAGTTATATGTAAAGGAAGAAACAGAACAGAGGCTATTCAAAGAACGCTTCGATCACTTGATGAATTTGTGCTTGAAGGTATTACAACAACAATTGACTTGCACAAAAAAATATTAAATCATAAAAAATTTGTTAACTCAGATTTTGATACTAATTGGCTAAGTAAAGAAAAATTTTTTTAAGTATTATAACAGTTTAATAGTTGTATATCATAAATTGCATGATCGAATGGTGTTAAATTTGGATCTTCCGAAAACGTCCAACCATTAAAAATAAAGACTTTTTCATTCTCAGTCTTAGTTAAGTCTTTTACTTGCATATATGCAACATCGTTAATTCTATTATTTGCTTTAACTTTTTTACATTTCAAAATTTTAATTTCAAGAGGGCCAAAAGTTTTTGTTTCATTTAAATTTACCAAAATTTCTGAAGATTTTGCTGTTATTTTGTCTAATCCAACTAAAATTGCATACGAAGAATTCAGTTTTTTAATTGTTTTTCTCTTTTGTTTGAAGTCTTTATCTTTTTGATTTCTTAGTGAGGACTCATTTTTTTCCTCAACTTCTTCAAAGCTTGGTTTAATTTTTTCAATATTGATTAATTGTGAAGTTGAAATTTCCTCGTTTCCATATAAATTATATGTAATAAAAAAAAAAAATTTGATTAATAAAATTAGAGTTTTATTTCCAAGTTTCATATTTTTTTTGTACATTGTTTTTTCTAATTCTTACAGGTTTGTGGCTTTCTTTAGTACCAGTTTTGTTTTCTTTATGATTTTTTTGCCAAATATATTTATTTTTCTCTTTTTCAACTGGAATTTTGTCGATTGTGTGATGCATCCATAGATACCAATCGGAGGTAATTTTTGTAGCTTCAATATCTTTTGAATAAATCACCCATCTTTCATTTTTTTTATTTTTATAATATTTATTACCAAATTCATCCTTACCAACGTAAATCCCAGTAAATAATGTTTTAAGAAAGGTTCCTAAAGTTTGTTTATTCCACCAAGTAAAAATTATTTTTAAGCTCATTTTTGAAATTTAAAATCCACACAATTAACAATTGTATAATTATAGGATAGACACTTATAGTATTTTATATATATCATCAATATATTCGATTCCAATTATATATGAAAAAATTCGTTGTTGAAACTTACTATACTTGTACCTTTAAGACCCTCCACACTCTTGATGATCTAAACGATAAAGAATTATCTAAAATAGATAATAGAACTGATGGGAGTGTAGAAGTTATTGATGTAAAGCTTAATAATAGAAAAACAAAAAAAATCGGCAGTGAAAACAAGGAAAAACCAAAAAATATAAGAATAGATAATTCAATTCCTAAAAGTATTTCTAATAAAATTGAAAAAGAAAAAAAAATATCAGCTGAGAATATGAATGTTTTTAAAGTAAAAAATAATGCGAGATTTAAAATGCCCGATAGAAGAAAGGGATATATTCAAAAGGCTCAGATAGGTGATCATAAAGTTTATTTACATACTGGAGAATATGACGACGGAAAAATTGGAGAAATTTTTATTGATACAAACAAAGAGGGTGAACTTGTAAAAGCTATGATGAATAATTTTGCAATAGCAATTTCACTTGGTTTACAATATGGAGTGCCTTTAGATGAGTATGTAGACGCTTTTATTGATACAAAATTTGAACCTTCAGGGAATGTTATAGGTAATGATAGGATTTTAAGTGCTTCTTCAATTTTAGATTATGTATTTAGAGAGCTGGCAATCTCTTATCTTGGAAAAGAAGGATTAGCCCATACACCGTCAATAGCAAGTTCTAAAGCTTTAGCCGGGGACGACACAGATGACAAATTTCTTAAAATAGTAAAAAATATTACTTCGAAAGGATTTGTAAGGAGTAATCTAGAAGAAAAACTCGTAGATCTATCTGATGTAAGAATTAATTTAAAAACAAAAAATTAACTTTTCTTAAGATCTAATTTTATATTCAATTCTTTAAGATGTCCCTCATCAACTTTCGAAGGTGCTTTCATCATTAAATCTTCTGCGTTTTGGTTCATAGGAAACAATGTAACATCTCTTATATTTTTTTCATCAGCCAATAGCATAACAATTCTATCAATACCTGGTGCAATGCCTCCATGAGGTGGTGCACCATAACTTAGCGCATTTATCATACCACTAAATTTTTCATTAACGTTTTTTTCACTATATCCTGCAATTGAAAATAACTTATACATCAATTCTGGAATATGGTTTCTTATTGCCCCAGAAGATAACTCAATTCCATTACATACTATATCGTATTGGAAAGCTTTTATATTGAGTGGTTTGTCAAAATTAATATCTTTAATATTTCCTTGTGGCATAGAAAAAGGATTATGGCTAAAGTTAATCTTATTAGTTTTTTCGTCCAATTCAAACATGGGATAATCAACAATCCAGCAAAAGCTGTATTCATTTTTGTTAATTAGATTTAAATCTGAACATATCTTATCTCTTGAAATAGACAGTATTTTTTCAAGTTCTTTTTCATTTCCACATGACAAAAATAAACTATCCCCAATAGATGCATTACAAATTTTCATTATTTCTTTAAGAGAGTTTTCGCTAAAAAATTTTCCAATTGGTCCTTTTGCAATTATTTTTTCATCTTTTTCAAAAGTAAAATAAGCTAGCCCTGAAGCTCCCTGCTCTTTTGCCCATTTGTCGATATTATCAAAAAAACTTCTAGGTTTTTCTTTTGTATTTTTAGTCAATATAGCTTTCACATAAGAACCAGATTTTACTAGTTTTTTAAATATATCAAACTTAACATCATCCCTTGAAAAAATTTCTGTTACATCATGAATTATCAAAGGATTTCTTAGGTCTGGCTTATCTGTACCGTATTTTCGCATGGCTTCTTTATAAGGAATTCTTGGAAACTTTGTTGATTTAATTTTTTTTTTTGAAAATTTTTTAAATACATTAGTCAATAATTTTTCCACAACTTGAAATACATCCTCTTGGTCTACAAATGACATTTCTAAATCTAATTGATAAAATTCCCCAGGACTCCTATCAGCTCTTGCATCTTCATCTCTAAAACACGGAGCAATTTGAAAATATTTATCGAATCCAGAAACCATGATTAGTTGCTTGAACTGTTGAGGTGCTTGGGGTAGAGCATAAAATTTACCCGGATTCAATCTACTTGGAACTAAAAAGTCTCTAGCACCTTCTGGGCTAGACGAAGTTAATATTGGTGTTTGGAATTCTAAAAAACCTATTTTAAGCATTTCTTCTCTGATGAAAGAAATTACTTTTGATCTTAAAATAATATTATGGTGCATCTCATCTCTTCTAAGGTCTAAAAATCTGTATTTTAATCTAATATCTTCTGGATAGTCCTGTTCACCAAAAACAGGCATTGGTAATTCTTTCGCGTCTGATAAAACTTCGAGTGAGTCAATAGCAACCTCTATTTTTCCAGTTTTTAATTCTAAATTTTCTGTTCCTTTTTTACGCTTAATTACTTTTCCAGAAACCTTCAAAACAGACTCAGGTTTGATTTTTTCTAAAATAGAAAAAAATTTATTATTATTTTCAATTACACATTGAGTTAAACCATAGTGATCTCGAAGATCTATAAATAATAAGTTTCCATGGTCTCTTTTTCTATGAAGCCATCCTGATAATGTAATTGTTTTATCAATATTACTCTCATCTAATTCTGAACAATTATGAGTTCTATATTTATTCATTTATCCAATACTTTTTTTATTAAATTAATATTTATTGATTTTCCAGAAGATAAAGACAAATCATCGATATCTTTAAGAAATTTGAATATTTTATCATAAGATCGCTCAACATTTTTAATAATATAGTCTGATATTTTTGGATTTAGGTTGATTTGTTTATCAGAAAAAGATTTTGAGATTATTACTTGTAAGAGTTCATCAGTAGGCAAATCTATGCCAATGAAAATAAAACTACTAATTCTAGATTTTAAATCTTTTAATTTAAATTCAATTTGATTTAAAGGCTTTAAGCTATTAATTAAAACAAAATTCTCTAATTGTTTTGAATGATTAAGTATTGAATAGAATAATTTTTCATTAATATTATTATCAAAATTATCGATAATTAGGCACTCTAAGTTGCTTAGATTTGAAATTGTATTGTCATTAATTTTTCCCGCCTCTTCAATTTTTATTTTGCTGATTTTTTTTTCAAGAATTTTTGATAAATGAGTTTTGCCAGAACCGGGTACACCAAAAATATTTAACCATTTTTCATTCCATTTGGGCCAGCTTTCGATAAGTTTATAGGCTGAAAAATTATTACTTGAGACATAAAAATCTTGCTCAAAATATTTCGTTTTAAAAGGAAATTTAAAAACTAATTGACTCATTTAATAAGTTTAATACTCCATTCATCATTTTTTTGTTTTAAAATAATTTTTTCTTTTTTCAATTCTTTTATAATTTTTTCTAATTTTCCTAAATATTTGATTTTTAGTAAAACATATTCACTGTTAATTTCTTGAACATACAAATTATCAACTAAACCAATATTATTTAGTCTTTTGTATAATTCAGCTAAATTATTATTTTTATTTGAAGTCAATTTTATATTCAAAAAGGATGGTGTTTTAATATCTATCAAATTTTGCGATTTTACTAAATCAATTATTTCATTTCTGGTTCTCTGAATTATTTCTCTATAATTTTTTGCATTATCTTGAAAATTATTCTTAATCAATAAATTTTTATTTATTTTTTTTCCTGAAATATTAGCCCTTAAAAAGATCTTTTCGATAATTCCATTTCTATCCTCAATTAATAACAACGCTTGATTTTTTTTTGAATATTCTAAAAATAAAGTTTTTATTTCTACATTAAATAAATTATTTTTATTTAAATTAATTTTTTGAATTATTTCTATGTTCTCAAATGGTAAGATAAATTCTATCAAGTCATTGTCTTCAAAATCATTCCATTTTTCATAAAAAAAATTTTGATTGAATATGAAATATTGATCGTCTTTCTTAAGAACTGGAAGAAGATAAAATTCTTTATTAGTTATTTCGGCGTATGAAATATCTTTATCATAAAATAAGTTATGTAATTTGTCCTTATCAAAGAAAATATTAAAAATTATAATATCTTCCTTTTTGTCATTTTCCGCATTTGATATTACTTGATAGTATGAAACTAATTCTTTAATCTTTGTAAATTCCATTTTTAAAATCTTTTCTTTATCCTCAATTAATAGAATTTTATCGATGAGCTTTATGTAAGCTTTTTTAATTGCTTGATTTGCAATATCCTTATTAGAGGTATTTGTTTTCTTGATAATCTCAATATTATTAACATTAAATATACTGTCTTGAGATAAAACATTTCCAGTTTTAATAAAAATAACTAAGATAAGAATTATAATTTTATTAAGCTTCATAAAAGTTAAATATCATTTTTATAAATGAAAAAAATGCAAAATAATTACAAAAAAAGTGGTGTAAATATTTCATTAGCAAATAAATTAGTAAAGCACATATCTTTAATATCAAAAAAAGGTGTCAAAAAAACGAAAAACTCTTTTGATAGAGATGTAATTGGAGGATTTGGTTCTTTATTTGATATTAGTAAATTAAAAATTAAAGACCCTGTAATTGTCTCATGTACTGATGGAGTTGGCACTAAGATCGAATTAGCGAATAAATTTAAAAAATTCGATACTATTGGTATAGACCTTGTTGCAATGTGTATAAATGATTTAATAGTTCAAGGAGCAAAACCACTATTTTTTTTGGACTATATAGCAATAGGTAAATTAGATTTAAATAAAACAAAAAAAATTTTAAAGGGTATTTTTGAAGGATGTAAATTATCAAATTGTAAACTTATTGGAGGCGAAACTGCTGAAATGCCTGGAACCTACTCAAAGAATAAATTTGATCTTGCGGGCTTTAGTGTAGGAATAGTATCTAAGAAGAAAATTCTAAGTAAAAAAAAAGTTAAATCAGGAGATGTAGTTTTGGCCATACCTTCCAGCGGATTACATTCTAATGGATTTTCTTTAGTAAGATCGATTTTAAAATCTAACAAAATGCCGTTGAATTTAAGAAAAGAATTATTGAAACCTACAAAAATTTATTCCAAAGAAATTTTAAAATTGACTAATAAAAATTTAATTCATTCCGCAGCACATATTACTGGTGGCGGGCTTATAGAAAATGTAATGAGATCAATACCTGAAAATTTATCATTAAACATTGATCTATCTAAAATAAAAGTTAATAAAATCTTTAAATGGCTTAAAAGTAAAAATATTTCTGACAATGAAATGATAAACACATTTAATTGTGGAGTAGGTTTTTGTATCATTTCTCCTAAAAGAAATATCTTGCAAATAAAAAATACTTTTGAGAATAAATTTAAACCTTATGAAATTGGTTTCATCTCTAAAGAGAAAAAAAAGGTAAAAATAAGTAATTCATTAAAATGGTAAAAAAAAATGCATGTATTTTTATATCAGGCAAGGGCTCGAATCTAAAAAATTTAATAAAAAAATCAAGAGATTATAATTTTCCAATTAATGTCAAACTTGTTATCTCCAACAATAAAAATGCCCAAGGTATTAACCATGCAAAAATTAATTCAATACCATTCTTGATAATTAACACGAAAAAAAGAGGATTTGAAAATTTAATTTTGAAGATAATTAAAAAAAATAAGATTTCATTAATTTGTTTAGCTGGTTATATGAAAATAATATCTGAAAAATTTATTAGAAGATTTAGGAAAAAAATAATAAACATTCATCCGTCTTTATTGCCGAATTACAAAGGTTTAGATACATATAATAGAGTATTAAAGAATAAAGAAAAAAAAACAGGCTGTACCATACATTTTGTTAACAAAAAATTAGATGATGGAAAAATAATAAATAAAAAATTTTTTTTTATAAGTAAAAATGAAAATTTAGAAACTCTGAAAATCAAAACACAAAAATTAGAACGCTTAGCTTATCCAGAGGCAATAATAAAATTATACAGGAATTGTTAATTTTTAAAGAAAAAATTGATTTCTTTTTTTGCGTTTTCGCTTGAGTCTGATCCGTGCACAGAATTTTTATCTATTGAAATTCCATATAAATTTCTAATTGTATTTTCCTCTGCTTTTTTTGGGTCAGTTGCTCCCATTAATTTTCTATTCTCTAATATAGCATTGTTACCTTCTAAAATCATAGCAACAATTGGGCCAGAGGATAAATATGAGCACAAATTTTCATAAAATGGTTTTGATTGGTGAACTTTGTAAAACTCTGCAGCTTCCTCTTTGGAAATTTGAATTTTTTTAGTTTCTTTTATTTTTAAATTATTTGAAATAAATATTTTTTTTATTTCATCAACGAGATTCCTTTCAACTGCATCTGGTTTAATAATTGATAATGTTTGTTCTAAATTACTCATAATTTTCTTCAATTAGCTCATTAAGTAACCTCACCCCAAAACCAGTTGCTCCTCCAGAGTTTAGAGCACCTCCATATTTCGAAAAAGCCATTCCAGCAATATCTAAATGTGCCCATGGAGTTTTATTCAAGATAAATCTTTGAAGAAATTGTGCGGCTGTAGTCGACCCTGCACCCCCTACATAATTAATATTTTGCATATCTGCGTTTTTGGAGTTCATAAGTTTATCGTAATTTTTATGCAATGGCATACGCCAAACTTTTTCATCAACTTTTTCTCCAGCGTTATAAATTTTTTTTGATAAATCGTCATTATTTGAAAAGAGTCCAGCATACTCTGAGCCAAGTGAAACTATAATTGCACCAGTGAGGGTAGCTAAATCAATTATAAATTTTGGTTTATATTTTTTTTCGGTGAATGTAATAGCATCAGCTAAAACTAAACGTCCCTCTGCATCTGTATTTAATACTTCTATAGTTTTACCACTAAAAGATTTTACTATATCCCCTGGTCTTTGTGCGTTACCACTTACCATATTTTCTACTAAACCAACAACTCCTATAGCATTAATTTTTGCTTTTCTAAGTGCCAAACTTTTCATTAATCCAACTACAGCAGCAGAGCCTGCCATATCATAAGTCATATCTTCCATAAATTTTGCTGGTTTCAAAGAATAACCACCGGTATCAAAACAGACTCCTTTTCCTACAAATGCTAAAGGGCTCGAATTATTTTTAGTTCCATTCCATTCCATGGTTACCAAATATGATCCTCTAATGCTTCCTTGGCCAACTCCAAGTAAAGCATGCATACCCATTTTTTTTAATTTTTTTTCATCATAAATGTTTATTTTTAACCCATCCTTTTTAAGAGAATTTAATCTTTTTGCATATTCATCAGGGTGTAAAATATTTCCTGGCTCTGATACTAAATCTCTCGCATAAAATGTACCTTCTTCTAATGCTTTAAATTTAATTTGATCTTTAATTGAGGGTTTGTTTTTATTACCTGTAATATTTAAAGTAATAACTCTTTTTTCTTGTTTGGTTTTATATTTTTTGAAAACATAAGATTTTAATTTTGCACCATGTAGGAAATGGCTTAAAAAATTATTTTTTTTGTTAGTTATAGTATCTGAGATTATAAAGTAATCTTTACTAACTCCATAGTTTATCCGTCCAAAAAACTCTGCACCAAGTTTTTCGATATCAGAGATATTTAAATCTTTTTTAACGGATATTAAAACGATATTTCTTTTAGAAGTAAGCTCAAAAACATATAAATTTTTTTTAAGATCAATATTTTTAATTAAATCGTTAATATAAGAAAATTCAGAATTTGAAATATACTTTTTTAACTCATTAGTTTTAAATTTTTCGTTTGAAAATAAAACTACGTTGCCTGAAGGCTTGCTAATTGTTTTTTTTAAATAGTTTAATTTGATAGACATAAATTTTAAATAAAACCTAATTGTGTCAGTGATATATGTCCAAAAATATAAGTTTTCAATGATAATTTAACCATAGTTAAACCATTAGTTGAATTTAATTTATGGATAGATTAATTATATACGAATTATACAAATGCTTCAAAACAAAATTTACCATAACTATATAATTGAGATTTTTAAATTGTTTTTAGTGATCTTATTTAGTCTAGCGATTATCGCCTGGACTGTAAGAGCAGTAAACTTTTTAGATCTAATAGTAGAAAGTGGTTACCCTGTTTTTACTTATTTTCAATATTCTTTTTTGAATTTGTTTGGAATACTTACAAAATTCATTCCGTTATCATTTCTGCTTGCTTTAACAATCTTTATAATTAGACAATTACAGGAAAATGAATTGATAATTTTATGGACCTCAGGAGTTAAAAAAATACAAGTAGTTCATTTATTTTTATTTTTGTCAATCTTGATATCTTTATTTCATTTAATTTTTTCAATTTTTATAACACCTTCCGCTTTAAATAAATCAAGAAAGCTTCTAGGAAATGAGAAAGTTATCTCAATATTGCCCACCCTAAAAATTCAGCAATTTAGTGACTCTTTTAAAGGCCTAACTTTTATTGTAGATGATAAGTTTGAAAATCAAATAAAAAATATATTTTTACATGATAAGTCCAATATTTTAAAAAATATTTCATCTAATCAAGAGTCGAAAACATCCTCTACAATAATAGCTAAAACTGGAATAGTGGAAGAAAAAAAACTCGTTTTGTTTAATGGGTTGATAATTTCTGAGAGTAAGGGAAAAATTCAAAGTGACGTGATTAAATTTGAGAAAATTGATATTGATTTAAGAAATCTTCAAAATACTACTATCAAGGAACCAAAAATCCAAGAGACCTCAACTTTAAGATTGTTTTCTTGTATTTATAACAAGTTTTCAAAAGATCCAATTTGTAAAGGTGGCTTTAACGAAGAAATTTTACCGACTCTTAATAGAAGAATGGTCTTACCTCTTTTTATTCCAGTTATAACGTTAATTTCCTCATTATTATTTATTAAAACAAGTGGAAGAATTTATTATAGTAAAGTTAGTATATTTGCATATTCTTTCCTAGTTCTTTTATATGCTGAATTAATAATAAGATACACGGGTATAAATGAAGTTATAAAAAACGTATTTTTATTTTCACCCGTTGCTTTGGGAATATTAATATATATTTTTTTAAAAATTAAATTATCACAAGAAACAAAAAGTGTATGAATAGTGTAATACTAAATTATATTCTTAATGGATTTTTGAAAGCTTTTTTAAAAGTTTTCTTATTTTTTTATGCTTTTGGAATAATATTAAATTTATTTGAAGAAATAGAATTCTTTAAAAATCTCGATTCATCTATTTTTACACCTTTAATTTTAACTAATCTTTATATTCCAAGTATGATGATTAATTTACTCCCATTTATAATTTTTATAGCAAGTATGAAATTTATTATTGACCTTAGAAATAATAAAGATTTACTTACAATGAAGATATTTGGTTATTCAAATTTCAAAATATTTTTTATTCTTGCTAGTACTTCATTTATTTTAGGGTGGATAATTCTTTTAATAATAAATCCGGTTACATCAGAAATGTCAAAATATTATGAACAAATAAAGTCAAATTACTCCAGAGATATTGATCATCTTGTAACGTTCAATAATAATGGATTATGGATCAAAGAAAATTTATCCAATGGCAGTAGGATTATAACTGCCAATAAATATGATGGCAAAAAATTAGAAGATATCACTATATTTAATTTAGATAAAAATTATAATCTTAATAAAAAAATTTTTTCAAAATCTGCAAATATAGAAAAGAATGAATGGCAATTAAGTAAAGTCTCTATAGTTGAATTTAGCGGAGATAATAAAAAAGAGATAAAATTGGAAAATGATAGTATTACTTCTATTTATTCTTACGATAACATTATTAATCTCTTCAAAAATTTTGAAACTCTGTCTTTTGTTGATTTATTGATCAATTATAAAAACTTAATAAATAAAGGTTATAATAAGCTTTTTTTAGATCAAAGACTACATGCAATGCTATCTTTGCCTTTTTTCTTATTTATTATGACAGCCTTAGCTTCGATAATAGTGATGGGAACTTTGAAGAAATCAAATAACGTTAGATTTATTTTCGTTGGAATTATTGCTTGTGTTTTTATCTATTATCTTAAAGATCTATCTGTAGCCTTAGGCCAAACGAATAGAATTCCACTTACACTATCAACTTGGGTACCCGTAATAGTCATTGGAATATTTAGTTCAATTGGAATTCTTCAAATAAATGAAAAATAATATTATTAAAACACTCCTATTTTTTCTTGTTACAAATATTTCATTTGCGGACGAACTTGAAATAAGTGCAAAAAATATTTCATTAGATAAAAAAAAAGAAATATCAATTTTTCAAGAAGATGTAATAATTGTCGATAAAGATAATAATATAATTAAAACTGACTATGCAGTTTATAATTACAAACTTCAAAATATAGAAGCTAAAGGAGACACAACCATTACTACTTCTGAAGGTTATATTGTTGAAACAAAAGATATAAATTTCAATAAAAATAAAAATTTTATAAACTCAGAAAGTCCAACAATTATAAAAGACATTCAAAATAATAAAATTTATTTAGAAAATTTTAATTATCAAATGAAAGAAAATATATTCAAATCTATTGGATTAATTAAGGTAATAGATAAATCTAATAATACCTATGAATTTTCGCAAATTTATATTGATGAAAATAAAAAAGAATTAATTGGATCTGACTCAAAAACATTTTTAAATCAGGATGGATTTAAAATGAATAAAGAAAATAAGCCAAGAATTTTTTCTAATTCTATATCTTTAAAAGAAAATGAGTCAAATTTTATCAAAAGTAGTTTTACAACATGTAATTACAGAGAAAATGATAAATGCCCTCCTTGGGAGTTAAGAGCTTCAAAAATGAGACATGATAATATAAAAAAAACAATTTATTATGATAATGCTGTTATAAGAATTTATGATGTTCCAATTTTTTATTTTCCTAAGCTTGCTCATCCAGACCCAACTGTGAAACGTAGATCTGGTTTTCTTATCCCATCATATGCTGATACTAAGAATCTAGGATCCAGTTTAAATATTCCTTATTTTTGGGCAATAAGTCCTGATAGAGATTTCACTTTAAAAAATCAATTATTTGTAAATGAAAATCCTTTATTTACAGGAGAGTATCGACAAGTATTTAAAAATTCCGATTTAATTTTTGATTTTGGTTATTCAAAAGGATACAAAAATATTTCTGATACTAAAAAGCCAGGTGATAAATCCCATTTTTTTGCAAAGTTTTTTAAAGAGTTCAGTGATAATGATATAAAAACAAGTGACTTTGAAGTAAATTTGCAAGATGTGTCACACAGAAAATATCTTAAATTATACAGGATAAAATCAGATTTAGTTGATTATGAAACAAATACTTTGGAGAATTTTGTAAATTTTAATCACTATAATGATGAAAAAGATTTATTTATTTCAGTAAGATCAAGTATTTATAGAAATTTGAATGAGTCTTACAATGATAAATATGAATTTATTTTACCCGAGCTAAATCTTAATAGAAATTTATATAGTGAAAAACTTGGAAGTGGAAGTTTTAATTCAAACTTTAAAATTCATAATTACGATACAAATAAATTTGAAAATTTTTTAATAAATGATTTTGAATGGTCATATGATAAAACTTTTTTTAATTTACCTTACGAAGGGAGTTTCCTTACAAGTTTAAAAAATGTAAATTATGAAGCTAAAAACGTTGATAAGTTTAAAAAAAAGACAACTAGTGAGTTAATGGGTGCATTAGGTTATTTAGCAAGTATTGATTTGATAAAGACAGATGATAATGGAAAAAATCACATTTTAAAACCGAAGTTATTATTTAAATATGCGCCCAATCACATGAAAAATGAAACTGAAGATAATAGTTTATACAGGGAGAATATTTTTTCATTAAATAGAATAAATTCATCATCGAATTTTGAGGGAGGTTCAAATTTAACCTACGGTTTTGACTATGAGAGAAAAGGGAAAGAAAATAATGTTAAACTTTCATTAGGTCAGGTTATTAATGAAAAAAAAACAAATAACAAAATGTCTGATACATCAAGCTTAGATAAAAGATTTTCAGATGTGGTTGGTTCATTTGAATTTGATACTAATAATTTAAAAGTTAATTATAATTATTCACTTGATCAAAATTTTAAGGAAATGAATTATAATGAATTTGGTGCGGAATATTCTCTAAGTAATATGAAATTTAATCTAAATTATTTAGAGGAAAATAATATTTCTGACGTTAAAGAATACGTAAAAACTTCTTTTGAAATTAAAAGAGGTAATAACGGTTTATTTGCTTTTAATAATAAAAGAAACATAATCACTAATTCATCTGAATATTACAACTTAAGCTATGAGTATATAAATGACTGTTTAAGAGCTGGTTTAGTTTATAGAAGAGAGTTCTACAACGATTCGGAACTAGAAGCAGAAAACTCATTAATGTTTAAAGTTACTTTAAGTCCTTTTGGAGAAATTTCATCACCTAAATTTTAATTATAAATGAACTCTTTATTTAAAATCATAATTAAATTTTTATTTATAATTCTAATATTGAACAACAACTTATTTGCGCAAAATAAAACAAGAATTGTTGCAAAAGTTGGCAGTGAGATTGTAACTTCTTTTGAATTAGAAAATAAAATTAAAACTACATTGCTTTTAGCTGGTGAAGAACTGAGCCAAAAAAATATTAATTCAATTAAAAACCTCTCTATGACTACATTAATAAATCTTAAATTAAAAAGAGAAGAGTTGAAGAAGTACGATTTAAAATATGATCATTTTGAAAGAACTAAAAATCATTTAAGAATGGTTTCAACAAAGCTTAATACTAATACCAATGAACTTGAAAATTTATTTACAAAAAATAAAATCGACTTTAATGAGTATTTAAGTGAAATTAAGACTGAATTTTCTTGGCAGAATCTTATTTATCAAATTTATGCAAAAAAAATCGATATTGATGAAAAACAGGTTTTAAAAGAGCTAAACTCTGTTGTAAAAGAACAGAAAAGTATTGAGGAATTTAATTTATCTGAAATAGAATTAAATTTTGTAAATTTAGACGAAAAAAATAGAATTATAGATGAAGTTAAAATGCATATTGATAAATATGGATTTGATAAATCTGCAAATAAATATAGTGTTTCAAATACTTCTTTGGATGGGGGAAAATTGGGTTGGACAAATTCAAATAGTCTTTCTAAATCAATATATCAGGCTATAAGGGAAATTGATGTTGGAGAATATACTTTAATTACAAGCAGCAATAATGTTCTTTTTCTCAAATTAAACAGTAAAAGATATAAAGAAAATTTAAACAATCTTGATACCGAAAAATTGAAAAGTTCAATTATAAATAAACAAAAAACTGACCTTTTAAATATGTACTCTAATACACATTTGTCCTTAAAAAAAAATAATACTTTAATAGAAATTAAATGAATTCCAAAATACTGATAATTTGTGGTGATCCAAATAGTATCAATGCTGAAATTATTTTTAAAACATGGAAAAAAGTTAGTAAATTACAGAAACAAAGAATTACATTGATTGGTAATTTTCAACTTTTATCTGATCAAGCAAAAAAGCTTAAAATAAGAGTGCCTATAAAAAAAATTGATAATATTGACGAAAAAAATGATGAAAAATTTTTAAATATAATCGATTACCCGCTAAGATATAAAAAGTGTTTTAATGTTCAAAATAAAGACGCTTCGAAATATGTAATTGGCTGTCTAAACTTAGCAAATAAAATATGCGTAGAGAAAAAAATTAAAGGCTTTATAAATTGTCCAATAGATAAAAAACTAATTAAAAAAAAGGGTATCTATGGGGTTACTGAATTTATTGCAAAAAAGTCAAAAGTAAAAAGATTTTCTGAAGTTATGATGCTTTACAATAAAAAATTATCTGTTGTTCCGATTACAACCCATATTAAAGTAGCAAACATATCTAAAAATATTAAAAAAAAAAATTTAATAAAAAAAATTAATACTTTAAATTTTTACTTCAAAAAAATACTTAAATACAAGCCTAAAATAGCTGTTTTAGGTTTAAATCCACACAACGCTGAGAACGAAAAAGACTCTGAGGAAGTGAAACAAATAATACCAGCAATTAAGCAATTAAAAATTAAGTTAAATATATTTGGTCCAATGTCTGCTGACAGCTTCTTTAATTCTGATTATAAGCAATATGATGTAATAGTTGGCATGTATCACGATCAGGTTTTAATTCCTTTTAAGAATTTATTCAAATTTGATGCAATTAACATAACCTTAGGGCTTAAATACATTAGAATGTCACCTGATCATGGTACTGCAAAAAATATTATTGGAAAAAATTTAGCTAATTATCAAAGCTTAGTAAATTGTGTAAAATTTTTAGACAGGTTAAAATAATGCTTCGTCCTAAAAAATCTTTAGGTCAAAATTTCCTTATAGACAAAAACATAATAAATAAAATAATAAATCTTAAAAATATTAAAAATAGAAACATATTAGAAATTGGCCCCGGGTGTGGGTCTTTAACAGAAAGAATTTTAGAGAAAAAACCTAAATCTCTTACATTAATTGAGAAAGACTACAAACTTTACGAGGTATTAAAAAAAAAATACCAAAATAATAATAAAGTAAGATTATTTAATTTAGACATACTTAAAATTGACCTTGAAAAAATAATAAACGTTAAAAGTATAATATTTGGAAATTTACCTTATAATATTTCATCACAAATTTTAGTAAAACTTATTAAATTTAAAAATTGGCCTCCAAAATTTACAGATTTAGTACTTATGTTTCAAAAAGAAGTAGCCGAAAAAATTGCAGGGACGACTTTTGGAAGATTATCAATTATAACTAATTATAGATTAAAACTTTTGAATAAATTTAATGTATCTCCTAATTGTTTTTATCCTAAGCCTAAAATTACCTCCTCAGTTTTACATTTGTCTCCAATAAGAAAAGAAATTTATAAAATTAATAATTTAGATAATTTAGAAATGATAACTAATATTTTTTTTTCAAATAAGAGGAAAATGATTAAGAAAAACTTTAGAAAAATTTTAGGAAAAAAAAGCATTAAAAATCTTAATCTTAACTTAAGACCAGCTGATTTAAAGTCAGAAGTATATTACAAAATTACAGAATTGTACGAGGAAAAATAAATAGTTTTTTATGTAATAAGATAATATTTTCAATTTGTTTAAAACAATTTTCTAAATCGTCATTAGTCACAATATAATCGTAATCATCCCAGTGCTTTATATCCTCCTCAAAAGATTTTAATCTTTTTTTTACTTCTTCTTTACTGTCTTGATTTCTTCTCATTAATCTACTTTTAACCTCTTCTTTATTTTTTGTTGTAATAAATATTTTGACTAAATTTAAATTTTTATATTTAGAAAGTTGTTGATTTCCCTGCCAATCTATATCGAATATTACATCGTTTGTTTCAATCAAATTATCAACGATTTCTTTTGAAGTTCCATAATAATTATCAAAAATTTTTGCATATTCATAAAGTTTATTTTCATTTATTAAAGCTTTGAATTTTTCTAAATTTACGAAGTGATAATCAACACCATTTACTTCGTTTGGTCTTGGTCGTCTTGTAGTGTGAGATACTGATATTTTAAAGGAACTAAATTTTTGTTGAATTTTTTTTGTAATCGTTGTCTTGCCTGCCCCTGAGGGAGATGATAAAACTACCATGATATTTTTATTATCATGCCTCATTTACTAAAAAATATTTAGCTAGACTTACTTTCTATAAACTTGATCGCATCACCAACAGTTAATATCTTCTCAGCTTCACTATCAGAAATTTCTGAACCAAATTCCTCTTCGAAAGCCATTACTAGCTCCACAGTATCTAAACTATCAGCGCCAAGATCATCAATGAAACTTGCCTCTTCGGTAACTTTTTCTTCTTCGATGCCCAAATGATCTGCTACAATTTTTTTAATCTTATTTTTTATATCGTCTGACATGAATTCCTTTCGTGTTTATTAATTCTTAATAGATTATTAAATAGAATTGTCAAGCCATATACATTCCACCGTTAACATGTATTGTTTCACCATTTATATAAGTTGCCATATCCGAAGCTAAAAAAGCTACACAATTAGAAACATCTTCTCCTGTGCCTAGGTTTCCCGAAGGAATTTTACTTATAAGATTTTTTTTAAATTCTTCATTAATTTTATCTGTCATTTCAGTTTTTATAAAACCAGGCGATACGCAATTAATATTAATGTTCTTTTTTGCATATTCTATAGCTAAACTTTTTGAAAATGCAATGATTCCAGCTTTTGAGGCTGCGTAATTAGCTTGACCTAGATTACCTGTGTGACCAACAATCGATGTAATATTAATTATTTTTCCATATTTTTTTTTTAACATTTTTTTTATAGCTGACTTACACATTAAAAAAGTAGACGTAAGATTAATATCTAAAACTTTTTTCCAATCTCCCTCAGTCAATCTAATAGATAAATTATCTAGAGTTATACCTGCATTATTAACCAAGATATCTAGGCCTTCTAATTTATCATGAACGTTATTAATAAAATCATCTATCTTGTCATGTTGCTCAAGCTTAAACTTTTCGACATGAATATTAGAAAAATTTTTTTTTAAATTTTCTAGCTTTTCTTCATTAGTGCCAGTTGCTATGACTCTAGCGTTTAAACTATCAAATTTTTTAATTAAACAGTTTCCTATACCCCCTGTAGCTCCCGTTATTAAAACTTTCTTATTTTCTAAATTCATTTTTTAAATTTTTAATGTCATTGATTGAATTAATTGAAAAACAATTAGCATTTTTTATAGTTCTTTTTACCATACCTACTAAAACTTTTCCTGGTCCAATTTCTACAAAATTTGATACCCCTTCATTAGAAATATTTATAATGGTTTCACGCCATTTAACAGTTGAAAAAATCTGATCAATTAACAAATTTTTTATGTTTTCTGGATTTTTTTCAATTTTTGCTGTTACATTGCTTAAAATTGAATATTTAGGATTCTTAAAATTAATATTTTTAATTTTATCTCGCATTTTATCTGCTGCTGATTTCATTAAAGAACAATGAAATGGTGCGCTTACTTTCAATGGAATAGATTTAATTTTTTTCTTTTTTAATGAAGATTGAAAAGAAATAATGGTGTCTTTATCTCCACTTATAATTACCTGTCCGGCAGCATTATCATTAGCGATTTCGCAAACTCCTTTTTCTTTAAATGAATTTAGCAAATCGTTAATATCTTTAATTTTTGCTCCAAGTATTGCTAACATACTTCCTTTTCCGACTGGAACTGCTTCTTGCATTGCTTTACCTCTCTCATGTAACAAATAAATTGCGTCTTCAAATTTCAATGACTCTGAGCAAACTAACGCACTATATTCTCCTAAGGAATGTCCAGCAAAATATTTAAATGTACTAAAATCAAAATTAAATTCCTCTTTTAAGACCTTAAATATTGAAAAGCTCACAGTTAAAATTGATGGTTGAGTATTTTGAGTAAGTTGTAATTGATCCTCTGGCCCATTTAAGATTAATTTGGTTAAAGAATAATTTAGTTTTTCATCAGCATCTTTAAAAATTTTTTTTACAATATCAAAATTATTATAAAACTCTGATCCCATGCCTACAATTTGTGAACCTTGACCAGGAAATAATAATGCGCTCATTTTCTTCAATTTAATTAATAATAATTAGTATTGCTATAATTCTTCATTATAGTATAACCCAGATTTTACAAATAAATAATAAAACAAATAATAGCAATTAATTATGGCTTTTTACGAAAATACTATTGTGGCTAAACAAGATTTGGCTGAAAAAGAACTTAAATCAATTAAAGAAAAATATAACGAATTAATAAATAAGTCTTCGGGTAAAGTTATAAAAATTGAAGAATGGGGTTTATTAAATTTAGCAAATAAAATTAAAAATTATAAAAAGGGATTTTATATTCATTATAAATTCGAAGGTAATAATGATACTCTAAATGAAATAGAAAAAAATGTAAAATTGGATGGTTCGATAATAAGATATTTAACTGTAAAATATAAAAAACTTGATACTAAAAATGAATTTTTTAAAAATAAATCAATATGAAAAGAAAAAGTAAAAATTTTCAAAAAAGAAATAATAACTCACTTAATAAGCTAAGTCTTTTCCAAAAAAATGATGGAAAATTTTCAAAAAAATGCCCATTATCAAGTAAAAATGCTCCAGTTATTGATTATAAAAATATAGGTCTTTTAAAAAAATATATTTCAGATAATGGGAAGATTATCTCCTCAAAAATTACATCTGTCTCTTTTAATAAACAGAAAAAACTAACAAGAGAAATAAAAAAAGCAAAAATTTTAGGTCTTATTTAAATGGAATTAATATTATTAGAAAATATTCTAAATTTAGGAAATATAGGAGACAAAGTTAAGGTTAAAAATGGTTATGGAAGAAATTATCTTCTTAAAAAAGGTAAAGCTTTAAGGTTTAATAAAGAAAACCAGGATTTTGTAAGTAAAAAAAAAGAAGAATTAAACAAAAAAAATGTCGAAATTAAAAATAAATTTAAAGAAATATCTAGCGCAGTGAACAAAAAAACATTTACATTTAATAAAGAGTCAAAAGAAAATGGGGAATTATACGGTTCAATAAAACCAAAAGAAATCAGCAATCTAATCAAAGAAAACCTTAACGTTGAAGTAAGCCCGTCTCAGATTATTCTTAAAAACAATCTTGATAAAATAGGGGTTTACAAAGTTGATATAAATTTTCATTCAGAAGTAAAGGCTCAAATCTCAATTAAAATAAATAAGATACAATCAAAATAACTTTTCCACAGTAGCCCTAAAATAGTGTGTAACTTTTCTCTTTATTGAAAAATTATTTACCATAATATTATTATTCAGTGGAAGAAATTAAATCTGTTCAAAATAATGTTAATAATAAGCAGCCTTGTAATATTGAGGCGGAGCAAGCCTTGTTAGGTTCAATTTTAGTGAATAATGACATTATAGATGAAATTTCCAACACAATAAAGTCATACATATTTTTTGACCCAGCTCATGTAAAAATTTACGACGTAATACTAAATTTAAATAATAAAGGTATGATAGCAAATCCTATAACTTTAAAAAATTTTTTTGAAAAAGATAATATGCTTAATGAAGTGGGTGGTACAGAGTATTTAGTTAAGCTCACAAGATTTTCTGGCTCAACTAAACAAGCAGTTGATTATGCAAAAATTATTCATGAAATGTATTTAAGAAGACAATTAATTTTAATCTCCGATAATCTTTCTTCGGATACGTTGAATGCAAATTCGAAAGAACAAAACGCTGAAAGCATTATAGAAAGAACTGAAAAATCACTTTTTGATTTAGCAGAAAGGGGTAGTTTTTCTCAATCTTTTATTCAATTTAATAAAGCATTAGATCAAACAATACAAATGGCAACTTTAGCGATGCAAAATGATCAAGGTATAGTCGGAGTGCCGACTGGTTTAAGTGATTTAGACGAAAAACTTGGTGGTTTACATAAATCTGATTTGATTATTTTAGCCGGTAGACCTTCAATGGGTAAAACTGCTTTAGCAACTAATATAGCATATAATGCGGCACAAAATATTATAAAGCGACAAGAAAAATCATCCATAGCTTTTTTTTCCTTAGAAATGTCATCAGAACAACTATCAACAAGAATATTATCTGAACAAGCTAGAATAAGATCTGATGATATACGTCGAGGTAAAGTTACTGAAGAAGAAATAAATCGATATATAGAAACCTCAAGAAATATTTATAACTTACCATTATATATTGATGAAACTCCAGCAATTACGATAGCAACTTTAAGTAATAGGGCACGAAGAATTAAAAGATTAAATGGACTTAGTTTAGTTGTCGTTGATTATATTCAGCTTATGAGATCGAGCTCAAACAAAAATGATGGCAGAGTTCAAGAGATATCTGAAATTACGCAGGGATTAAAAGCTTTAGCCAAAGAATTATCTGTTCCTATATTGGCTTTATCTCAATTGTCTAGGGCCGTAGAACAAAGAGATGATAAACAGCCCCAATTAGCTGATCTAAGAGAGTCTGGATCAATTGAACAAGATGCGGATGTGGTTATGTTTGTTTACAGAGAAGCTTATTATCTAGAGAGGAAACAACCGAAACTTGGTTCAATTGAGCACGCTGAATGGCAATCTAAGATGAACGATGTAAATGGTCTTGCTGATATAATATTAGGCAAACAAAGACATGGTCCAACAGGTACCATCAAAGTAGAGTTTGAGGGAATTTACACAAAATTTAAAGATTTAAGTAGAAATTAGACTTAATTTTCTCTTTAGTTATCAATAAATTAAGATATATCTGAATTATATAGATGTGGTCTTATATTTATAAAAAATTAGTCATAGATTTTTCAAAATTAACTTTTCTACTGATCGCATTTACATTAGTTTTCTCAATTTATCATGCGAAAAATTTTAATTTAGATGCATCATCTGACGCTCTTCTTTTGGAGGGTGATGAGGATCTAAGATATTTGAGAGAAGTAAATGAGAGGTATGGATCTAAAGATTTTTTAGTCCTAACTTATACACCTATATCTAGTTTCACTGAGAATGAGACTATTCTAAATCTTCAACTATTAAAGTCTAAAATCGAAAAACTAGCCTGGGTAGATAGTGTTATTACGGTAATTGATGTTCCGTTGCTAAAGAGTACAGATGAGGGGTTAATGGATAGATTAAAAAACTACAAAACGCTGGCTTATCCTGAAATAGATAAAAAAAGAGGATTTGAAGAAATAATGAATAGTCCAATTTATCAAAATTATGTCATTAGCGAGGACGGTAAAACATCAGGGATTGTAGTATACCTTAAAAAAGATGAAAGATTAGCGGAGTACCTAAAAGTAAAAGATAAATATTTCAATCAATCTAATGAAACAGGTTTAACTAAAGAGGAAAAAAGTAATTACAAAAATTTTTTAAAAGAATACGAGCAATATAAAAATCTTTATAACAAAAGGAACAAGCAAAACATTGCAGAAATAAGAGATGTTATAAACAAATATGGTGAAAATGCAAAAATTCACTTAGGTGGCATTCCAATGATTGCTGATGATATGATGAGTTTTATCAAAAGTGATATTATAGTTTTTGGTATTGGTGTTTTCATTTTTATAATTTTTACTCTTTGGTTCATTTTCAGAAACATAAAATGGGTATTAATGCCATTATTAGGTTGTGCAACTTCAGTTATAATAATGATTGGTTTGTTAGGTTTAATAGGATGGAAAGTTACAGTAATATCCTCAAACTTTATTGCTTTGATGCTTATTTTAAACATGGCAATGAACATTCACGTTACAGTAAGGTTTCTGCAGCTTAAAAAAGAAGAGCCACAATTTTCAAAAGAAAAAACTGTATTAGAAGCGAGTAAAAAGATGATGCTTCCGATTCTTTATACTGTTTTAACAACTATATGTGCTTTTCTCTCATTAATTTTTAGTGATATTAAGCCTATAATTGATTTCGGATGGATGATGACTCTGGGGCTGATTGTTTCAATAGTTGTTACATTCCTGCTTTTGCCAACTTTACTAAACCTTTTCTCCAAAGATAACGAAATTAATGTTAGAGATACTGAAAAATCTATAATTACATCTTTTCTTGGGTCAATAGCAAAAAAAAGAACCATATTAGTTTTTAGCTCAACATTTTTAATTTTAATAGTAAGTATTTTGGGAATCTCAAAACTTGAAGTGGAAAATAGTTTTATAAATTATTTCGATAAAGAAACTGAAATTTACAAAGGGATGAAGAAAATTGATGATGATCTTGGAGGGACTACACCCCTAAATATAATTTTAAAATTTCCAGTGATAGAAAAGGATAAAACTGATGATGAATTTTCTGAATGGGATGAAGACTCTGTTAATAAAAATGAGGAAAAATCAAAATATTGGTTCACCAGAGATAAAATGGATAAAATTCTTAAGGTTCATGATTATTTAGAGTCCTTGCCTGAAATAGGAAAAGTCTTGTCGTTTGGATCGATATTGAGAGTGGCGGAAGATTTGAATAAAAAAGAACTCCAAAGTTTAGAAATTGCAGTTCTTTACAGTAAAATTCCAGTTGAAATCAAAAAAGAGATTGTTTCACCTTATATATCTGTAGAAAAAGATGAAGCGAGAATCTCTGTAAGAATAAAAGACTCTCAAGATAAATTGAGGAGAAATGATTTAATAGAAAAAATTCAAAACGACTTAAATATGAAACTTGGGTTAAGTAAAGATGAATACAAGTTAGCAGGAGTTTTGATTTTATTTAATAATCTTTTACAAAGTTTATTCAAATCTCAAATCCTTACACTTGGTATAGTTATGCTTGGGATTTTTGCAATGTTTTTTATATTATTTAGAAACTTGTCTTTATCTATAATTGGTGTAGTGCCAAACTTTATAGCTGCCTTTTTTATTCTTGGTGTAATAGGATTGATGGAAGTTCCTTTAGATATGATGACTATCACGATTGCTGCCATTACTATTGGAATAGCTGTAGATAATAGCATACATTATATTTATAGATTTAAGGAGGAATTCAAAAAAATTAATGATTATAATAAAACATTGGACAGATGTCATAGCACTGTTGGAATTGCTATTTTGAATACATCTATAACTATCGTTTTTGGATTTTCAATTTTAGTTTTATCAAACTTTATCCCTACAATATATTTTGGATTTTTTACCGGACTCGCAATGCTGTTGGCCATGATTTCAGCGCTTACTTTGTTGCCAAAATTAATTCTAATTTATAAACCTTTTGATAAAAACGTTTAAAAATTAATATGGTAGATAACTCTATAGAACTTATTAAAAATATTAATTTTTTTGACTTCTTTATTGCTTTAATTTTCATCTATTCAATAATTCAATGTTTTTTAAAAGGTTTTTCTTTGAGCCTTATCTCATTTATGAAATGGATAATTGCAACAATTGTTACGATTATTTTAGTTCCAAAACTTCAACCTGTGTTGAGTGATTATATCGAGTCAGAATTTATTAACAATGTAGGTCTTGGAGTTGGAATATTTATTTTAACTCTTTTTTTAACAATAGTTATCGGAAAATCTATTGGTAGAGCTGTTACATGGACCGGTGTTGGATCTATAGATAAAACTTTCGGCATATTATTTGGTTTTTTTAAAGGGTACGTGATATCAGTGTGTATATTTTCAATATTAAATTGGTTTTATCCTTACAATAATTGGGGTATATCAGCTGAAGATGCAATTTCATTTAATTTAATACAGAAAGGTAGTCAGATATTGGTTAAAGAGTTTCCTTCAGGAAAAGATTTAAAAGATACAAAAGAAAAAATTGAAAAATTCTAAAATAGATAAATTAAGAGAAGAGTGTGGTATTTTTGGAATATCTAATCATACGGACTCAGCAGCATTGGTGGCTTTAGGCTTGCATGCACTGCAACACAGAGGTCAAGAAGGATGTGGAATAGTCTCATTCGATGGAAAAAACTATCACTCTGAAAAAAGACAAGGTTTAGTTGGTGATCATTTTACAGATCCTGAAATTCTTAAAAAATTACCTGGAACATTTGCTATTGGTCACAATAGATACTCCACTACAGGAGAAACATCTTTGAGAAATATACAACCTTTTTTCGCCGATTTACATATGGGTGGGTTGAGCGTGGCTCATAACGGAAACTTAACTAATGCTCTACAGCTTAGAGAAGCTCTTGTGAAGGATGGGGCAATTTTTAGAACTACTAGCGATACAGAAACGATCGTACAATTAATAGCAAAATCAAAAAGAGAAAAGTTTTTGGATAAATTAGTGGATGCATTGTTTCAAATTCAAGGTGGCTATTCACTTTTATTAATGACTAATAAAAAATTAGTAGGGGTAAGAGATCCTTACGGTATAAGACCATTAGTAATTGGGAAGTTAAATAATTCATTTATTTTTGCTTCAGAAACATGTGCTCTTGATATTGTTGGAGCTACATTTATTCGAGAAGTAGACAATGGAGAAATTGTAGTAATTGAAAATAATAAGTTACAAAGTATAAAACCCTTTCCAAGGCAAAAACCAAGACCTTGTGTGTTTGAATATATATATTTCGCTAGACCAGACAGTCTTATTAATGGAAGATGCGCTTATGAGTATAGAAAAAATCTTGGAATTGAATTAGCTAGAGAAGCAGATTTAAAAGCTGATTTAGTAGTACCAGTTCCAGACTCAGGCGTTCCCGCATCTCTAGGTTATGCAAAAGAATCGGGAAAACAATTTGAATTAGGATTAATTAGAAATCACTATGTTGGTAGAACTTTTATTGAACCAACACAAAACATCAGAAGTTTAGGTGTTAAATTAAAGCTAAGCTCAACAAAAACTATAGTAAAAAATAAATCTATTATTTTAATAGATGACTCATTAGTGAGAGGCACAACTTGTCATAAAATTGTTAAAATGCTTTATGAAGCTGGGGCAAAAGAAATACACGTACGAATTGCCTGCCCAGAAATTAAATTCCCAGATTTTTATGGAGTTGATATGCCAACAAAAAAAGAATTGCTTGCTCATGAAAAAAATTTAGATGAAATGTGTAATTATATAAAAGCTAAAAGTTTAAAATTTTTAAGTATCAATGGTCTTTATAAGGCTTTAACTGGCAGCTCAAGAAATTCTAATTACCCTCAATTTAGCGATCATTATTTTACAGGAGACTACCCAATCAAACCATATGATAATTTACATGGATACAAAGTAAAACAATTGTCTTTACTAAGCGGCAAATCTAACAATTAATTTACAATTGTAAGTTTGTTTTTTTTATCTAAAAAAAGGATTTTATTTTCAATCAAAATTGGAAAGGTGTTTATTTTTGATGGTAGTTTGTTTACTTTCTCAAGATTGCCTTTAATATTAAAAACTAGAATATGTGAATTTTGCAAAAATAAGAATAATTTATCCTCAATCATCATTATATTTTTTAAATCCGCATTTTTTCTTTTTATTTTGAGAAAATCTGCAATTTTTTTATTAATGTCATAAGAATAAATAATTTCATCTTTATTTAAATCTAAGGAGATTAGAAAATTTTTTTTACTTACTAAAAAAAGGATATCATTAATTATTAAAGGATTGATATTTATCGGAAAATTTCTTTTGATTAAAATAGATCCTGAGTTGCTATCAATTACGTATAGGAATTGATTAGAGGATGCAATTATTTTACCCCCATAGTTTATAATCTGGCTACCATAAAATATATTATTTGGGTTAACATCTAATGATTGATTTAAATTGATAAACCAATTAACCCGCTTAGATTTTATATTTACCGAATATAATGAACCATAAGTATTCAAAAAAAATATATTTTTTTCATCTAAAGACAAGCTGTTAATGAAATTATTTTTTACGATAGTTTCTTCAGTTGGAATTTTTTTCAAAATTTCGCCATTGAATTTATCAAAAAAAAATAAATTATTATTTTGATTTGCTGCAAAAATTATATTTTTGTATATTTTTAAATTCGACCTAAAGGGTATATTATAGTTTTTTGCCCATAATAATTTTCCATTAAAATAGTCATATGCATAAAGATATCCAAAATTATCAGATACATAGATAATATTATTTTCAACAATCAAATTTAGTTTTTTTTTCATTTTTTTATATCTTTTTTTATAAAAATTAAATTTTGTTAAAACTTTATTATTCGATACAGAAAAAATATTTATATTTCCTTTTATGTCGCTATTTATAATATTTTCATCCGCATAAAATATATGCTCACTGACTTCATGCTTGGAAATCTTTTTACTTTTGAAATAAAGTTTATTTAAGTTGTTATATTCAAAATTATTTAAATTATTATTTTGATTTAAATATATTTGTTTCCATGAATTAAGAGTAATTTTTTTTATAGATTTAAATTTGTAATCTTTTTTTATTTGAATAATTTCATTAAATGGGTCTATTGAAGTTGATATGTTTTTAAACTGACTTAAGCTATCTTTTTGATTTTTATCAACATTGTTTTCATTTTTCCAAATTCCTGATTTATTATCAAAAGAACAATTATTTAGTAATATGAAAATTAAATATAGGAAAAGAAATTTCATTTAGGAATATTATTTTGAAAGTATTTCTTCAGCTAAAAATTTAAGACCTGATTTTGAGTCTGCTATTTCTTGTAATAGTTTGTTGCCCTCCTCAATTTCTAAATTATTTATAAGGAAGAGTGCTTTTTTAAATTTTATTAAATCGCTTTGATCTTGGTTTTCTATTTTTTTTTCTATTTTTTTAAAAAGTTGTAAAATTTTTTGTTTATCAGTTAAAAGTTTTTTTTCTAAAATTGTATTTAAAGATAAAATTGAGTAAAATTTGTTCTTACTTTCTATTATTTCTTCAAAAATCATTGTAGCATCGGTATTTTCATTATTAGCTAAAAAAATTCCTGCTTGAATATATTTTTCTGCAATAGAACTATTCTTTTTTTTAACATTTATTTGAACCAGTAAAAGAGCAAAAATAGCTATGATCAGTAAAGATATTAAGATAAAAAATTTAATTTTATTTTTATCAAAAAAGTATATTAATCTACTTTTTAACTCTTGTTTTTTTTCAATATTCTCTTCCATTTAAAAAATTTTTTGTAGTGGGAAATTTTTTCAATTTAACATCTCTAGTATATTTTTTAACAGCTTTTTCAATTACTCTATTAAGTAATGCATATTTTTTAACAAATTTAGGGTAAAAACCGCTCATTCCAAGCATATCATCTGTCACAAGTATTTGGCCATCGCAATTAGAAGATGATCCAATTCCTATTGTAGGTATTTTAAGATTCTTTGTAATCAGCTTTGATGCTTTAGGTGTTAAACACTCAAGCACTATAGAAAAGGCTCCAGCTTTTTGTATAGTTAGTGCTTCTTTTAAAAGTTTATTAATTCCATTCATTGAGTCTCCTTGTATTTTAAATTTTTTTTGAAATTGTGGTGTGAAACCAATGTGTCCCATTACTGGTATTTTTGCTTTGACTAACTCGTAAATAATACTAAAATTTTTGTTATTACTTTCTAACTTGACAGCATCACATTTAGTTAAGTTTATTATTATTTTTGCATTTTTAACAGCCAGTTTTTTATTGGCATAAGATCCCTTAGGCATATCAACAACTAATAAAGATTTTTTTATACCTCTTTTAACACTTAAAGCATGTTGAATAATATTTTGTAAGCTAATTTTATGGGTATCTTTATGTCCATATAGAACGTTTGCCATTGAGTCTCCCACTAAAACTATGTCACAATATTTATCAAGTATCTTCGCTATATTTTTTGAATAAGCTGTTAAGCTTACAATTTTTGATTTTCCTTTTTTATTTAAAATTTTTTTTATTTTTTTTTTCATTTTCTTTATAAAATCTTATTCTAGTTCTATTGTACTAGGAGGTTTTGAGCTAATATCATAAACAACTCTATTGATACCTTTTACATTATTCACGATCTTATTTGAAATTTTATCTAAAAAAGATTTAGGAAAGTTAAAATAATCTGCAGACATACCATCTTCAGAGGTAACTGCTCTTAGCAAACAAGTATACTCATATGTTCTAGAATCACCCATAACGCCTACTGTTTTAATTGGTAGAAGAGCTGCATAAGCTTGCCAAATTTTATCATATAAATTCCCTTTTACTAATTCATTAATATAAATAAAATCTGCTTCCTGAAGTATTTTAATTTTTTCTAGTGTTATATTACCAACAATTCTTATTGCTAAACCTGGTCCAGGAAATGGATGTCTATAACATATATTTTTTGAAAGACCTAGTGAGTTCCCTAAAATTCTTACCTCGTCTTTGAAAAATTCTTTTAAAGGTTCAATCAACTTTAGATTCATCTTTTTTGGAAGTCCACCTACATTATGGTGTGATTTTATTTTTGAGGATTTACTTCCAGTGGAGGACTTACTTTCAATTATATCTGGATAAAGTGTTCCTTGTGCAAGATATTTTACGTTTTGAAATTTTTTTGACTCTTTCTCGAATATCTTAATAAATAGGTTGCCAATAATTTTTCTTTTTTTTTCTGGATTGGTTACATTTTTTAATTTTTTAAGAAAAAACTCAGAAGCATTTATTAATTTAACGTTGAGTTTATATCTTTCCTTAAAAATTTTATAATTATATTTAAATTCATTTTTACGCATTAAACCTGTATCCACCATAATACAAATCAAGTTTTTTTTAATAGCCTTATTTATCAAAAGTGCTACAACACTACTATCTACTCCACCTGATAATGCACAAAGAACTTTATCTTTTTGAACAATATTTTTTACCTCATTTATTAGTTTATTTTTTTGAGATAACACGTTCCATCTTTTTTTAATTTTACAAATTGAAAATAAGAAATTTTTAAAAATTTGTTTACCATTATCTGTATGAGTAATTTCAGGATGAAACTGAACCCCATAAATATTCTTTTTTTTATTTTCAATAATTGTTAATTTAGAGTCTTTCGTATAGGCAGTGACTTGAAAATTTTTTGGTAATTTTACAACTGCATCCTCATGGCTCATCCAAACTGAACTTTTACTCTTAAAAAAATTTTTTGTTAATACTGAATTTTTTTTTTTAAATATGAATGCTCTTCCAAATTCTCTTTTTCCTCTCGAGGACTTAATTTTACCACCATATAATTTTGCAATTAATTGTAAGCCATAACATATCCCGAGTATCGGTATTTTTTTTAAAAAAATTTCATTGGGCACTTTTTCAAATTTTTTTTTAGTCACCGTTGATGGTCCACCAGAAAGTATAATTCCTCTAATAGTATTAAAATCTTTGACTCTTTTAATCTCCTTAGGGGTTATAATCTCTGAAAAAATACCAAGATCTCTTACTCGTCTCGCAATTAATTTAGTAACCTGGGATCCAAAATCAATAATTAAAACTTTTTCCTTATCTTCATCAAGTCGCATTTATTTCTTTGATAAATTTTCAATTTCAATTTTTAATTTTTTGCTTTCGCTACAAAATCTAGAGCATAAATCAATCAATCTCTCATTTAATTCTCTACTCTTCTTAAAATCAGAAGAGTCTAGTTTAAGTTTTGCTAAAAAATATATAGCTTCTTCATTTTTAGGATTTAATAAAATGACAGAGTTAAGGTTTTGTTCTTCTAAATTTTTTTTATCTAAGTTTTTGAAGATTTTTGATAAGTATAAATATGACATTTCGCTTTTGGGATTTATTACTAAATCCTGTTCAAATTTAAATTTAGCTTCACTATATTTTTTTTTATTAAAAAGATCCAGACCTTGTTGAAAAAATTTAGTATTAGCAAATAATTTATTTTGAAATATAATAGTAATTAAAATTGTTATAATTATTTTAATTTTCATAATTTAAAATTAATTGTTTTATCTGTCATTTCTACACTATGCACCATACTCTCATAGAATCCAGCTTTAGTGATTTTAATAAATTCAGCATTTTTCGTAATCTGACTAAGATTTTTTGCTCCTATATAGCCCATAGATGAGCGTAAACCTCCTTGTAATTGGTAAATGATTTTTGAAACTGAACCTTTAAAGATTACTCTTCCTGCAACTCCTTCTGGCACAAATTTAGATTTATCTTTAAAATTTTTTTGAAAATACCTATTGGCTGATCCTGAAGACATTGCGCCTATCGATCCCATCCCCCTAAACTGTTTGTAAAGTTTGCCTTTATATTTAAATTTTTTCCCTGGGCTTTCCTCTGTACCTGCAAATATTGAGCCCATCATAATTGCATCAGCACCAGCTGCCAAAGCTTTTGCAATGTCTCCAGAAAATTTAATTCCACCATCAGAAACGATCTTCACTTTTTTATTTTTAAGAGCTTTTTTTACATCCATTACTGCAGATAATTGTGGTACTCCAATTCCAGCTACCATTCTTGTCGTACAAATAGAACCAGGCCCTATCCCAACTTTTATTATATCTGCCCCTGAATTATATAATTTTTTTGCAGCTTCTCCTGTTGCTATATTTCCTACACATATTGGAATTGTACCGTTAATTTTTTTTAATTTTGATAAAGTCCTTAAAACTTTTTCACTATGTCCATGAGCTGTATCAACTACTATCAAATCACATCCATTATCTATCAAATATTTAGACCTTAATAGATCCTCTTTGCTAGTTCCTACTGCTGCACCTACCAATAAATTTTTATTCTTAACTTTAATAATTTCTTTGATTTGATCATTTATATTTAAATTTCGGTGAATTATCCCTAATCCACCGGATTTAGCTATAGCAATAGCCATTCTTGACTCTGTAACTGTGTCCATAGCAGAAGAAAGAAAAGGGACCTTAAGAATAATTTTTTTTGTTAAATTTAATGAAATATTTGTATCTGAAGGCAAAATATTTGAATATCTTGGAAGAAGTAAAACATCGTCAAAGGTTAAAGATTCATTTATTGTACCCATATACACTTATAAACAATTTTAAAAATTTATAAAGTCTTTAAAATCTTACAGTGTATATAAGTCTCTTTTGACTCATCTCTGCTGGAATCAGGTTTAAAAAAATTAACGTAACTAAACATTGACTTTGCTAAATTTTTAACCTCTAGGAAATCATCTCCCATAAATAGCTTAGAAACTAACACTCCCTTAGGTTTAAGTATTTTTGTTGATAAATTTAATACTTCAGAGCATAATTGATTTGTTCTGATAGAATCCAGAGATTTATTTCCTGTTGTATCTGCAGCAATATCTGAGATAATTACATCGAGTTTTCCTTTAAAAAAGTTAATAATCTTGTTTTCAGTGTCATTATCTAGGATGTCACAATTCAAAAATTTCACATTTTTTACAGGATCCATGGCTTTTATATCAATAGATAATATTTTTCCTGACATGGTCAACTTGCTTGCAACCTGAGACCACCCGCCAGGACTTGCACCAAGATCTAATAATTTAATATTTTTTTTTAGAAATTTAAATTTGTCATTAAGTTGAATTAATTTAAAAGATGCTCGTGATCTGTAACCTAAAGTTTTAGATTTCTTGAAATACTGATCCCTATGTTGCTTGATCCTCCAAGAATTACTTTTTTTAGCTCGTTTAGATTGTTTCATTACAAAATATCTTCATGCTCTTCATCAGATATTTTTGTTAAATTTTTCTTTTTTTGATTATAAAAAATAAAAATACTTATTGGAATTGAAGATAAGTAAAGTAAGCCAAAAACTAAAAGAGTTTCAAAAGTGTAAAATAAAAGAGCGATAAAAATGAGACCTGCACCTAGTAAAAGAAAAATAGTAGCCTTTGATGAGATGGATATCCTTTTTAAAGATGGAGTTGGTATTTTACTGACTAAAAGTAAAGCTATAAGAACTGTAAGAAAAGGAGTTAAACTTTTAATATCAATATATAAACCAAAATCACTTAATTCAAAAATTAATGGAGTTAATATTAATAATCCTCCTGCAGGTGATGGAACTCCCTCAAAAAAATTATTTTTCCATTCATCATGATCTTCAATTTTTGTAAGATTAAACCTAGCTAGTCTTAAGACGCAACAAACTGAGTAAATTAAACAGATAGCCCACCCAAGTTTCCCGTAACTATTTAGTTCCCAAAAGTATAAAATAAATACTGGAGCGATACCAAAACTTACAAAATCTGTTAAAGAGTCTAGTTCTTTTCCAAAGTCAGAGGTTCCTTTTATCAGTCTAGCTATTCTTCCGTCTAATGCATCTAAAATTGATGCAAATAATATTAGTGTGACCGCAAGATTAAAATTTCCATCAATTGAAAATTTTATTGAACTTATTCCTAAGCATACACCACCAAGAGTTAAAATATTTGGTAGTAGATATCTTGTCTTTTTTGAGGAAACTAATTTAAACTTCTTATTTTGATCCATTGTTATGATGCAATTAAACTTTCTCCAGAAACCACATTTTGCCCAAGTTTTGCAAGAACCTTTTTGTTTTTAAAATATATATCAACTCTGCTACCAAATCTTATCATGCCAATTCTATCACCTTGTTTCAATTCTTGCCCTTGCTCTACCTCGCAAACAATCCGCCTTGCAATTAATCCAGCTATTTGAACTATAATTATTTCTTCGCCATTTTGTTTAGACTTAATTTTAAAATAATTTCTTTCATTTTCTTCACTAGCTTTATCTAATGATGCATTCAAAAACTTTCCAGGTTTATAATAAATTTCATCAATTTTTCCACTGGTAGGAATTCTATTTACATGGCAATTAAATACGTTCATAAAAATACTTACTTTTGTATAAGTCGTATTTTCTAACCGAAGTTCTTCAGGACCAGATCTTTCTGATATATCGGTTATTAATCCATCTGCTGGGCTTACTAAATAAGTGTCTTCATTTATTGGAAAACGATCTGGGTCTCTAAAGAAATAATAGACCCATACTGTTATTATTATTGAAATGAACCCTAAAAACTTTGAGAAGAATAAAATTACAAATGTGATTAAGATAGAAATGGCTAAGAATTTGTAGCCTTCTTTGTGAATTTTTGGAAATATTGTATTAAACATAATTTTAAGTTTGCTAAATTTTTCTTAATATGTATAAAAATCACAGTTTATCAATCAATATTTTATGGCAAAATTAAAAGTAAAAAATCCGGTAGTAGAGTTAGACGGCGACGAAATGACCAGAATTATATGGTCATTTATAAAAGATAAGCTTATTAAACCATATCTTGAGATAGATCTTAAATACTATGACCTTGGGATGGAAAGTAGAGATAAAACTGATGACAAAATTACTGTGGATGCAGCAAATGCTATCAAAAAATATGGCGTAGGAGTAAAATGTGCAACAATTACACCTGACGAGGCTCGTGTAGAGGAGTTTAAACTAAAGAAAATGTGGCGATCACCAAATGGGACTATAAGAAATATCTTAGGAGGTACAGTTTTTAGAGAACCAATCATTTGTAAGAATATTCCCAAACTTGTGCCTGGTTGGACCCAGCCTATTGTAATAGGAAGACATGCTTTCGGTGATCAATATAGAGCTACTGATTTTCTTATACCTGGTGAAGGTAATTTAGAAGTTAAATGGACTTCAAAGGATGGAAAAGATAAAAAAGAGTTTAAGGTTTTTGATTTTCCTGGATCTGGAACTGCTCTTACAATGTACAATTTAGATGATTCTATAAAAAATTTTGCAAGAGCATGTATGAATTACGGTCTTGGAAGAAAATGGCCAGTTTATTTATCAACTAAAAATACAATCCTTAAGGCTTATGACGGACGGTTTAAAGATCTTTTTCAAGAAGTTTTTGTAAAAGAATTTTCTGGTAAATTTAAGAAAGCAAATATTACTTATGAACATAGATTAATTGATGACATGGTAGCTTGTGCTATGAAATGGAATGGTGGGTACATTTGGGCTTGTAAGAATTATGATGGTGACGTGCAATCTGACACTGTTGCTCAGGGATTTGGGTCTTTAGGACTTATGACCAGCGTTTTAATGACACCAGATGGAAATACAGTAGAGTCTGAGGCGGCTCATGGAACTGTAACTAGGCACTATAGAATGCATCAACAAGGAAAAGAAACTTCAACTAACCCAATAGCGTCTATATTTGCCTGGACAAGAGGATTAGCTCATAGAGGTAAACTCGATGGTAATGAAGAACTAATTAAATTTTCAAAAAATGTTGAAGACGTGTGTGTAAAAACAGTTGAAAGTGGTTCAATGACTAAAGATTTGTCAATTTTGATAGATAAATCAAATAAATTCCTAACTACGAATCAATTCTTAGAAGCGATTGACGGAAATCTGAAAAAGAAACTTAATTAATTTTCTTAAATATTCCTTTAAAGGCATCCTCGATTTTGTTTTTATCTACGCCTCCTGCTTGAGCAAAATCTTTTCTACCGCCGCCTCCTTTGCCCCCTAAAATAGTAGATGCAGTTTTTACAAGATCAACAGCATCATATTTTGATGTCAAATCTTGAGAAATTCCTACAGCTAAACCAACCTTATCTTCAAATGTAGAAATACAAACTATTATTCCAGATTTAATATCTTTTTTTCCTTGATCGATAATACCTCTAAGTTCTTTTGGAGGAAAATCTTTTAAAATTTGTTCCCGAATTAATATATTTCCAATTTTTTTATCCTTTATTATATTTTTGCTCTTATCTTTCTTAATACTTTCAATTCTTAATTTATTAAGTTGTTTAGTTAAAATTTTTAAATTTTCAGATAAATCTAAATTTTCTTTATAATCAGGTTTGATTTTTAATTTTTGAAGATCTTTTTTAATTAACTCTATTTCCTTTTTAAGGTTAGTCTCTTTCTTAGACTTATCCTTACTTTGTGCTTTTTCATACTCTTCTAGTTGCTTATCTCTTAATGCCTCAACTCTTCTGATACCTGAAGCAATCGAGGATTGGCTTATAACTTTAAACTTACCAACTTCTCCGGTATTTCTAACATGTGTACCTCCACATAATTCTGTTGAAAAAAAACCATTATTTTCCTTCCCCATAAAAACCACTCTTACTTCCTCTCCGTATTTTTCTCCAAATAGTGCAAGAGCACCCATACTAACAGCTTCTTTTGGAGTCATTATTCTTGTTTGTACATCGGAGGATCCTGCTATTATCTCATTTACTATATTATTTATTTTTATCATTTCGTCTTTTTCAATAGGTTTATTATGACTAAAATCAAACCTTAATCTCTCAGGTGAAACTAATGATCCTTTTTGAGTCACATGTTTTCCAAGAGTTCTTCTTAATGACTCATGTAATAAGTGAGTTGCTGAATGATTAGCTTTAGAGTTATTTCTTTTTAAAACATCTATTTCTAAATTTACACTCTGCCCAGTTGATATTGTGCCTTTTTCAATTTTTCCGTAATGAACAAATAAATCTCCCATTTTTTTTTGTGTATCATTAATTTTTATTTTACACTCTGAGCTAAAAATATATCCCTGGTCACCAACTTGGCCACCTGACTCACCATAAAATGGTGTTTGATTAGTTATTATTTCTACTTCGTCTCCAGAGCTAGCAGATTGAACAAATTTATCGTTTTTTGAAATTTTAATTATTACGCCTTCAGCTTTATCAAATTCATAACCTAAAAATTCAGTAGGATTTAATTCCTCTCTAATTTTAAACCATCTTTCTTCAACAGTCTTATCTCCCGAACCTTTCCAATTAGCTCTAGCTAACGCTTTACTTTTTTCCATCTCCTTCTCAAATTCATCGTTATCTACTTTAATATCTTTGCCTCTTAAGATGTCAGCAGTCAGATCTAAAGGGAAACCATAGGTATCATATAACTTGAATGCTTCTTTTCCTGGAAGAGTTTTGTTTTGAACTTTATTTAAATTTTCATTCAATATTTTCATACCTCGTTCAAGAAGTGAGGAAAATTTTTCCTCTTCATTTTTAAGAGTTTCGACTATTAATTCTTTCCCGCTAATTAGTTCAGGATAACTACTTTTCATTTCATTAAGTAGAGTTTCAAAAAGTTTATAAAAAACAGGGTGTTTGCTACCTAGAGAATGAGCGTGTCTCATTCCCCTTCTCATGATTCTTCTTAAAACATATCCTCGGCCTTCATTAGAAGGCAATATCCCCTCAGCAATTAAAAAGCTACTTGCTCTTAAGTGATCAGCAATTACTCTGTGGCTTGCGATCGTTTTATCATCGATTGGAGTTTTTGTAATATCAGATGAAACATCCATAATTTTCTGAAAGTGATCAATTTTATAATTATCGTGAGTGCCTTGAAGGACTGCTGTCATTCTCTCTAGTCCCATACCTGTATCAACTGAAGGTTTAGGTAAATCAATTCGTTTATCTTTAGATATTTGTTCAAATTGCATAAATACAAGATTCCAAATTTCAATAAATCTATCACCGTCTTCATCAGGGCTTCCTGGAATTCCACCTTTTAACTTATCACCGTGATCATAAAATATTTCAGAGCATGGGCCACATGGCCCCGTATCACCCATGGACCAGAAATTATCAGATGTTGATATTTTAATTATCTTATTTTCACTTATCCCCGATATTTTTTTCCAAAGATTGAGTGCGTCTTCGTCTTCATGAAAAACAGTTACTAATAATTTTTCTTTTGGTAATCCAAAATCTTTAGTTAACAAATTCCAAGCATGATGGATGGCTTGCTCTTTGAAATAATCACCAAATGAAAAATTTCCTAGCATTTCAAAAAATGTGTGATGTCTAGGAGTATAACCAACATTTTCTAGATCATTGTGTTTTCCGCCTGCTCTCACACATTTTTGTGATGTGGTCGCAGTTTTATAGGATCTTTTTTCTAACCCAGTAAATACGTTCTTAAACTGGACCATTCCTGAATTAGTAAACATTAATGTTGGATCGTTATTAGGTACTAAATTACTTGAATCAACAATTTGATGATTGTTTTTTTCAAAATATTCTAAAAATTTTTTTCTTACATCTGTAAGCAAAATTTGGCTCATTCTTAATTAAATACAGATATTTTTCAGCTTGTCTATAAAGAGATTAATTTGTCTGCTTTTTATCGTTATCTACTACAACACATATTTCTGATTTTGTGAGAAATCTTTGACCTGTGCCATTATCTAGCGAGAACATTCCACCAATTCCTTTAACTGCGTCGATTGTTAGATCTGTATGTTTCCATTTTTCATATTGATCACCATTCATATAAAAAGGAACACCTCCTATTTCACCCAGTTTGATGTCATTTTCACCTAAAGGAAATTCGCCCTCTTGAAAACACATGGGAGCGCTACCATCACAACATCCTCCAGATTGATGAAACATTAGTTTATCACCATATTTTTCTTGAAGTTTAGATAATAGATTTAATGCTGATTGAGTTGCAGATACTTTCATTTTTATTGTTCGGCCCATGATTTAGAATCATGGGCCAGTATATATTATTGTTTAAAAGAATCCCAATTTCTTCTCTGCGTAAGAAACATGAAGATTTTTATTTTGTCTATAGTGATTAAGCATCATCTTATGCGTTTCTCTACCCACTCCAGACTGTTTATAACCACCGAATGGTGAGTGAGCTGGATAAGCGTGATAACAATTTGTCCATACTATCCCTGCTTGTATAGCTCTTCCCATTCTATAGGCAATATTCCCATTTCTAGTCCAAACACCTGCTCCTAAACCATAAAGAGTGTCATTCGCAATTCTTAATGCGTCTGCTTCATCTTTAAATTTAATTACAGAAACAACCGGGCCAAAAATTTCTTCTTGAGAAATACGCATATCGTTTTTAGCTTCAAAAATAGTTGGTTGAATGTAATTTCCTTTTTCCAATCCACTATTAAGTTTTCCAACGCTTCCCCCTGTAAGAACTTTAGCTCCTTCTTTTTTTCCTAGATCAAGGTAAGATTTTATCTTCTCCATTTGTTCTACAGAAGCTTGCGCTCCGATCATAGTTTCCATTTTTAAAGGGTTGTCTTGAACTACTGCTTTAGTTCTTTTGATACATCTTTCCATAAATTTATCATAGATAGATTCTTGAACTAACGCTCTGCTTGGGCAAGTACATACCTCGCCTTGGTTTAGATTAAACATTACAAAACCTTCAACACATTTATCTAAGAAATCATCATCTTTATTCATAATGTCCTCAAAAAATATGTTTGGAGATTTGCCGCCTAATTCCAAGGTAATTGGAATTATGTTTTGTGCAGCATACTGCATTATTAATCTTCCAGTTGTTGTTTCACCTGTAAAAGCAACTTTAGCAACCCTTTTTGATGATGCTAAAGGCTTACCTGCTTCTAAACCGTAACCACTTACGATGTTTACTACTCCTGGAGGTAATAAGTCTCCAATAAGTTCCATCATTACCATGATTGATGCTGGTGTTTGCTCAGCTGGTTTAAGAACTGAACAGTTTCCTGCAGCCAAAGCTGGTGCAAGTTTCCATGTCGCCATTAATAACGGAAAATTCCATGGAACTATTTGACCAACCACTCCTAGAGGTTCTGGTATATTATAAGAGTATTGAGAGTTGCTTATTTCAGCCACTGAACCCTCTTCGGCTCTTATTACTCCAGCAAAATATCTCCAATGATCTATCACTAAAGGCAAATCTGCTGCCATACATTCTCTAATTGGTTTACCATTATCTAAACACTCAGCAGTAGCTAATAAATTTAGATTTTTTTCAAGCACATCAGCTATTTTGTACAAAATATTTGACCTAGTAGTGATGTCCGTTTTTCCCCATTCAACGAAAGCCGCATGAGCTGCATCTAATGCAGCCTCTACGTCTTTTTCATTCGATCTTGCAACTGAACAGATTTTCTCATTATTTATCGGGCTAACATTATCAAAATATTTGCCTGATTTTGGTTCTACAAATTTACCATTAATAAAGTTGCCGTATTTTGCTTTAAATGGAAATTTTACTTTTAAATGAGAGGTATCTAAAGCTGAAGATACGTTTGAGTTTTTTGATTGTTGTGTACTCATTTTTCCCCCTTTTATTTTAGTAATTAATTAAAACCAATATGAACTCAATTGTACACATTTATTTTTGACTCGAAATTTTTAACTACTAAATATTGATTAAATCAATTTTAAGTTGAGGTTTCATGAGAAACGGGAGGTTTAAGTTAAACCTCCCGTTGAAATGATGGCAGAAGATTTATTTTTCTTCTTCCTTATCGCTAATTTTTTCTTTTGCTGAAGGATTACCCTCTAGTTCTTTACTAATCGCTGAAGCTTCATTCCTTATAATTTTTTCTATTTCTTCAGCAACATTTGGATTTTTTTGAAGGTATATTTTGGCATTTTCTCTACCTTGTCCTATTTTTTCACCTTTATATGCATACCAAGCACCAGATTTTTCTACAACGCCTGCTTTTGTACCTAAATCAATAAGCTCACCAAGTTTGCTTATTCCTTTTCCATACATCAAATCAAATTCAACAACTTTGAATGGTGGAGCAACTTTATTTTTAATTACTTTTACTCTAGTAGAGTTTCCAATAATTTGATCTTTTTCCTTAATAGCTCCAATTCTTCTGATGTCCATTCTTACTGATGAATAAAATTTCAGAGCATTACCTCCAGAAGTTGTTTCTGGATTACCAAACATTACACCTATCTTCATTCTTATTTGATTAATGAATATCACCATTGTGTTAGATTTGGATACTGAGCCAGTTATTTTTCTTAGTGCTTGACTCATTAATCTAGATTGTAATCCAACATGATGGTCTCCCATTTCACCTTCTAACTCGGCTTTTGGGGTTAAGGCTGCTACGGAGTCCACAACTAAAACAGAAATTGATCCCGATTTTATTAGTGTGTCAGTTATTTCTAGAGCTTGTTCACCTGTATCAGGTTGAGATATTAATAGTTCTTCAGTTTTTACACCTAATTTTTTCGCATAAACTGGATCCATTGCATGCTCGGCATCAACGAATGCACATATTCCTCCAGTTTTTTGAGCTTCGGCAACAACTTGTAAAGCTAAGGTTGTTTTACCAGAAGATTCTGGTCCATATATTTCAATTATTCTTCCTTTTGGTAAACCACCAATTCCTAGCGCTAAATCTAAACTCAGCGATCCTGTTGAAATTGCTTCTACGTCTAAAGCTTGCTGCTGTCCAAGTCTCATTACTGAGCCTTTTCCAAAGTTTTGGTCTATTTGGCTAATTGCAGCCTCTAAAGATTTATTTTTTTCCTTTAATTCTTGTTGTTTTTTGTTGTCAGTTTTCACGACTTTTAAGTTATTTTTTGTCATTTTTATCCTTTTTTTTGTTCGAATCGATATATTAAATGTACACATTTTGTTCTTTTTATCAAGAACTTAAAATATCTCCCTAAAAAAGCGTTTATTTAAGGGATTTTATAGACAGTGTTCCTATTTTTTTAGCAAGTTCAAATTGAGAGACTACAAAGTCCCTTTCGGCGCGAGCAAATGATATTCTAGCATCCAATAGAAGGCTTCTTGATTGGATGAGCTCTAGAGTTGTTCTAGTATTACCAGAGTCATACTCTAAAGTAATACCCTCATTTGCAATTTCTGCAGCTTTAAGCTGTGCTCTAGTTGCTTCAAGAACACTTTTTGAAGACTGAAATTGAGACCAAGCGTTAGAGGTCTCTATATTTATTAAATTTTTAGTATCTTGTAAAAGTAGTTTTGAGCGTTGTTTATCATAAGAGGATTTTTTAATAGAAGAAATATTTTCTCCTCCTTTTATTAAAGGCCAGGTAATAGTTGCTTTTACAGTTTCATCATCTCTTTCGTCTATTGTTGAACTAAAATCTTTATTTTCAGATTTTGAAACTTTTATTGAGGCTGAAGGTGAAAGTCTAGCTTTTTCAATATTTAATTTCTTAAGTGATATTTCGTAATCTAATTTTGAAATTAAAAGTCTCAAATTATTTAAATCAGCTAATTGTAAAGCAGAGTCTAGAGAGTTAGGTAAATCTAAGATGACGCTCTGATCTAAACTTTCATAATCTGGTGTTTTTTCACTAGTGACCCTTTGAAAGTTAGTTTTAGAAGAAAGTAGTTCTGTCTTTGCTTTAATTAGTTTAGCGCGAGCGCCTGCTAAAGAAGATTCCGATTGAGCTAGATCAGTAAGAGTTATTTCTCCTTTTTGTAATCTTGCGTTATCTGACTCAACTTGTCTCTCAAATAAATTTACGTTTGAATTATTAAAATTCTCATTTTTAGATTTGTATATAAAATCAAAATAAGCATCAGCAGTATCTAATATGGTTTGTTGTTCGGTTTGTCTTAGTTCTAAATTAGCTTTTTGCGTTTCTAATTCAGTTTTTTTAAATGTATTTATACCTTTGAAACCGGAAAAAATTTTTTGCTCTAATGTTATAGTTTTACTTTCAGAGTCCAAATTTGAATCTACTAAGCTTGTACCGCTTTTATTAACTTGATTAGTTGAAGTGGTGCTAGTCTGATCTCCAGAAATAGTAATGCTTGGTAAAAATTCACTCCTAGAAATATTTTTACTCTGTTTGGCCGATTCTAAATTTTTTCTTTCTGCATTAAGTTGAAGATTATTTTCTATTGCCTTATTAAGGTAGTAATTAAAATTAATTTCTGCATTAAGATTTGAAAAATACAAAAATAGGAAAAATATAAAAAATATTTTTTTCATCTAATTAAATCTAATTGACTTGAGTTTATGCTTTTCATCTATTTTAATAATAGAGTCCGCACTTTTACCAAAGTTTTTTAACATATGCTTAGTAAGTCTTTCGTAATACATTATA
>CACMHW010000007.1 GCA_902613545.1 uncultured Pelagibacteraceae bacterium
AAATTTGTTTCAGGTTTAGGAAATATATATGTCAATGAAATACTTTTTTCTAGCAAGGTTAAACCTACAAGAAAAATAAAATTTCTAAAAGATAATGAAATAAAAGAAATTATAAAAAACACTAAAATAATCTTATCTAAATCTATTAAATTAGGTGGAGCCTCTATAAAAGATTTTTCTAGTTCAAATGGAAAAAAAGGATCATTTCAGCAGCATTTTAGAGCATACGCCAGAGAGGGTAAAAAATGTTCTAACATAGATTGTAAGGAAAAAATTAAACGTATTATCATCTCAAACAGGTCTTCATTTTATTGTTTAAGTTGTCAAAAATAATAAAGTTGACCCTATTATTACAGGCATATATATAGATTTTTAAAATGCCAAATACAAAATCAGCAATCAGACGAGTAAGACGCGTTAAGAAACAGACTCAAATCAATCGTATAAGAAGAAGCAAATACAAACATGCTATAAAACAAATGGATTTGTTGCTTAAATCGAAAGACAAGGCAAAAGCAAAAACTTTTTTTTCAAAATTTCAATCAATTCTAATGCAGGTTGCTAAATCTGGCGTTATCAATAAAAAGTCAGCCGCACGAAAAATTTCTAAAGTTTCAAAAAAAATTAAATAACTTTAAACCTTTAGTTGATAGTAAATAAAATTTCTACATTTAGATTTTAAAAATTTTAAAATCAAAATATAGTTTCTTTTAAAAGTTGTAGAAATTTTTTTCTATCTCAACGTTAAGATTACAACCCAACACAAATTTTATTTTTAATTACAACCTGTAAATAGTTGCAAATATTTTACAAAAAGAGTTTATAGGAATCTCTTAAGAATTAATTTCATGGACAAAAATATTAAAAAACAAAACGTTTATATTTCAGAAGAAGAGAAAACGTTAATTTGGGACGATATTCAAAACTCATTTAAGAAAACTTTTGGTAGTGAAATTTATAATAGTTGGCTTCAAAAAATCACACTTATCAAAGAATATAATGACCATTTAATTCTTGGAGTACCAACAAGATTTTTTAGAGACTGGATTGTTTCAAGATATTTAGATAAAATTCTAGAGCAGGTAAAAAGTTTTAAACTCAGTTTAACACGTATAGAATTTAAAATAATTGAGGAAAATAAACAAAATCAGGAAATAATTAAAATTGACGAGCTTAGTAAAGTAACAGAAATTAAAGACTCAATTTTAAATTATAATAGATTAAATCCTAAATTAAATTTTGAAAATTTTATTAGAGGCAAAAGTAATGACATTGCATTTTCATATTCCAAAAAGGTTTGTGAACATGTTTCAAGATACAATCCACTATATGTCTGTGGAGGAGTTGGACTAGGTAAAACCCATCTCTTAAATGCCATAGGATTGAAACTTCAAAATGATAATAATGTGATGTTTATTTCGGCTGAGAGATTTATGTATCACTTTATCAAATCGATAAAAAAAAATGATATGGTTAATTTCAAAGATTTTTTTAGAAAATCTTCAGTTTTTATAATTGATGATATTCAATTTATTAGTGGCAAAGAAAGCCTTCAAGAGGAATTTTTTCATACATTTAACAGTTTAATGGATAAAGGATCGCAAATTATTATTTCTTCTGACAGAGCTCCAATGAAATTAGATAGGATCCAAGAACGAATAAAGTCTAGATTGGCTGGAGGATTAGTCGTCGATATAGAATCGCCAGATTTAGAATTAAAGAAAAATATTATAAAACGAAAAATTGAAGATATTCAAAATCAATTTAAAGAAAATATAAATATAAGCGATGAGGTCATTGATTATGTTGCTGCTGAGAGTAAAACTAACATAAGAGAACTGATTGGTGTCTTAAACAGAGTGATCGCCTTTAGTAGAGTACATAATAAAATACTCACTACTAACGATTGCAAAAATATTTTAAAAGATGTTTTCAGCCAAACAAAAGTAATTACTGTAGATAAAATACAAAATATTGTTTCTAATTATTTTAATATAAGCTTAAGTGAAATGCTTTCTCAGAGAAGGTCCAGACCCTTAGCAAGACCTCGCCAAATTGCTATGTTCTTGTCAAAAAAAATGACAACTAGATCCCTACCAGAAATTGGAAGGAGGTTTGCTAATCGAGATCATACAACAGTGATTCATGCAGTCAAAACTATTTCTAGGCTCTCTGAGCAAGACGATGAAATGAAAAAAAATATTAATCAGATTAAAAGTCTTTTAATAGATCAATAGGAAATGCAGTTTGAAATCAAAAGAGACATACTATTAAAATCATTAAATTTCGTACAAGGAGTGGTAGAAAAAAAAAATACACTTCCAATTTTGTCAAATGTTTTACTACAATTAAAAAACAAAAAATTAACAATTGTAGCAACAGATTTAGACGTAATTTTTTACGATGAATTAGATGACGTAAAAATAATTAATGAAGGCAGTACTACTACATCTGCTGCAATTTTATATGATATCCTAAGAAAGATTTCATCAAATTCAGAATTAAAGTTTGATCTAAAATCAGAGAATAAATTAAGTTTAAAGAGTGAAAACGCAGATTTTAATCTTTTGTGTTTACCGACAGACAACTTTCCAACATTCACTGATGAATTTGAAGGACAAGAAATATTGCTAGACAGTAAAAAATTTTTAAAACTGCTTAATAAAACAAAGATCTCTATATCAAATGATGACACAAGACATTATCTAAACGGGATTTACTTACATTTAACCGATGCAAAAGGTAGAAGCTTTTTGACTGCAGTAGCGACTGATAGTCATAGATTATCATCAAGCAGTCTAGAGATTAATGAAACAAATGGTTTTAAATCCGTAATATTACCAAGAAAAGCAGTATATCAGCTTTGCAATTTATTAGCTGAAACATCAGATAAACTTTCAATGAGTACAAGTGAAAACAAAATAAAGTTTAGCTTAGGAAATATCAAACTCATTTCAAAGGTAATTGATGGAAAGTTTCCAGATTACAAGAAAGTTGTTCCGATAAACAATGATAAAGCTTTATTAGTATCTACAAAAGAATTTATAAATTCTATAGAGAGAGTTACAACAGTTTCTATTGATAGAAAAGAAGGGGTTAAGCTGTTAGTGAATAAGGATAATGTACAACTTTCTGTCAACAGTGCAAATTCAGGGGATGGAAATGAAAAAATTCAAGCTAATTTTAACTCAGAAAATTTAAATATAAGTTTTAATTCAAAATATTTAATTGATATTGCATCAGAAATAGAAAATAAGGATTTAAAGATAAATTTAAAAGACTCTATTTCACCTGTTCTAATCGAAGACATGTCCGATAAGAATAGTTATTTTGTTATAATGCCAATGAAAATTTAAATTTCTTAAAATTTAGAATTTTTTTTAATTTTTGCCCTAAAACCCTTGGTATTAGATGATTTTAGAACAGTGAGTAAATATGTGGTTTTATATTGTATTAAAAAAATGATATATTTTTTCTTTCAAGATAAATAAAGATGCCAAAAAATTCTCAATTAAATAATAATCAAAACTATGGTGCTGACTCAATAAAAGTTCTTAAAGGTCTTGATGCTGTCAGAAAAAGGCCTGGAATGTATATTGGCGATACTGACGATGGCTCAGGTTTGCATCATATGGTATTTGAAGTTCTGGATAACTCAATCGATGAGGCTTTAGCCGGTCATTGTAAAAATATAGAAGTTATAATTAACGATGATAATACTGTGACGGTCGAAGATGATGGAAGAGGTATACCAGTAGATATTCATAAGGGTGAGAAAATATCAGCAGCAGAGGTAATAATGACACAATTACATGCTGGTGGTAAATTCGATCACGACTCTTATAAGGTATCAGGTGGTTTACATGGTGTAGGAGTTTCAGTAGTTAATGCTCTTTCAGAAAAACTAGATCTTAAAATATTTAGAGAGGGTAAAGAATATGAAATTAAATTTAGAGACGGCAACTCTCTAAAACCATTAAAACTCATTGGAAAAACAAAAAAAAAGGGTACAAGAATAACTTTCTTGCCTTCAAAAGAAATTTTTTCTTCTATAAAATTTAGCTCTTCAATATTAGATAAAAGAATTAGGGAACTCGCTTTTTTAAATAAAGGTATTTCAATTACTTTAATAGATAATTCAGGAAAAAAAAGTAAAGAATTTGCACATAAATATGACGGAGGAATAATTGAATTTGTAAGACATATTAATAATAAGAAACCTCAATTAGTAAATAAAAATGAGAAAGAAGTGTTTAAAAAACCTGTTTTTGTTACATCTACAAAGAATAATGTTATTGTAGAATGCTCTTTCGAATGGAATGCTGGTTATTCTGAAGAAGTGCTACCATTTACGAACAATATCCCCCAAAAAGATGGAGGAACACATTTATTAGGATTTAGAAGTGCTCTAACTAGAGTAATAAATAAATATTCAAACGATAGAAATAACAAAAAAAATAAAATTTCCTTATCTGGAGAAGATATTAAAGAAGGACTAACCGCAGTATTATCAATAAAAATGCCTGATCCAAAATTTTCATCTCAAACAAAAGATAAGTTAGTATCTTCAGAAATTCGTAACATTGTTGAGCATATTATTGGAGAGAAAGTATCAACTTGGTTTGATCAAAATCCCTCAGCAGCTAAAACAGTAATAGAAAAAATTACTCAAGCTGCCATGGCAAGAGATCTAGCAAGGAAAGCCAGAGATAGTGTTAGACGAAAAGGAACTTTTGAACTATCTGGACTTCCTGGAAAACTTGCTGACTGCCAAATTCAAAAAAGAGAGGGTACAGAATTATTTGTAGTTGAGGGCGACTCTGCCGGTGGTTCAGCCAAACAAGGAAGAGTTCGTGAATTTCAAGCCGTATTACCATTAAGAGGAAAAATTCTTAATACTTTCGTTAATGGAAAAAAAAATGGAGAAGATCAATCCACCAAGGCATTATCCAAAATGATGTCCTCAAGTGAAATAGTAACTTTAATTAATGCATTAGGCACAGGATCAAAAGATTTTAACATTGAAAATTTAAGGTATGATAAAATTGTTATTATGACCGATGCAGACGTTGACGGCTCTCATATTAGAACATTGTTACTTACTTTTTTTAATAATCATCCTTTTAATCAATTGATAGAAAATGGTCATATTTATTTAGCGCAGCCACCACTTTTTAAAGTTACAAAAGCTAATAAGAGCATATACATAAAAGACGAAAAAAATTTAGAAGATTATATACTAGAGTCAGTAAAATTTAATAAAAAAATAAAAAAAGGTTCTAGTGAGTACAAAAAGTTTCTTCAAGAACAGAGAGAAAAATTATCTATTCAAAGATTTAAAGGATTAGGCGAAATGAATCCCGAAGAACTTTGGGAAACAACGCTAAATCCTGAAAATAGAACAATGTTAAGAGTTCAATATACCAAAGGGACTAAAGATAAGTCTAAAGAAGATCAGAAAATGATTGAGGTTTTAATGGGCGATGAAGTAGCACCAAGAAAAGACTTTATCACTAATAATGCTTTAGAAGTCACAAATTTAGATATTTAAAAAATCATGAATTTATCAACTCTTTTTCGAACAAAAGAGAACTTAAGCTTAGATAAAAATACATTAACAATTTTAAGGTATATCGCCATTATTGGTCAAATTTTAGCTATTAGCATAGTTTTTTACTATTTAAAATTACCACTTCCAATTCAAGAAAGTTATTTGATCATTTCATTGGGATTAGCAACAAATTTATATCTTCAATTCGGTATTAAAATAAATCAATTAAAAGATTTTTATGCCGCTCCCTTTCTTTTATACGATTTGATACAATTATCTGCTCTTCTTTATTTGACAGGAGGAATTTTTAATCCTTTCTCTTTCTTACTTGTGATACCAGCTATCGTTTCCTCAACATTCCTAAGCATGGGTACAACAATTATTTTAGGTTTAATAACATCATTACTTTTATTAACCATATCATTTTTTTATTTGCCTTTACCAGGGGAAGATATGAATTTATTACATTTTCCAAATTTTTATAAAATTGGAATAATTATCTCAATATTGATTGGCTTAATATTTTTAAGTTATTTCGGTATTCGTTTTGCTGGCGAAAAAAAGAAAACAGAGGAGGCTTTTAAAAAACTTCAAGAGGTGATTTATAAGGAATATGAATTAGAGTCTTTAGGGGGTCAAGCTGCAGCTGCAGCACATTCACTTGGAACACCTTTAGCTACAATTAGTGTAGTTGCAAAAGAATTAAAAAAAGAAATTGGAGATAACAATGAGCTTTCTAAAGATATTGATCTATTAATTAGTCAATCAAAAAGATGTAGCGAAATCTTGAAGAGAATTTCAAAAAAACAGATAGAGGAAGACAAATTTTTTAGCTCAACGAAATTAGAGGATTTACTTGAAGAAATTATAAACTCTTTTAAAGAAACATCTTCTAAAGAAATTATTTTAGTTTCTGATAATGATAAAAATAAAATTAAAATTCAACGATCAGCAGAAATGATTTATGGTTTAAGAAACTTTATAGGCAACGCTATTAAATTTTCAAAGAGTAAAGTTAATATTTTTTTAATGAGTGATGATAAAGAAATTAAAATCTCGGTGAATGATGACGGACCTGGATTTCCAAAAGATATAATTAAAAATTTAGGGGAGCCATATATAAAATCAAGTTCATTAGAAATAAACTCTAATTCAGGTCTAGGCCTAGGAACTTTCTTAGGTAAAACTTTATTAGAGAGACAAAATGCAAAACTATCATTTAAAGATGATAAAAATTTAGGTGGTGCTTCTGTTGTAATTAGTTGGTCTCCTAAAAACATTTTACTATAAAAGTAAAACTTATTTTGGTTCCTGTTGCGTTAAACAATGAATTGCTCCAAAACCCCAAATTAATTCAGAACAATCTATTGGAATAATTTTTCTATTTTTAAACTCCTTTTTAAAAATTTTGATTACTGTCTTATCTTTTGGATCTTTGAATGTAGGCAACAAAACTGATTTATTTAATATATAAAAGTTAAGATATGATGCTGGAACTCTCACTTTATTTATATAAATAGGTCTAGGCATTGGAATTTTTCTAATTTTTATTTTCGGGAAATTAATTTTAGTTCTTTTTAAAATTTCAAAATTTTCACTGAGATTTTTGTAATTTTTATCTTTTTTATTATTTTCGTAAGCAATAAAAACTTTATTAAATTTTACAAACCTAGCGATATCATCAACGTGACCGTGGGTATCATCCCCCTCTATCCCTTTATTAAGCCAAATAATCTTTTTTGCTCCAAAAAATTTTTTAAAGATATGATTATAGTCCTTAATTTTTAAAAAAGTATTCCTTTGTTGAATTTTACTTAACAAGCATTCTTTTGTTGTAAGTAATAAACCCTTTCCATTTACATCAATAGACCCTCCTTCAAGAACTATTGATTTCTTATTAAACTTTGGACTAATGACTCTTCCTTTGTAATGATTTTTAATCTTCAAGTTGACTTTATTATCTGCTCTATAATTTTTGTATTTAGCCCACCCATTAAACTTCCAATTTAATAAAATATTTTTATTTTTTTTATCTTTAATAAATATTGGCCCAGTATCTCTCATCCATACTCTATCAGTTTTACAAAGTATAAATTTTACATTATGTATTTTTGCATTATTTTTCTTAAGTAATTTTTTTATAGTATTCTTAGATGTAGAGTTTTTTATCAAAAGATTTACCTTTTGAGACTCGGTAATTTTCGAAATTATTTTAGCAAATACATTTGGAATATTTTGAAACATACCTGGCCAATCACTTTTATTGTAAGGCCATCCTATTAATGTAGATTGTTGTTTTTCCCACTCAGCGGGCATCCTAAAAAGGGAATTAATTTTTCTAGGCATCCCTTGGATTTTTAAGTAGTCCCTTATAATAGTCTATTCTTCTATCCCTAAAAAAAGGCCAATGCTGTCTGGATGTCTCTATCTTTTTGAAATCAATTTCACAAATTAAAACATTTTCTTTTAAATTAGCTTTTTTTACAATGTTACCACTTGGATCAAACATCACACTATTACCCCAGAACTCTATCTTTTTGTTACCTTCTTTTTCAGTTCCTACCCTATTTATTGCAGCAACATAAACACCATTAGCTATTGCGTGAGATCTCTGAATTGAGAGCCATGAGTTTAGCTGTGACTTGCCAAATTTCCTTTTTTCTTTTGGATGCCATCCAATAGCAGTCGGATAAAAAATAATTTCTGCTCCTTTAAGTGCAGTTAATCTTGCTGCCTCAGGAAACCATTGATCCCAGCAAATTAAAGTTCCTAAATTTCCTTTGGAAGTTTTAAAAGATTTGAAACCTAAATCTCCAGGTGTAAAATAAAACTTCTCATAAAATTGTGGATCATCAGGAATATGCATTTTTCTATATTTTCCTAAAATTTTGCCTTTTTCATTAATCACAATACTACTATTATGATAAAGCCCAGAAGTTTTTTTCTCAAAAAGTGAAATGATCAAAATAATTTTGAGTTCTTTAGCAAGTAAAGAGAACAAATGACTGTTAGGTCCAGGTATTTTTTCAGCTAAATTAAAGTTTTTATGATTTTCAACTTGACAGAAATATTTTGTTAAAAATAACTCTGGTAAACAAATTACTTTAGCTCCTTTTTTTGCTGCAATTTTAATTTTATTTTTTGCATTTTGGATATTTTTTTGTGGATCAGACGACATTTTCATCTGCACTAATGCTATCTTTGTCTTACTCATTTTATTTTAATTGAATAAATTTTGAAAATTTCTTTTTTGTCTTGCCTGCCAATGCTTACGATGATACGCATCGCTTGCTATAAGGGGTAATACACTTGTAGCTTCAGCAAAAACCATTTGTTCCTTCGTCACATCTACTTTACCCCATGAGCTTGCCTCTTTTAGAGTAGAACTGCTGCAAGCACCGTCTCTTGTATCTGCCACAGTTATCTGAATAGCGTACTTATGCATATCTACTTTTTTACCTAATAACTCCGCACAAACCACTGTATCTTGAATAAAATTTTTAGGAACTCCACCTCCAACCATCAATAATCCCGACTGTTTAGATTTGAGTTTAATTTCAGTTAACTCTCTAAACTCTCTTATAGAGTCAATAGTAATATGATTTTTAGGATTCTGTTCTTGGTGCATTACAAGTCCAAATCCTGCAGAACTGTCAGTAAAAGCTGGGCAAAAAATTGGAACATTGTTGTCATAAGCCGATTCTATTAATGAGTCTTTCTTTTTTGCATTTTTTTTTAGGTATTTTCCAAGTTCTTTTATAAACTCTCGTGATGTATATGGTTTTGGTTTTAGTGAATTAGCAATTTCACATATAATCTTATCACATGCTTGTAACTCCTCCTCATCTATGTATGTGTCATATATTCTATCAATATAGTTATTTCTTAATTCAGTATCATCTTGAAACTGAGATCCTTGATAATGCTTAAAACCTAGAGCTTCAAAAAAGTCCATATCAATGATTGAGGCCCCTGTAGCCACAATAGCATCAACCATATTATGTTTTACTAAATCGGTATATAAATCCATACATCCGCCTGCAGAAGTTGATCCTGCTATTGTTAAAAAAATTGAACAATTTTTATCCTCAAGCATCTCATTATAAATGCCTGCTGCTCTAGCTGTATCTCTTGAGGTAAAAGACATTTTACTCATTCCATCAATAATTTTACGAGCATCAAAAGATTTTATATCAATATGTTCAATGGGAGAGTTGAGTAGAGATTTTTTATTGTGTCCGATATTTGGACTATTTTTTTTATTCATTAAGCTACTAAAGAACCGACTTTATCATTTGTATCATCGTACATAGATATAATTGGTTTGTCACTTAATTCGTGAATTTCATTTGAATAAAAACCATTGAAGTTTGTTCTGAAAGTAAGACTGTATGCCCCAAGCTGACCTAACTCTATATAGTCTCCTTCTTTAATATTATTAGGTAACAAAAAAGGACCTTTCATATAATCCAAACCATCACATGTTGGCCCAAAGAAACTGAATGCAGTCAATTTTTTAGACTGGACTCTGCCAAATGTAATCATTTTCGTTGGTAAAACAAAATTTGGCCCGCCTGCATCAAATAAAGATCCATAAGTACCATCGTTGATGTAAAGATTATTTTTTTTTCTTAAAATAACTTTGACAATTGTAGATCCGCTCTCTGCAACTAGCGCTCTCCCTGGTTCACATATAATTTCAGGTAACTTACTCAGTTTCAGATTATTAAGTTCCTTTTTAATTTCATTCATGTAATTAATTAATGGCTCAGGATTTAAATCTGGATATATTGATGGAAAACCTCCACCAACATTGATAGTATTAGGAATTATTTTTGTTTTTTTAATTATATTTCCTATCTCACGAATTCCTTTTGAGTAAGAAATTTTATGCATACATTGAGAGCCAACGTGAAAGCTTATTCCAAGCTTTTTAGAATGCTCATTGCACAATCTCACCAATCCCAAAGCCTCTGATGGAAGAGCACCAAATTTTCTTGATAGATCTATTTCTGCATGCTCATTTGAAATTGCAATTCTAACAAATAATTCTAAATCTTTTGCTTGATTAGTTGCCCCTAAAATTTTTCTCAATTCATCTTTACTATCTAAGGAAAAACTTTTAACTCCGTAATCTAGGTATGCTGATGCAATACTCTCTTTACTTTTAATAGTATGCATAAAATGTAATTTAGCTTCAGGTTTTATTTTTTTGATTAGTTTAATTTCATTTAGGGAGGCGACATCAAATTCATCAATCCCGTTATTAATAATTTGTTTGATAATTTTTTCGTTTGGATTCGTTTTAACTGCATACAGAACTTTACCTGGAAAATTATCTTTAAAAAATTTTACAGATTTTTTAATCTCGTTAAGCCGTATACAGTATACGGGGTAATCTGGTTGTAGTGAGTTAACTAATTCGTTAACTGTTTTAAATTTTCCCATTTCATGTGTCCCTCACGTTAAATTACACAAAGATTTTTTAAAAAATTTAATAAAAAAAACCTTATTTATTTCGCATTTAAGGTTTTTTTTACTTTATGTAAAGGAAAAAAGGACATTTTTGTCGTGTTGAAATTTTTTCAACAGTACCTATATGAGGTCTCATGAGGTCACAAAAAAACGTCCCAGAGCAGCTTAAATTAGCAGACTTTGCTGATAAATCACTTCTTATTCTTGATGATGACGACCCGCTGAGAGGAAGACTTGCTAGAGCTATGGAAAAGAAAGGTTTTCAAGTAAAAGAGGCTAAAACCGTTGCTGAAGGACTTAACATAGCTAAAACAGCCCCTACGGCCTTTGCAGTAGTAGACTTGAGATTAGAAGATGGAAGCGGTCTGGACGTAGTAAAAGAATTATACAAAAACAAAAAAGAAAGCAGAATTGTAATGTTAACGGGTTACGGGAATCTACCCACAGCTGTAGCAGCTGTTAAAGATGGAGCTATCGATTATATAGCCAAACCTGTTGATGCAGATGATGTTGAGGCTGCATTGTTAGCCTCGCCTGAGTCGAAAGCAAAACCTCCAGAAAATCCAATGTCAGCTGATAGAGTAAAGTGGGAGCATATTCATAGAGTTTTTGAATTATGTAACAGAAATGTTTCAGAAACAGCTAGAAGACTTAAGATGCACAGAAGAACATTGCAAAGAATTCTCTCTAAAAGGTCTCCAAGATAAATTTAAATAAATTTCCTAAATCTTTTAAACTGTTTTACCATTAAAGTTGCAATCAAAATTTTAAATAACTCAGCCAATAAAAAAGGTTGAGCTCCAAGCTTAAATATTGGTTTTTCCCAACCAATCAAACTTCCTAACCAAAGCATTCCTAAAATATAAATAAAACTTGTTGCTAAACTTAGTTTTAAAAAAGTTTTGATTAAGTTGTTATCGTAAATAAATTTACCAGCTAAATATCCTGTAACAATAAAACCAATTAGGTAACCCATTGTAGGTCCTACAAAATATACTAAACCAACTCCTTTTTCAGGTGTGCCCGAAAAAACCGGTAAGCCTATAATACCTTCAAACAAGTATAATGAAATTGTAGCTACAGCAAGTTTCCAACCCAAAGTGATACCTATCAGCAATACAATAAATGTTTGCATCGTCATCGGCACAGGATAAAAAGGGATTTTAATTTTAGAAGATATTGCCAAAAGTATTGAACCAATCAAAGTGACAAATATATATTTTATAAATTTTGCTTGTTTTAAACTTTTTACAAATTCCATTAACTTAATTTAGCTTTTTTTAAACTAAAATCTAGTGTTTTGTTAATTGTACAAAAACATCTTCTAAATCGCCGTCTTCAGTGGAAATATCCTTAATTTCAATGTTATTTTTATTTAGATAATTAACTATCTCGCTAAAATCTAGAGAATTTTTTTCATATGTAACTGAAACTGTGTTTTTGTTTATTATTTTAAACTTTGCACCTTCAATAAATAATTTTCCTCCTAAATCAATATTTTTTACTTTAAAGTTAATTTTTTTAGTTTTTATTCGCTCTAGCAATCTTTCAGTAGTGTCTAATGCAACTAAATTACCTTTATCAATAATAGCTATTCGATCACACATTTCTTGAGCTTCGATAAGATAATGCGTAGTTAATATTATCGTAACACCTTCGTTATTAAGCTCTTTTACATTTTCCCATAAGTTATTTCTAAGTTCAACATCCACGCCAGCAGTGGGTTCGTCTAAAACTAGAATTGGTGGTTGATGTACCATTGCCTTAGCAATAAGTAATCTTCTTTTCATACCTCCAGATAAACTTCTAGAATAGGCATTAGCTTTATCCTGGAGCGATACCATTTTAAGTATCAAGTCAGTAATTCTATTTTTTCGTGTTACTCCGTACAATCCAGCTTGAAGTTCTAATAGTTTTTTGGGACTAAAAAAAGCATCTAGATTTACTTCTTGAGGAACTATTCCTATTGATGCCCTAACCTGGCGAGGATTTTTATCTAAATCAAAACCCCACACATTAACTTTACCACTTGTCTTTATAACAGCGCCACCTAGAATACTTAAAAATGTTGTTTTTCCTGCTCCGTTGGGACCAAGCAGCCCAAAAACTTCACCTTGTTTCACATTAAAATTTAATTCATTTAATGCTTTGTTTTGTTTTTTGTTTTTAGAGTTTGAGTATATCTTCGTAAGATTCTCAACAGTTAAGGCAAATTTATTCATTCTTTTTTATAAATAGATTAAAATTCAATGTAATATGTATATATGAGTACAATAAAAAAAACAGATCATTTTTATTTAGTTGATGGCTCAGGATATATTTTTAGAGCTTATTATGCTCTACCTCCTTTATCAAGAAAGAGCGATGGACTTCCAACTGGAGCGGTAAGTGGATTTTGCTCTATGTTATTTAAGCTTTTAGAAGATGTCAGGTCTGATGACTCAGAAAATAAACCATCACATTTTGCAGTAATTTTTGACTCAGCAAGGAAAAATTTTAGAAATGAAATTTATAGCGAATATAAAGCTAACCGTGCCGAGGCACCAGATGATTTAGCTCCTCAATTTGAGTATATAAGAAAATCGGTCAAGGCTTTTAATCTTCCATCAATAGAACTTATTAATTATGAAGCTGACGACTTAATAGCTACATATTCAAAAAAGATTATTGATGCAGGAGCAAAAGTCACAGTTATTTCGTCTGATAAAGATTTGATGCAATTAGTTTCAACAAAGATAAGGTTATTTGATCCAATGAAAAGCAAAGTTATCGGAGAGAAAGAAGTTGAAGAAAAGTTTGGTGTGAAACCCAAGCAAGTAGTAGATGTCCAGTCACTTGCAGGAGATTCATCAGATAATATTCCAGGAGTACCAGGAATTGGAGTTAAGACTGCTGCAGAGCTTATTAAAAAATATAAAGATTTAGATACTCTACTTGATAAAGCATCTGAAATTAAACAAAACAAAAGGAGAGAAACTTTAATAGCTAATAAGGATAAAGCTTTACTAAGTAAAAAATTAGTAACTTTAAAAGATGATGTTCCAATAAAAAATGATCCAAATGAATTTTTGATAAAAGAAATTGATAAAGACAAACTTTACACTTTTTTAAGAGATATGGAGTTTAATAGATTGTTAAGTCAAGCGATCAGTTTTTATGGTGAACCAGGAGAAAAAAAATTTAGTTTAGAAAATAAATCAATAATAGGAACAAAAATTAGTACGAAACAATATAAAAAAATAATCGTAGAAAAAGATCTAGATAAATTGATAAAGGATTTAGACACAAAAAGCATTATTTCAGTAGACACAGAAACATCTTCATTAAATCCTCAAGAGGCCGAACTTATTGGTATTTCAGTGAGTTATGCCCCTAATAAATCTTTCTATATACCTGTAGGACATAAAAAAAATAAATGTTTAAGTAGAGATTTAGTTATTAAAAAAATGAAACCAATTTTAGAAGATCCAAGCATAAAAAAGGTGGGTCAAAATATAAAATATGATTATATAATATTTAAAAAATCTGGTGTCGAGCTAACTTCGATTGAGGATACAATGTTGCTTTCATATACATTAGATGCAGGAAATAATCGACACAACATGGATACTTTATCAGAATTACATCTTGGTCATAAAACCATTTCTTACAAGGATCTTGTAGGAACCGGAAAAAAACAATTAAAATTTTCAGAAGTAGATTTGGACAAAGCTACAGAATATGCAGCTGAAGACGCAGATGTAACTTTGAGATTATATCAAATTTTGTCTGAAAGAGTAGAAAAGGAAAAACTCAATAAAATTTATGAAATTTTTGAAAAACCTATGATTAAGATACTCTCCAAATTAGAGACCTGTGGAGTCAAGGTAGATGATAATTATTTAAAAGTATTATCAAAAAAATTTGAGGCAAGATTGATAAAAATAGAAAAAGAAATTTATAAAATTTCTGGAAAAGAATTTAATATTGGATCTCCTAAACAACTTGGTGAAATAATTTATAATGATCTTAAAATTGCAAAATTGAAAAAAACAAAAAAGGGTAGTTTGGCTACAAGCGCTAAAATATTAGAGGATTTAGCTTTGACAGGCCATAGATTTCCTAATTTAGTATTAGAATGGAGACAAGTTTCAAAGTTAAAAAGTACCTACACTGATGCTCTTCAAGACCATATTAACAAAGATACAAATAGAGTTCATACGTCATTTCTTCTAGCAGCTACAAATACTGGTAGACTAGCTTCTAGTGATCCAAACTTACAAAATATACCAATAAAAACTTCCGACGGAAAAGAAATAAGAAAGGCGTTTGTTGCGGAAAAAGATAATATTTTAATTTCTGCCGATTACAATCAAATTGAAATGAGAATTCTCGCTGATATGGCAGATGTCAAAGAATTAAAAAAAGCTTTTAAAGAAAATCAAGATATCCATAACCTCACAGCAAGCCAAGTTTTTAACCTACCAATGAATAAAGTTTCAGAGGATCAAAGAAGGAAAGCAAAAGCAATTAATTTTGGAATTATTTATGGCATTACACAGTATGGTCTTGCTAAACAAATATCAGTTTCAAATGATGATGCTCAACAATTTATAAATTCTTATTTTAAAAAATTCCCTGAAATAAAAGATTACATGCAAACAACTGTTAAAATTTGTAGAAAGCAGGGATTTGTTACAAATATCTTCGGCAGAAGAATTCATTTAAGAGGCATTAATGATAAAAATTTTAGTGTTAGAAGCTTTCAAGAAAGAGCTGCAATCAATGCTCCAATACAAGGTTCCGCAGCAGATATAATTAGACTCGCAATGATTAAGATTGATAACACTTTGGAACAAAACAAAATGGCAAAAATGTTACTTCAAATTCATGATGAACTAATTTTTGAATGTTCTAGGAAAAATGAAAATAAAGTAAAAAAATTAATTAAAGATGCAATGGTTTCGGTTTCAAGTTCTGAACACCATATGTTTTCTATTCCTTTGGAGGTAAGTATTAATTCTGGCAATAATTGGGGAGAAGCACATTGATCGCCTAAATTTTGACATTAAGATTATGAAAATAAACGTATGGCACACACAATAGCTTTAGTTGACGATGACAGAAACATACTTACTGGAATAAGTATGGCCTTAGAAAGAGAAGGTTTTAAAGTTCAAACTTATATCGACGGGGAGTCTGCTTTAATTGGTTTAACAAGAAATCCTCCGGATTTAGCGGTTTTAGACATTAAAATGCCAAGAATGGACGGTGAGGAGCTCTTAAAAAAATTAAAGAAGAAAATGTCAATTCCAATAATTTTCTTAACATCAAAAGATGAAGAAGTAGATGAATTACTAGGGTTAAAACTAGGAGCAGACGACTTTGTGAAGAAATCTGGAGGATTTTCAACGAAAGTCTTAATTGAGAGAATTAGGGTTCAGTTACGAAAAAAAAATAATGTTACTGATGATACAAAAAATATAATTACTCATGGAAAACTGAAGTTAGACCCAGCTCAATTAGAGTGCGAATGGGGTGGAAAACCTTTGCCAGATAAGTTGACAACTACAGAATTTTTAATAGTCAAAGAGTTAGCAAAAAGACCAGGAGTTATTAAAGAACGAGCCCATTTAATGGACATCGCATATAAAGAAAATACTGAAATTGAGGATAGAACTATTGATAGTCACGTAAAAAGAATTAGAAAAAAGTTCAAAAAAGTAGATGAAAAGTTTTCAGCAATTGAAACTAGATATGGAAGCGGGTATAGATGGAATGTTAGTTAATGAAACCAAAAAAAACAGCATCAATTCTTAAAAAATTTTTATTATTTAACTTAACTACATTTTCTATACTAGGATTATTCACAATATTTTATCTTAAAGCTATTCAACCAAACTTAGTAAAAAAAAGAGCAACTGATCATAAAATTATTATTAGCAATACAGTAGACCACTTAAAAAGACTTAATGTAAACTACAGCGAAGAAGGAATTCGAACATTTTTACTGTCCACAAGATTTCTATTTCAAAGTTTAGATAGAGTACAATTTTACGATTTATCAGGAAAACTCATTGGAGACACAAATATTTTAGATTTAGATCAAAATGTTTTTTCAAGATCTGACGTTATTATTGAGGAGACTATAGGTGGCAAAAAGTCAACTAATGAACCTTCTTTTGAAAAATCTAATGAAAAAAGTGACGACTCTCTCAAGAAAATCTTACAAAAGTATAAGGGTACTCCACTCACATTATCTGAGGTTAACAAAAATGATTTTTTTGTAAAAACTTTGAGTGAAATAAATCTTAAAGATCAAAATATTGGCTTTATATTAGTTTCAGAACAAGCAAACGACATAATTAATGCTGTTAAAGAGAGGAAAGATTTTATTATAAGAACTGTTTTTGCAGTAGCACTTGTAATTTTAATTTTTTCAATGTTTCTTAATAAATATATTCTTAAACCTATCGGTCTTCTGGTTAAATATAGTGACTCTATTAAAAAAAAATCCTCCGAGAGTATTAGTATAAAGAAAGTTTTTGTTAGAGATGATGAAATAGGAAAGCTTACAATGTCAATTGATGAAATGACAAAAGAATTGCAACATAGAACAAACAGAGCTGAAACATTTTCAAATGATCTAGCACATGAGATAAGAAATCCCCTCGCATCTCTTAAAAGTGCTTCTGAACTTCTTGATAAAACAACTGAGAAAAACGAAAGTGAAAAACTTTTAAAAATAATTAATCATGATGTAGAACGAATAGAAAGATTGATTACTGACTATTCTCAAATGCTAAAAGATGAAGCTTCTTTATCAAGAGAAAAAATGAGTAAAATTAATTTAATGGAAGTAATTAATAACGTCGTTGAAGATTTCAAACAAGATTTGAGCAATCAAAATAAAAAAATTGAAATAAAGATTAAAGAAAAGATAAGTTCAAAAAACGGAAAGTACATTTTGGGAATAGAAAATAGGTTAGAACAGGTAATAGCAAATTTATTGGATAATTCTATTTCTTTTAGTCAAAATAATCAAAAAATTGAAATCAGTATAGCTGAGACAACAAAAAATCTCGTTATGACAATTAAAGATGAGGGACCCGGATTTTCAGAGACCTCTCCTCAAAAAATATTTAAGAGATTTTATAGCAATAGACCCAAAAGCTTTGGGAAACATTCAGGGCTTGGGCTAAATATTGTGAAGAATATTGTCGAACTGCATAAAGGCACTATAGCCGCATCAAATAGAATAAACACTAAAGGAGCTCAAGTAGAAGTATTACTTCCAAAATTTTCTTAGTGATCTTTCTTGATAAGATAGGTTTATATTGATATTAACAATTTCAAAATGGAACAAGATTATAAAGTAAAAGATATAAATTTAGCAGATTTCGGCAGGAAAGAAATTTCTTTAGCTGAAACCGAAATGCCTGGTTTAATGGCATTAAGAAAAGAATATAAAGGAAAAAAACCATTAAAGGGTGCTAGAATTTTAGGTTGTCTACATATGACGATCCAAACAGCTGTACTAATAGAGACATTAGTTGACCTTGGTGCCGAGGTAAGATGGTCATCATGTAATATTTTTTCTACACAGGATCATGCCGCTGCTGCAATAGCTAAGGCAGGTATACCAGTATTTGCTTGGAAAGGTGAAACCGAGGATGAATATTGGTGGTGTGTTAAGCAAACAATTGAAGGTAAGAAAAATTGGAAACCAAATATGATTTTAGATGATGGAGGAGATTTAACAGGTTTAATGCATAAAGATTATAAGGACATGTTGAAAGAAGTTAAGGGTGTTTCTGAAGAGACGACTACTGGCGTGTTAGCATTAAAAAAAATGGAGTCTAATAATCAATTACTCATACCAGCATTCAATGTGAACGACTCAGTAACAAAATCAAAATTCGATAATCTATATGGCTGTCGAGAGAGTTTAGTTGATGGTATTAAAAGAGCGACAGATTTAATGATGTCAGGTAAAGTGGCGATTGTTGCAGGTTTTGGAGATGTAGGAAAAGGAAGTGCTGCTTCTTTGCGTCAGGCAGGCGCTAGGGTTATGGTTACTGAAACAGATCCAATATGTGCTTTACAAGCAGCCATGGAGGGTTACGAAGTTGTCTTAATGGAAGATGCAATTAAACAAGCAGATATTGTTGTCACTGCTACTGGTAACAAAGATATTGTTACGGCTGACCATATGAGAAATATGAAGGACAGAGCTATTTTGTGTAACATTGGTCACTTCGATAATGAAATTCAAGTAGAGGCATTAAAAAATTACAAATGGGATGAAATTAAACCTCAAGTCCATGAAATTGAATTACCTAGTAAGAAAAGAATTATCCTTTTAGCCGAAGGCAGACTAGTTAATTTGGGTTGTGCCACAGGACATCCTAGTTTTGTTATGAGTGCTTCATTTACAAACCAAGTAATCGCACAAATTGAGCTATGGAATAATTCAAATAAATATGAGAATAAAGTATACGTTTTACCGAAACATCTTGATGAAAAAGTTGCAATGCTTCATTTAGAAAAAGTTGGTGCAAAACTAACAAAAATGTCAAAAGAACAAGCAGATTATATTAGCGTTAAACCATCAGGACCTTTTAAGCCGGATACTTATCGCTACTAATAGTAGCTAATGATTGTTAAATCTTTAGAGCATTTAAAGCAAATATCAAAAAAAATTTCACAAAAATTAAAAAATGGAGATTGCGTTTTTTTAATTGGTGAAATTGGTGTAGGGAAAACTACGCTCACAAGACATTTAATTAATAACATACAAAGCCAAAAAGGACTTAAAGAAACAGAAGTGCTAAGTCCCACATTCAACTTACTTTACGAATATGAAATTAAAGATCTAAAAATTATGCATTATGATCTTTATCGAATAAAAAAAGCCGAAGAATTGGAACATCTTGGTATTTTTTCTGAAATTGAAAAAACAATTAAAATTGTAGAATGGCCAGACTTAATTAAAACACCATTGACTGATAAACTTGAGGTTCATTTAGAGTATGGAAAAAACGATAATGAAAGAAAAATAAATATACATGGACTAGGTAAATGGAAAAATTTTGAAAATGAAATATAATTTGAAAAAAATTTCTGGAGATGCTTCTTTTAGAGAGTTTTATAGACTAAAAAAAAATAACAAAACTTCAATCATTGTCTCGGCTAAAAAGGAAAAATTTAAAAATCTTGCGGTATATGCAGTGATTAATAATGTGCTTAACAATAATATGATTAATGCTCCAAAATTATTAAGTAATCACTATAAAAATGATATGATAGAAATTTCTGATTTAGGAGAAAAATCTTTCTACGATCATGTAATTTCAAAAAAAAATAAACTTAACAGCTATAAATTACTGATAAATTTATTAATAAAGATACAAACAATAAAAGTTAAAAAATATTACAAATTTGAAAAACTTAAAATCAAAATACCAAAATATACAATATCAAATCTTCATAAAGAGTCAGATTTGTTCTTTGATTGGTATTTAAAATATTTTATAAGCAATAAAAAAATTAGTAAAACTAAAAAAATTCTAAGATCTGAATTAAATAAAGTTTACAAAAAACTTAGTTATAAAAATGATACTTTTGTGCATAGAGATTTTCATATTTCAAATGTAATGATTAATAAAAATAAGTTAGGAATAATCGATAGCCAAGATGCAATTATTGGAAATCCTTTGTACGATGTATCATCTTTAATTGATGATGTGAGGATAAAATTATCAAATAAACTTCAAAATCAACTTTTTAATTTTTATCATAAGAATTCAAAATTGAAGGACGATCAAATTAAAAAATTAAAAAATGACTTTGATATTTTGTCGGTTCAAAGAAACTTGAAAATATTAGGAATATTTGTGCGTTTATACAAAAGAGATAATAAAGATAATTATCTTAAGTTTTTACCTCACACATGGACGCTTATTGAGAAAAGATTACAAAATCCAGCTCTTAAGAATTTAAAAACCTTATTTTACAAACACTTATCAATCAAAAAATTAAAAAAATTTAATAAGTTATGAGAATTAAATACGGAATGATCTTAGCGGCGGGATTAGGTAAGAGAATGCGGCCTTTAACACTTAAAACACCAAAACCATTATTAGAAATAGGAGGCCGCACTCTCCTTGAAAGAGCAATTAATCTTTTTATCAATCATGGTGTAGAAGAGATAACTGTTAATGTTCATCATCTTGCTAATCAAGTAGAAGAACTTATCTCAGATCTTAAATCAGATGTTAAAATTAAAATATCAAATGAAAAAGATTTATTATTAGATACTGGTGGTGGTGTGAAAAAGGGGGCAAAAGAATTTAAGAATAATCCTTTTTTTGTAATTAATCCAGATACGATTTGGAGTGATAAATATTCTGAAGAAGTAAAATCTTTAGAAAAAGAGTATTTCAAAAATCAAAGACCCTGTTTATTATTGGTTAGAAAAGAATTATCATTGGATAATTCTTTTAAAGGTGACTTTAATTTAAAAAATAATTTAATTTCTAAAGATGAAAATAACCAATTTATTTTTACTGGCTTACAAATCATGAAAAATGATAATTTAGCCTTTTTAAATAAAAATATTTTTTCTATGAATGAAGTTTGGACTAAATTAATGAGTGAAAATAATCTTGGGGGATTGGAAAGTAATCAAAAATTTTATCATTTAAACACCATAGAAATGTTTGAAAAAATATCTACCTCAAGTTCTATTGATTAAATATTATTTTTTTTGCCCTAGAAGCATCTAGATAAAAATATTTTTGAATTTTTAATTGATTATCAAATTCGATTATAAGTGGATTTCCTGTTGGAATTTCTAGTTCATTAATCTTTGTGTCTGAAATCTTAAAGAGATATTTACACAATGCTCTCAATGAATTTCCATGAGCTGATATCAAAATATTTTTTCCATTTTTCAAATTCTTATTTATTTCAATATCATAAAAAGGAATAACTCTTTCGTAAGTATTCTTTAAGGATTCTGTCAAAGGAATTTTGTTTTTGGGTATTCCGCTGTTTAAAGGGCTGAAATTTTCAAGGTATTTACTATCTTTAGCTAAGAGAGGAGGTGCTACGTCCCAAGATCTTCTATACTTTTTAAATTGTTCTTCACCAATTTTCTTTCTTGTTTCCTCCTTATTTAAACCTGTTAATGAACCATAATGTCTCTCATTTAATTCCCAAGAAGTATTAAACTTCATAGGTAAATTCAAAGTTTTTAAGACAATTGTGAGCGTTTCAATCGCTCTTTTAAGGTAAGAAGTATAACTAATATTTATTTTGATATTTAATTCTCTTATTAACTCACCTGACTTTTTAGCTTCCTCTTTGCCTTTCTCTGAAAGATCAACATCTACCCAGCCCGTAAATCTATTTTCAGCATTCCAGGTACTTTGGCCATGTCTTGTTAAGATTAGTTTACTCATATAATTTAATTAAGTTATTATGTACTATATAAAAATCTAAATGAAAAATATTTTCTTCTCCATTTCGAAATATTTATTCTATTTTTCATTTATAGTTCTATTAATTCTTTATCTGTTCCCAGGAAGTTTAATTGGTTACTTTTTATATGGAAATTTAGGTAAACAACCTGATTTTATTTCAAATCCAATAGGAACTTCTATTAATCACCTAGTATTCTTTTTCTACCTAAGTATTTTGGGTTTTATATTTCGAAGCAATCAAAAAAAATTTATAAATAGCTTTCCTTTTTTATTCTTGATTTCAATAATTTTGGAATTATTTCATTATTTTATTCCTAATAGAGCATTTGAACTTAATGATTTATATGCAAATAGCTTGGGAGTATTATTAGCTTATTTTATATTAAAACTTTTTAGGAAAACTAGGAACTAAATGTATTTACGTATTATTATTTTATTTTTGATTTTTTTTTCTAATACAATAGCAGAAGAAATATCTGGTATTCCAAAAATTGTAGATGGAGATACTGTTCATATAAACGAAAATAAATTCAGATTAGAAGGTATAGACGCTCCAGAAATGAGACAAAAATGTAAAAAAGAGTCTTTAAAAATTTCATTTATGATTGGTTTCACATTTTACAAAGATTATAACTGTGGGAAAGTTTCAAAAGAAAAGTTAAAAAGCAAAATTCGTGGATCAGAAATAAAATGTATATTTACAACTAAAGACAGATACAAAAGATATATTGCTACATGTTATAAGGAAAAAACAAACTTAAATCAGTGGATGGTAAGAAATGGATATGCAATAGCATATAGAAGATACTCAAAAAAATATATACCAGATGAAGATTTTGCTAAAGAAAACAAACTAGGATTATGGCAAGGGAAGTTTATGAGTCCAGAAAAATGGAGAAAGCTTAACTAATTTTTAGTATAAAATACAAAGTGATTCATTTTAAAAAAATAATATTAATTTTAATTTTTTTTATTTTAGGTGCCTGTTCGTCGATTCCAAAAAATACTCAAAATAGTTGTGCTATCTTTGAAGAAAGATATCTGTGGTACAAACATTCCAAGGCTTCCTACGAAAAATGGGGAGCTCCTATTCATATACAACTAGCATTTGTAAAAAAGGAAAGTGATTTTAATTGGCTTGCAAAACCTCCAAGAACTAAATTATTTAAAGTAATTCCATTTAAAAGACCCTCATCTTCATTTGGATATTCCCAAGCAGTCAAAGGAACTTGGGAACAATACAAAAGAGAAACAAATAATCCACTAGCTACAAGAGCAAGATTCAAAGACTCGGTAGATTTTATAGGATGGTACATCCACAAAACAAATAAAATTTTAAGAATTTCAAAAAGAGATCCTTATAGACAGTATTTGGCTTATTATAAGGGTTGGGGAGATTATAAAAACTATACCAAAGATAAAAAAGCAATAATTTATGCAAATTCAGTGAAGGACATGGCAAGCAAATATAGAAAACAATTAACGCTTTGCAAAAAAAATCTAGATAAAAACAAATATATTATTTTTTAAGCTGTTTCTGTAACTCAATTTCAACAGCATCAATCCTCTTGGTTCCTTTTCCAACAATTGTATAAACAGTAGGAATTACGTAAAGAGTAAAAAATGTTGAGAATAACATTCCACCAAAAATTGTTATACCAACAGTTAATCGACTTGCAGCACCAGGTCCAGTTCCAAGAATAAGTGGTAAAACTCCAATAATTGTTGAGATGCTTGTCATGAGAATAGGTCTTAGCCTGATTGCGGCAGCTTCAAAAACGGCAACTTCTAAATTTTTTCCTTCCTTTCTTAACTGATTAGCAAATTCTACAATTAGGATACCGTTTTTAGCTGAGAGACCGATCAAAATAATTAATGCTATCTGACTATAAACATTCAATGAAGACCCAACTACTAGTAAACCAATTAATCCACCAAGAATAGCCATAGGAACAGTTAACATAATTGTCAGTGGATGCCTCCAGCTTTCAAATTGAGCACTCATGGCTAGGTATGCAGTAATTAATGCTAAAGCAAATATTACATAAAGTTCAGTGTTAGTTTTTTTATACTCTTCACTCTCGCCTTTATAAGCAATTTTTGCTTGAGGTGTATTTTGTTCTACAACACCTACTAAAAACTTTAGAGCCTCATCAAGCGAATAATCTCCAACAAGTCTTGCCGAGATAGTAACTGCTTTTTGTCTATTGTATCTTGCTAAGAATGGTGACTGTCCCTCTTCATCATATGCAACTAAGTTTGATACAGATACAAGCTTTCCATTGTTTTTAGATCTCACAAAAACTTTACTTATGCTATCTGGCTCTTGTCTATCTTTGATATCACCTTGCAAAATTATAGAATATTCTTTTCCATCTCTTGTAAAGTTTGTAACCCTTTTTGAACCAAAAATTGTTTCTATAGTTTTCCCTATATCTTCTGTAGAAACTCCTAGATCAGCAGCTTTTTTTTGGTCTATTTTTACATTTAATTGAGGTTTGTTCAGATCAAAGTCATCTTGAATAGAGGTAAGACCAGGATTTTTTCTTGCTTCTTTTTTAATTATCTCTTTCCACTCAATCAATTGTTCATATGTGTTACCCAAAACAACAAATTGAACTGGACTTTCTATTCCGCCAGTCCTTATTCCCTGAGGCATTATTGGAAAAGCTAAAACACCCGGCACTCTCGCAATTTTTCCAAAAGACTCTCTCATTATCTCGACTCCATGACGATCTCTTTTAGCCCAAGGTTCTAAAAGAACAATTATAAAACCACTATTTACTTGTTTAGCTGATTTTCCAAAACCTGGAACTCGCATGATTAGTTTTCTATATTCACCTTCACCTACACTTGGAAGTAACAATTTCTCAATTTCTTCTGCTCTATCTTTGGTAAAATTAAAACCAGATCCTTGTGGAGCTTTTACGATTACAAAAAATGCTCCCCTATCTTCAGGAGCAATTAATTCTTTTTTAGCAAAATTAAAAAAGAATATTGTTAATGCAAGAGTACCAAACAAAAAAATAGTTATTGTTTTTCTTTTCTTAATCCAATTTAATAGTGAAACTTTATAAAGATAAGTGAGATCTTTTAAAAACTTTTCAAATTTTAAAACAATTTTTGATTTTTGCATATTTTTTTGTAAAAATTTACTAGCCAACATTGGACTTAATGATAAAGCAACAAAGCTTGAAATAATTACAGCCGACGCAAGAGTAATTGCTGTTTGAGTAAAAAGAACTCCTGTAATACCTTTAATAAAAATTAGAGGAACAAATACTGCTACTAATACAACAGTTGTAGCTATTATTGCAAAAGATACCTGTTTAGCACCTTTGTAAGCTGCAACTAAAGGTGTATCTCCTAACTCTATCCTTCTCACTATATTTTCAAGCATTACGATGGCATCATCAACCACAATACCGATAGCTAGTACTAAGGCCATCAAAGTAAAAAGATTAATTGAAAAATCAAAAATATAAATTGATAAAAAAGTTGAGATTAATGAAACAGGCAAAGCAATTAAAGGGACAACCAAGGCTCTAAGGTTGCCTAGAAATAGATAAATAATAATAGTCACTAGTATTAATGCAATGATCAGCGTTTTGTAAACTTCTTTAATAGCAGATTTTATATAATTACTTCTATCAAATGAAACCTCTAACGTAGTGCCTGGTGGTAAGCTAGGTTTAAGTTCTTTTATCTTTTTTTTGATCCCATTAGCTACCGCGATGGTGTTTGCATCAGATTGTTGATATATCCCTATTCCAACAACTTGCTTACCGTTACCTTTAAAAAGAGTTCTTGTGGACTCAGCTCCTAATTCAACTCTTGAAACATCTGACAATGTTATGATTGAACCGTCCTTAGCTCTTTTTAGTGGCAGATTTTTATAATTCTCAACCTCTTTATAAGCTTTATCGAGTTTTATAGTTAGATCGATATCCCTTGACTCAATTCGCCCAGCTGGGAACTCTGTATTTTCTCGTCTAAGAACTGCCTCAACGTCTTGAGTAGTAAGATCTCTTGCAGCTAAAGCTATTGGATCTAACCAAACTCTTAGTGAGAGCTCTCTTTGACCACCAAGGCGAACTCTGCCTACGCCATCAACAGTAGAAAAAGTATCAGTTAAATATCTATCGGCGTAATCAGTTAATTCTAAATCAGTCATCGTTTCAGAGTTGAATGATAACCACATAGTAGTTCTCATACCTGCACTTTGTTTAAAAATTTCAGGTTGTTCCGCACCGTCTGGCAAATTATCAAGCACTCTAGATACAGAGCTTCTTACATCGTTAGCAACGTCATCTAAATTTAAACTCGTCTCAAATGTAAGTGTAATTCTTGAACTTTCATCTTCACTAAATGAATCTATTGTTTCTAGTCCGGGTGTTCCTCCAACAAAGTCCTCAATTTTTTGAGTTATTTGAGTATCAACAATTTCTGCCGATGCACCTCTATACTCAGTTTGAATAGTTACCACAGGAGGTTGCACATTAGGTAGTTCATCAGTTGGAATTTCTTGAAAAGTTACAAGACCAAATATCACTAATACTAAGCTCATTACTGAAGCCACGACAGGTCTTTTGATAGATAGGTCTGTTAAAAACATTTAATTTCTTGGATTTATAATTTTGATTTTAGCATTATTTCTTACTTTCGAGACTCCTTCAGTAATAACAAGATCGCCTTCATTTATTCCTGAGACAACAGAAACTTTTCCAAAGTTTCTTTTACCAATTTTAATGTTTTTTTTTTCGGCAGTTTCGTCTCTTACTGTGTAAACAAAAGCTGTACTTCCTTGAATAGTGACAGCGCTTTCAGGAACTCCAATTTGGTTTATTTCATCATATATAATTTTTACTGTCATTAATTGCCCTGGAATGATATCGAAATTAGAATTATCAACTATAATTCTAGATAAAATCGATCTCGTTGAGGGATCTATTCTTGAGCTAATAGTTTGAATTTTTCCCTTAAAAGCTTTCTTAAATGCTGAACTTGTTATTTCTGCTTTTAATCCTGGTTTTAATATACTTACATAATTCTCTGGAACTTTTATATCTATTACTATTTTTTTTAAATCATCTAAAGTTACTATTAAACTCTCTGAACCTAAAACTCCTTGAGCAATTTCTCTTTTACCTAATTTCCCCTCAAAATCTGCAATAATCTCCTCTCCACTTACGAGCCTAAGGATTATTTCACCTTTTTTTACAAATCTATTGTCAATGTTTAATTTTCCAGAAACTTCATTAGTTTTTATTCTGTAAGTTTTTGAATTTTGCGCTATTGCGGTCCCAAAAGTTTCTATGCTTTTGTAAAATAAAGATTTTTCAACTTTTTCGACGATTACACCCGGTGCAGGCCTTACGCTGAATTTTTTCTTAAAGTGTAAACCAATAAAATGCCTAGCAGCAATAATTGCAAAAATAGCAATCAAGAAAATGATTAGAAAAGCTTTTAATTTTGATGATGCTTTCATTTTTAATCTAATCCGTACTCCGACCATGAGCCGTCATAGATAATAGGTTTTTTACCACTTATAATAGAATTAGCTAGTCCTAAAATACACGCCGTAACTCCAGATCCGCATGTAAAAGCAATATCTTTATTTTTATCTATTTTATTCGCATCAAAAATCTTAATTAACTCTTCTTTTTTTTTTAAAGTTCTATCCTCATTTAAAAGTAATTGAAAATGTAAATTAATAGATCCTTCAATGTGACCACTTTTTAATCCTTGTCGTGGTTCAGGCTGTAAACCTAAAAATCTCTCGTTGCTTCTTGCATCTATTAATTGAAATTTTTTATTCAATATGTTTTTTTTTACTTGAGCTTTACTTATTACCATAGATAAATTTTCTTCAGCTTCGTAATTAGTTTTAGAAATTTTTGCTATTTCTTTTGATACAGCTCTATTTTCTTTTTGCCATTTTTTAAAATTTCCATCTAAGACTGAAACTAGATCAGAATTATGTCCAAAGTAAATAAAAGTATACCAAACTCTGCATGAACTAAAAACATTTGAATTGTCATAAATAATTACATGATCAGAATTATTTATGCCCAAATTAGAAAGAATATTTTCCCATTCTTTATTTGAAGGTAGCATATGTGGTAATGAAGAGTTTTGACTCGAATTTTTATCAATATCAAAAAATATTGAGTTCTTAATATGATTTTCTTTAAATTCATCCTCAGCATTTCTACCTGAATTAGGTAAACACCAAGTGGCATCTAATATTTTCACTTTATTAATATTTTTTTCTAGCCATTCTGTAGTAACAAGCTGTCTCATTATCTATTTTTTTCTAAGTATTTTTGATGATATTCCTCAGCCTTGCAATAATTTTTGAGTTGAGAAATATTAGTTTGAATTTTTCCATTTAGCTCTTTGTTAAATGTTTCTAAAATTTCTTTAGCTTCAGCTTTTTGACTATCATCTTCATAAAATATTTCACTTCGATATTGAGTGCCAACATCTGGATATTGCATATCTTTTTGAGTTGGGTCGTGCATTTTAAAAAATAAATCTAAAATTTTTTTAAATGAAATTACTTTTTCATCAAAAGTCAGCCTTACAACTTCTGCATGACCAGTATCCCCTTTACATACTTCCTCATATGTAACTTTATCGGATAATCCACCAGCATAGCCGACCTCTGTTTCAATTATACCCGGCTTGTTTTTGAAGTTTTCCTCAGGTTTCCAAAAACAACCAAGAGCAAGTGTACATTTCTTCATAAAGTAATTATATAGAGTTGTGAGGATATTAAATTGTTAACACGAAATCAATTAGGCGTATTGTACGGGGTTGCATCTGTGGCATGTTTTGCCATGATGGATGCTTGCGTTAAATGGTTAGACCAGTTTCCTGTAGGTGAAGTGTTATTTGCAAGATTTTTTTTTGGTTTGATCCCAATTTTAATGCTGGTACCTAGGAGTGAATTTAAAACTTTTTATAAAACTACAAGACCTAAATTACATGCTTTCAGAGCTGTAACAGGCACCCTAGCAATTGTTGCACTTTTTATTGCTTTGAGAGAGATACCCCTAGCAGATGTTGTAAGTTTAACTTTTGGAGGTCCAATTTTCGTTACGTTAGGTTCAATATTTTTTTTATCTGAAAAAGTAGGTATTAGAAGATGGTCTGCAGTTTTGATCGGGTTTATTGGAATGTTAATGATTGTAAAACCGGCTTACGATGAATTAAATATTTATTATTTATTTCCAATAATTTTTTGTATTTTCTTTGCATGTGTAGCCTTAAGCATTAGAAGCTTATCATCTACAGAGCCTAATTATAGAATTGCCTTATACTTTTCTTTACTAAGTATGATAGTTGGTTTAGCAACACTTCCTTTTGGTTGGATTATGCCATCTAAATTTGATCTGTTTCTTTTAATTTTTACTGGCATAATTGGTTCAGTAGCAAATATTTTGCTTACAGTATCACTAAGAATAGCTGAGGCATCATTAGTTACACCAACAAAATATTTAAATTTAGTATTTGCAATATTATTAGGATATTTCATTTGGGGTGAAATACCAAAAGTACTGACTCTTTTGGGCGCTGGTTTAATCATTGTAAGTTCTGTAATTATTTTTATGAGAGAGTCTCAACTTAAAAAACAAGTTGTAAGTCCGAGACCGTGAGCAAATATCCAAGTTATTGGTCAAAAGCAATTAAAACTTTATCTAAAAGAGATAAAGTTTTAAAAAAACTTATCATTAAATACAATGATAAATTTTTGACTACTAGAAAAGATATTTTTTATTCTTTATGCAAAAGTATAGTTGGACAACAGATAAGTGTATCTGCTGCTAATTCAGTATTTAAAAAATTTCAAAAGAAAACTAAAAAAATTAATCCCTTAAAAGTATCAAAATTATCAATATCACAACTTAAATCCTGTGGTCTAAGTAGACAAAAAGCTTTAGGAATAAAAGAATTATCCATAAAATTTTTAAAAAAAGAATTTGATCCAAAATTTATCAAAAATATGAATGACGAGGAAGCCATTCAATACTTATCATCTTTAAGACAAATAGGTAGATGGAGTGCAGAAATGATTTTACTATTCACTTACAATCGATCTAATATTTGGCCTTTACAAGATATTGGTTTATTAAGAGCAATATCAAACAATTATAAGAAAAAATACTTTCCTCCAAAAAGTTTTTTAAATAAACTTTATAAAAAATTTACACCTTATTGTTCAGTTGCAACGTGGTATCTCTGGCGTAGCATTGATGATGAGCCGATCCAATATTAAGCACCTTCAATTGTTTGATGTTGACGTTCTGCGTATCCCTCAAGAATAGAATGTGCATCTTGATACTCTTTGGAATTATAAAAGTTATTAGCTTCATCATAGGATGGAAACTCAATTACAACAGTTCTTGGAGATTTATCGCCTTCATTAGATTTAGATCTTCCACCCCTAATTAAAAATTTTCCTTTATATTTTTCAACTGCTGCTCTAGCTTTGACAGCGTATTCTTTTAACTTTTCCTCATTACTTATACTTTTATAAACACAAACTACGTATCCTTTCATTTACAACTCCTTCAAAATAAACTAACTTTTTTCATGGCAGATAAACTTATCATTGATTGGAAAGAGTATAATCTAATCGTTGAAAAATTAGCAATACAAATTCATGAAAGTGGTTTTAAACCTAACTTACTTATTGGTATTGCTAGAGGCGGCCTTCCAATTACTGATGTCTTAAGCCGAGTTTTTAAACTAAAATGCGCTTATCTTGCCGTAGAATCATACTCTGGAGAGGGCACAGAGGATCAACAAGGGGATTTGGTTTTCTCAAGAGAAATGAGCTCAACTGTTCAAGACATGAAAGGCAACATTCTTTTATGTGATGACTTATCTGATACAGGGGTAACGCTAAATAAAAGTATTGATTGGTTAAAAAAATATCCACCCCTCAAAGGCAATATAAAAGAGATTAAAACTGCTGTACTTTGGAAAAAAAAAGACTCAACTTTCGAACCTGATTTTTGTGCTCAAAGATTAGATAGTAATCCATGGATTGTTCAGCCTTTCGAGCATTATGAAGAAATAAAAGTCCAGGATTTAATTAAGAAACATCAGAAGAATTAAGGGCCAGAATTATCTGGCCCTAAAATTTTTACGCCACGTAAAAACTAATTACGCTAAATACTGCGATTACCCAAATAGCTGGTGAAGTTTTTCCAAATTTTCCAGTAAATATTTGAATTAATGCATATGAAATAAATGCAAGAGCGATACCATTACTGATACTATATGTTAACGGCATTGTTATCATTGCAACTACTGCTGGGCCTGATTCAGCTATATCATCCCACTCGATATCAGTGATATTTCTTACGAATAATATTGCAACGTACAATAAAGCTGCACCATCTATTTCTTTTGGCAAACTTGTAGCGAGCGGTGAAAAGAATAAACAAGCTAAGAATAAAACTCCTATTACAAGTGAAGTCATCCCAGTTCTGCCTCCGGCTTTTACTCCTGCGCCAGACTCAACATAACTAGTTACAGTTGTTGTTCCCATCATTGCTCCAGCAACTGTTCCAACACTATCAGAGAGCATTGCTTTATTGATATCTTGTACTTTACCTTTTTTATCTACTTTTCCTGCTACGTTTGCTACAGATGTTAAAGTTCCTGCTGTATCAAAAAAATCTATAAATAATAAAGTAAATACTATTGAAGCCATACTAGCTGTAAGCGCTGCTTTAAGATCAAAATCAAATAAGTATGTCATTGGAGGTATAGATCCAACTACACCATTAAATTTTGCTAAACCAGTTGCCCAAGCAATTACACTAAATAAAAGGATACCAATTATAATATTTCCTCTAATTTTCATTTTTTCTAAAACAATCATGAAAACAAACGTTAAACATCCTAAAAGTACTAAAGGATTCTTAATGTCACCTAAAGTAACTAGTGTGACTGGATGGTCTCCCACTACTCCCATTATCTCTAAACCAATAATAGCTAAAAATAATCCGATACCCGCTCCAATTCCAAGTTTTAAACTTCGCGGTATCGAGTTTATTAACCAAGCTCTTAAAGGTGTAAGTGAAATTGCTAAGAAGATTACCCCAGCAACCAATACTGCGCCTAAAGCAGCTTGAGGCGTATAACCCATTCCTGCTACTACTCCGTATGCAACAAAAGCATTGATACCCATTCCAGGCGCCAAACCAATTGGCCAAGTTTTTCCATAAAAAGCCATTATGAAGCAAGCAAGAGCTGTTGCTAAAATTGTTGCAGTAAAAACTGCACCAAAATCAAAAAAACCTTTCTCTGTTCCCGCAAATTCGCCAGACAAGATAAAGGGATTCAAAAACATTATGTATGCCATTGTAAGAAAAGTAGTTACACCAGCAATTACCTCTGTTTTAAAATTTGTTTTATGTTTTCTATACTCAAAATATTTATCCATCATAAAATTAAACCTCCGTTCTGAATTTATTACTCTATATAAGTGATAAAATCTTAACTAAATCGGACATAGCTGCTGAGATTCAACCAATAGTAAATATATCTGTTTATAACTTTTCGTTATAAAATAAGGATTAAAATGAGAGAAATATTTTTGGGGTTTTTATGCACATTATTATTAATTTCTTTTGCCGGTTGCCAACCAGTTTCTAAAAAAATTGAAGATACTACAGCTAGGGAGGAAAAAGAATTAAGTAAATGGTTAAATAAACCTGAAGATAGTCTGAAAAGTTTTTACGGCCAACCCGATAAAGTTGAATTTTTAAAAACTAGAAATAGGAATTACATTTATATAACAGAAAAATTTAAGATCAAATGTGAGCGTAAATTTGAGGTTAATCCTAGAAATATTGTAGTCGGCTTCAGTAGCAAAAATTGTTTTTAATTTACCTGCGGAGTATTAACTCCGCAAGTAAGGTAAACTTATTTAATTTCAATAAGTCTTTTTTTCTTGATTTCTGGAATGATTTTCTCACAAGAAATAGTTAACAAACCATCTTTAAGTTCAGCACCATTTACTTTTACATCATCTGCAATTGTAAACGATCTTGCAAAAGATCTTTGAGATATTCCTCGATGAATAACTTCATCACCATTTTTTTCTTCAGATCTCTTAATGTTTTTTGTTTTAACAGTTAAAAGATTATCTTCATATTCAACTTCAACATCATCTTTGTTAAAGCCGGCAACTGCTACTTCAATAGCGTACCTATCTTTGCCTGCTTTTCTGATGTTGTATGGCGGATAATTGCTTTGTACAGCAAGACTGCCATTACCTAACATAGATTCAAACTGATCAAACATATCATCGAATCCAATGCTAAAAGGTCTTAGTGAATTAAAGATCGATAGATCCTTACTTGTCATATATCCTCCTTTGTTAGCAAGGTTAATATCAGTCCCATCTGGCGACTGACAAATTATATATGGGGGTTTTTATTATTTTTTCAAGATTGTTATTTTAAAATATTTGCAGATTTTAAAATAAAAGAATATTCTTCAGCCAGTTCCGTGATCGCATTGTCGCGCCCAGACATACCACCATGGCCTGCGGCTTCCATTTTACACTTTAATAATTGTATATTGTTATCACTTTTTTTATCTCTAAGTTTTGCAATATATTTTACTGGCTCAGAGTAAAGAACTCTGTTGTCAAAAAGAGAAGTTGTAATAAGCATCGGCGGGTAATCTTTTTTATCAAGATTGTTATAGGGCGCATAAGATAAAATATATTTAAAGTATTCTTTACTTTTTATCGGGTTTCCCCACATTTCCCATTCACCTGGAGTTAATGGTAATTTTTCATTTAACATTGTTGTCATTGTGTCAACAAATGGAACTAACAAAAGCATCCCAAAAAATAAATCTGGCGCCATATTCGCTACTGCTCCACCCGTTAGACCGCCTGCAGAACCGCCATAGAAACAAATACCGCCTTTATACGTATACCTTTGTTCTATAAGATGATTGGCGCAAGCTATATAATCTAAAAAAGTATTTTTTTTAAATTTCTTTTTACCTTTTTCATGGTGTTTATCTCCTAAGTCTCCGCCACCTCTAACATGCGCTATGGCAAAAATTATTCCTCTATCAATCAAACAAAATCTTGAGGCACTAAACGATGGAGAGATGCTATGTTTGTATGCTCCGTAAGCATATAAAAGAATTTTTGAATTTCCATCTTGTTTTGCTGTTTTTAATCTGACCAAACTAATAGGTATCATTTGACCATCATGAGATTCAGCCTTTATTCTTTCAACAATATATTTATTAGCATCATGCCCTGATGGAATTTCTATCTCTTTAACTAATTTTTTTTCCTTCGAGACGATGTTATATTCATATACTCTTCCTGGGGTAGCCATACTTTCCCAGCCAACTCTTATTATTGTGGTATTAGTATCTCTTTGCATTAAAGAAATACTTGGAACTCCTATTGCTTCATCTGAAACTTTAATTTCTTCTTCTTTGTTGGTTTTTATATCCCTTACATAAAGTTTTGTAATAGCATCAGACTTTTCTGATCTAAGAATATAGTCGTCTAAAAATTCTAATCCACCAATAACGGTTTCCTCTTTAGGTGGAAGGAAAACTTCTAATTTATTTATTTGGTCATTTTTACATCTCAGCACTTTATAATCTCTAGCTTCTTCATTTGTGTGCACATAAAAAAACCCCTGCCAAGAGTCTATTGAATAACGAACATCATTTTTCCTTTTTTGAAAAAGAGTAGGATTAATTTCTTTAGTATTTGTGGGAAAAAAATATTCCTCGGTTGTAATATGATCAGAAGTTCCGATGATGAAATATTTTTCATCAGAAGTAATACCTATACCGCAGGTAAAAGTTTCGTCTTTTTCCTCAAAAATAAGCTGATCTTGATTAGACGAAGTTCCAATAACATGTTTAAAAATTTGTCTAGGTCTATGATATTTATCCAGTTTTGAATAAAAAAAACTCTTATTATCTAAAGACCAAGTAACACTTCCACTAGTATTTTCGATTATATCTTTTTCATTTTTGCCAGTTCTAAGATCTCTTAAATATATTGTATAATACTCTGATCCTTTTAAATCTAGTGAGTAAGCTATAAAATTATCGCAATAAGAAGTGCTTACTGTCCCAACCCCAAAATATTCTGAACCTGATTTCTTTTTTTCTAAATCACCATCAAAAAAAATTTCCTCGGGTTTAGAGCCATCAATGAGCTGTCTCATTCGTTTACCATAATTTCCTTTAGCCTCTGTCTTAGTCCAATAATAATATTTTTTATCTTTATATTTTAATCCAGTATCGTCTAATTTTATTTTACCTTTAATTTCGTTAAATAAATGTTTCTGAAAATCTTTGACATCTTTGAAATAATTCTCAGTAATCTCATTATTAGCTTCAATATAATCTTTAACTTCTGTATCTAATTTTTTTGGATCTTTT
>CACMHW010000008.1 GCA_902613545.1 uncultured Pelagibacteraceae bacterium
CGACGCCATCAGTTGTCGCTTTTTTAGAAAATAATGAAAAATTAGTTGGCCAACCAGCTAAAAGACAGGCCGTCACAAATGCTGGTGACACTATCTTTGCGGTAAAAAGACTTATAGGAAGAAAATTTGACGGACCATCAGTGCAAAAGGATATTTCAAAAGTTCCTTATAAAATAGTAAAATCTGATAACGGTGATGCTTGGGTAGAAGGTAAAGGAAAAAAATATTCACCTGCTCAAATTTCTGCTTTTGTTTTACAAAAAATGAAAGAAACAGCTGAGAAATATTTAGGTCAAGCTGTTACTAAAGCTGTAATTACTGTTCCTGCATATTTCAATGACTCTCAAAGACAAGCTACAAAAGATGCAGGAAAAATAGCTGGTTTAGAAGTCTTAAGAATTATCAATGAACCAACTGCTGCATCTCTTGCTTATGGGTTAGATAAAAAAGGTGGAAAAAAAATTGCTGTTTATGATTTAGGTGGTGGAACTTTCGATATTTCAATACTAGAAATTGGAGATGGTGTATTTGAAGTTAAGTCTACAAATGGCGACACTTTTTTAGGTGGTGAAGATTTTGATGATTCAATTGTAGAATATCTTGCTACAGAATTTAAAAAAGATAATGGCATAGACTTAAAAACTGATAAACTTGCTCTTCAAAGATTAAAAGAAGCAGCAGAAAAAGCTAAAATTGAACTATCTTCTGCAGCTCAAACAGAAATTAATCTACCATTTATTACTGCAGATAAAACTGGACCTAAACATTTAAATTTAAAATTCACTAGAGCCAAACTCGAGGCATTAGTGCAAAGCTTAGTAGATAGAACTCTTGAGCCTTGTAAAACAGCGTTGAAAGACTCTGGTTTTTCTGCTGCAGAAATTAACGAGGTTGTCCTTGTAGGTGGAATGACAAGAATGCCTAAAATTATAGAAACAGTAAAAAATTTCTTTGGGAAAGAACCGAATAAAAGTGTAAACCCCGATGAGGTAGTTGCAATGGGTGCAGCTATTCAGGGTGGTGTTCTACAAGGAGATGTAAAAGACGTGTTGCTTTTGGATGTTACGCCTCTTTCATTAGGAATTGAGACTCTTGGCGGTGTATCAACAAAACTAATTGAAAAAAATACTACAATCCCAACTAAAAAAAGTCAGGTATTTTCTACAGCTGAGGATAATCAGCCAGCAGTCTCTATAAGAGTTCTACAAGGTGAAAGAGAGATGGCTGCAGATAACAAAATCCTTGGGAATTTTGAATTGGTGGGCATACCTCCAGCACCTAGAGGGACGCCACAAATCGAAGTTACTTTTGATATTGATGCCAACGGTATAGTAAGTGTATCGGCAAAAGATAAAGGTACTGGTAAAGAACAAAAAATTCAAATTCAAGCCTCTGGAGGATTATCTGACGATGAAATTCAGAAAATGGTAAAAGACGCAGAGGCTAATAAAGAAGCAGACAAAAAGAAGAGAGAGTCAGTAGATGTAAGAAACCAGGCTGACAGTTTGGTTTTTTCAACAGAAAAAAGTTTAAAAGAACATGGTGACAAAGTTTCTGCTGAAGAAAAAAAATCTATAGAAAATGGAATTTCTGATCTTAAAAAATCTTTAGAAGGAACTGATGTCGAGGACATCAAAAAGAAAACACAAAGTTTAATTCAAGTATCTATGAAACTAGGTGAAGCAGTATATAAAAGCCAACAAAAAACAAATAATGACAACAAAGATGGAGGCGGACCAAAAGATGGTAAACCTGGTGAGAAAGATAATGTTGTAGATGCAGATTTTGAAGACGTAAAAGACGATAAAGAAAAAAGCGCCTAAGATAAAAAATAAGGAGACGTCCTGTGGCTAAAAGAGATTGTTATGATGTCTTAGGTATTCCGAAAGGAGCTTCAAAAGACGATATCAAAAAAGCCTATAGAAAATTAGCATTAAAATACCATCCAGATAAAAATAAAGGCGATAAAGCCTCAGAGGAAAAATTTAAAGAAGCTAGCGAAGCATACCACATACTTTCAGACGACAAAAGAAAAGCTAATTATGATCAATTCGGTCACGCAGCTTTTGAGGGAGGTGGAGGTGGAGGTGGATTTCAAGGCTTTGGTGGTTTTGATAGTTCATCTTTTTCAGATATTTTTGAAGATTTTTTTAGTGACTTTGGTGGGGGCTCCTCAAGAAGAACTAGTAACAGAGGAAATGATTTACGATATGATGTTAGTATAAACTTAGAAGAAGCTTATAAGGGTACTGAAAAAAATGTAAGATATACAACTTACAAATCATGTAAGTCATGTTCAGGAAGCGGGGCAGCAAAAGGCTCTAAACCAGTAAGATGTGATTATTGTTCTGGAAGAGGTAAAGTAAGAACAAATCAAGGATTCTTTACAGTTCAACAAACATGTCCACAATGTAGCGGTTACGGAGAAATGATTGGAACTCCTTGTAACAGTTGCAGCGGGAACGGAAAAACTCAATCAAACGAAAACGTTACTGTCAAAATTCCCAAAGGGGTAGATGATGGTACAAGAATAAGATTATCAGGTAAAGGTGAGGCTGGTTCAAAAGGCGGATCTAGTGGAGATTTATACTTATTTATATCTATTGATAACCATAACATTTTTAAAAGATCAGATGAAAATTTATATTATGAATTGCCAATTTCATTTTCAGATGCAGCATTAGGGTCTTCAGTAGAGGTTCCGTCAATTGACGGCGGAAAGTCCAAAATTAAAATACCCTCAGGAACACAGCATGGAAAGCAATTTAGATTGAAAGGTAAAGGAATGCCTGTTCTTAGAAGAAACTTATATGGAGATCTTTATATAAGAGTTGTAACCCAAGTACCAACATCTCTGTCGAAAAGACAAAAGGAAATATTAGAAGAATTTAATAAGATTGAAAATGATAAACCAGATCCAGTGATTAAGAGCTTTTTTGAAAAAGCTAAAAAATTCTGGAAAAAAACATAATTTAAATGGAGACTGATCAAATTATGTCTGCAGTATTTCTTATTGCAGTTCTTGCGCTAATCTTACCTGGTTTTTTATCCACCAATAATAAATTAAAGCAGTTTTTAAGTAATTTATCTATCTGGACTATAATTGTGCTAGTGATTATTGTAGTTATTTATTTAATTGGATAATGAAAAAAATTAACTTAGCTATCACAGGATGCATGGGTAGAATGGGTCAACAGCTCATTAAATCTGCCAATAAGGATAAGACTTTTAAAATAACATCTTTGACAGAAAGCAGAAGAATAAATAAAAGAATTTTTGGAGTAAGCCCAGAAATTAATTCAATTAATGCATTTAAAAAAGCCAACGTGATCATAGATTTCACTGTTCCTAAGTGCACATTGGAGATACTTAAAATTGCTTTTAAATTAAAAAAGAAAGTCGTAATTGGCACAACAGGATTTACAAAAAAAGAGGAAAAATTAATTAAAAGGTTTTCAAATAAAATTCCAATATTGAAAGCTGGAAATATGAGTCTTGGTGTAAATCTCTTAATGTATTTAACAGAAATTACTTCAAGATCACTTGGTAAAACATTTTTAAGTAAAGTTTACGAAGTTCATCACAAACACAAGAAAGATTATCCATCTGGAACAGCCTTAATGCTTGGTAAAGGGATAGCGGTTGGCAAGAATAAAGAATTTTATAGTATAATTGGGAAAAAGTATTTAAATAAAAAATCATTTCCCTACGGAAATAAAGTTAATTTTAATTCAATAAGAAAGGGAGATGTAATTGGGGAGCATGAAGTATCTTTTTCTAGTGGTAAAGAAATAGTAAAATTAAATCATGAGTCTTTTGATAGAGCACTTTACTCTGAAGGAGCTTTAGCTGCTGCAAAATGGTTATCTAATAAAAAATCTGGCTTATACTCCATGAGAGATCTTTTAAACTTTAAGTGAATAATAGGGAAAAATCAAAGATCATAATTCGAATTTTAAATAAAACATATCCTAAAGTTCCTATACCTTTAAATTATAAAAATACTTTTACACTTCTAGTATCAGTGTTGCTTTCAGCACAATGTACTGATGTGAACGTCAATAATGTCACTAAAAGTATCTATCCAAGATACAACAAACCAAAGCACTTTGTAAAATTAGGAAGAAAGAAAATTGAAAGTTTGATAAAAAGAATTGGAATTTTTAGAATTAAAGCAAAAAGTATTTTTTATTTATCAAAAACATTAATTGAAAAGCACAAAGGAAAAGTACCAAATACTTATGAAGAACTTGAACAATTACCGGGCGTTGGTCATAAAACGGCTAGTGTAGTCATGTCACAGGGTTTTGGTTATCCTGCTTTTCCTGTGGACACTCACATACACAGATTAGCCCAGAGATGGGGTCTCACAAATGGAAAAAGTGTTGTACAAACCGAAGAGGATTTAAAAAAAATTTTTCCTAAAAAGTTTTGGAATAAGCTTCACCTTCAAATCATTTGGTATGGAAGAGAGTATTGTAAAGCACGAGATTGTTATGGAATTACTTGTAAAATTTGCAAAAAATGTTATCCAAATAGAAAAAAGCCAGTTAAAACCAAAAAAGCATGATCTGCAAATGAAAATTTTAGGCATAGGTAACGCTATCGTAGATGTCCTTTGTAAAGTGGAGGATAACTTTATTCAAAATAATTCTTTAACAAAAAGTACAATGAAATTAGTTGATGAAAAAGAATTTAGTGCATTATTATCAAGTCTTAAGATTTCAGAAACAGTTGCTGGTGGCTCAGTAGCAAATTCAATTGTAGGGCTATCTCAATTAGGAAATAATGTGGGTTTTATTGGAAAGGTTAGTGATGATGAACTAGGGGTCAAATACGAAGAAGGTTTAAAAAAAGAGAAAGTCCAATACTTTTATTCGAAGAAGAAGGAAAAGATACCAACTGGAACATGTTTAATTTTAATTACTCCTGACTCTGAAAGAACCATGGTAACTTTTTTAGGCACTGCAGGAAAAATTAATGAAGATGATATTGATGTGAATGCAATAAAGAAAAGTGAAATTTTATTTTTAGAAGGCTATTTATGGGATGAAGGTGAGCCAAAAAAAGCTTTTGATAAAGCAATTAAGCACTCCAATAAAGTAGCTATGTCGTTATCAGATTTATTTTGTGTTGAAAGACACAAAGCTAATTTTTTAGATTTGGTAAAAAATAAACTCGATATCACTTTTGCAAACGAACAAGAGATAATGTCTTTAATAAATACATCTAATTTTAATAATGTAATTGAATTTTCAAAAAAAATTAAAAAATTAATTATTATCACACGCGGAAATAAAGGGGCATTAGCTATTAACGGTGATGAAGTTGTTGAATGCCAAGCAAAACAAAATCTTAAGATTATTGATCTAACAGGTGCCGGTGACTTGTTTGCAGGAGGATTTCTTCATGGTTATATAAACGGAAAAAATATTAAAGAAAGTTTAATCAAAGGTACGGAAATGTCATCACAAATAATTCAAATAATTGGTGCAAGAATTAAATAATTTATTTCTTTCTTCTTTTAAAACTACCTTTTCCTTTTTTTGGTTTTATTACTCTTTTACGGTATTTTTTTGAAAATAAATCTATAGCTATTTTATTTCTTTTTTTCAAAGATAGTAGCCCTCTTTATTATTTTGAATAAATTTTTCATCAGAAAATTTATCTGCTATCTTTTTTCTAAGTCTATATATGTGAGTTTCTACTGTGTGAGTGTCTGCATCAGAAGCATAGTGCCAAACTAGAGAAAGTATTTCCTTTTTAGAAATAGGTTTTGAATTCTTTTCAAAAAGTTCTAAGAGCTGTACTTCTTTCTCTGTTAATATTAAAAAAGAACCATCTTTGTTAAGTTTTTTTTCATTTTTATCTAATAAATATTCTTTAATTTGAATTGATGAATTTTCACCAAATTTTTTTTTTGCAATACTTGTTTCAATGATACTATTCATTTCTTTGATAGTAGTGGGAAGTGTAATAATGTTATCAAAGAGGTGATTATTCTTATTATTTTTTTCAGAAGCTAAAATCTTTATACATGCAGAGTTTTTTATCAGGTCGATATTATTTTTATTATCTAGAAATTCATTATCACATAAAATTAATTTATTTATACTAATTGATTTCTTTAAGTTATTTACATTAATAAGAGAAATCTTAAACTTTAAATAAGGTGAAAGTTCGTTTAAAGTTGAAATAAAAGTTTTTGAACCTAAAACTATAACGTCTGATTTGTGCATATATATATTAAAAATAATTTTATTTCTCTTGGTAATTATAAAGCAAAATGTGCCCTAGGTAAAAGAGGAATTAGTATCAAGAAAAAAGAGGGAGATTTAATAACTCCAAAAGGTACTTTTAAGATAAAAGAAATTTTTTATCGAAAAGATAGAGTTCGAAGCTTAATAACCAGGCTTAAAAAGACTGTTATCAGAAAAAATATGGGTTGGTGTGATGATCCAAAATCAAAAAATTATAACAAACTTATTTATTTTCCTTTTAAATACAGCGCTGAAAAACTTTATAGAAGAGAAAATATCTATGACATACTTTTAGTATTAAATTTTAATATGAACCCTATTAGAAAAAATAAAGGTAGTGCAATATTTATACATGTTGCAAAAAAAAACTTTCAACCCACTCAAGGATGTATAGCTCTTAATAAAAGTGAACTGATTAAATTGGTGAAATCAATAAAAAAAAATACAGCGGTAAAAATAATTTAAGATCTTGATCCAAAAATCAAACTTCCTATCCTAACATAAGTAGACTGATAATTTACAGCTTCTTCATAATCTGCAGACATACCCATGCTAAGTTCTTTCAAAGCAAGGGAATTATTTAAATTACAGACGGCTTCAAAGTATTTTTTTGTATTATTGTCATTTGGAGGAATAACCATTAAACCAATCACATTAAGATCAATTTCTTTCAAACAATAATTATAAAATGAATCTAAATCACTTGCTGGAATTCCTGATTTTTGTATCTCATTACCAATATTAACTTGAATAAAATATTTTAAAGATCTATTTAAATTCTTTTGTGATTTAGATAAAACATCAGCAAGTTTTTGATTGTCTAAGGAATGAATATAATCAAATAATTCTACAGCATTTTTTGCTTTATTGCTTTGAAGCTTTCCAACCATGTGTAAATTTATTTCTGTATTCTTATTTTTTAAATCACTCCACTTTGCCTTTGCTTCTTGAACTTTATTTTCTCCAAAATGATTATGGCCAAAGTCTATTAAGGGTTTTATGTGCTCCAAGGAAAAGGTTTTGCTTATTGCAACTATATTTACCGGCTTTGCTGGTTTTAATTTATTAATATTAGATTTTATTTTATTAAATCTTTCAACTATCATGTTTACAATGTTTATCTTAAAAAAAAAATATTTTTTTATAATTGAAAGTATAAAAGATATAGAATTAAAAAATATAAAAAATTTTGGTAAATTTACTATTATTTACAGAAATAAAATACCTGAAAACATTAATAAGGTAAAAAGATTTAGATTAGACTGTAAGTCAAAAAAAATACCTTTAATTGTTGCTAATAATATTAACTTAATGAGAGCTATTAAGGCTGATGGATTGTATATATCCGCTCATAATAAAAAGTTAAACTTAAGAAATTTTAAAAAAGATTTAGAGGTAATAGGTGGAGCTCACAATTTTAAAGAAATAAAGCAAAAAAAATTTCAAGGTTGCTCAGAAATATTACTTTCTCGATTATTTGAAACTTCTTATAAATATAAAAAGGGTTTCATGGGAGTTGTAAAATTTAATTTATTTTCAAAACTAATAGGAACATCGCTAACACCCCTTGGTGGTATTAATTTTAAAAATTTGAACAAATTAAAAAATGTAAATTGTGAAAATATAGCCTTATCGTCCTTGATAATAGATAAAGCACACCAAGCTCAAAAAGTTTTAAAATAATAAATTTTTTTTAAAAGTTTAAAATTCAAAAAAAAAGGGGCGATAAATCGCCCCTTTTAATTTAATCTTACGTACTAATTAGAACGCAAAAGTCATTGCAACGATAGTTTCTGTTGCATCATGGTTTTGTGAGAATGCTACGTTCTCGTAGTCAGCTCTAGCTACTGATAAAGTAGCACCACCTAATGAATAAGCGAATTGAATTGAATCCATTTCGATATCATATGTAGTTGTTGCACTGTGAGCCATGTTTTTCTCTGCAGTCTCTCTTGTGTAAGAGATTGAAAGATTGTCATTTACAGCATAACCAATAGATGTACCTGTGTTTTCGTAGTACTCAATGTCAGTTGCTCCTGTTGTAACAGCAGAAGTGATTTCTGGTGCTTGGAATGATTTACCATATCCAACAGTCAAGTTACCAACTGAATATTTAGCTGCGTATGATCCACCTTCTTCTAATTGTTGCTCTGTAGTTAGATCATCATCGTAGTCATTAACTTTATTGTAATGTGCAGATAAAGTTAGACCATCTAATGGCTTAGTTACTAAAGAGTATTCTTCTCTAGAGTTTCCGCCTGATGTGCTACCTGTTGCGTTACCGCTAGCTGCATCGCCTGCCATTACAGTGTTGTAAGCAGCTGAAGCTGTAGTACCAAATGGAAGTTCTGGTGTGTGATACTGTATAGTTGCTGTACCTGCAGCACCGGCATCACCTGGGTATACGATACCTTCAGCTAAACCTGTGTCAGACATGCTTGTGTAAGCAGAAGCATCCCATGCGTATTTTTTGTTATTTCCACACTCAGATACACAAAGTTTGATTGTACCCATGTCACCCATACCTAGAGTGATTGCAGTGTCATCGTTGTTCGCAGCTCCGCCTGATGCTGGATCTAATTCCATAGAGTAACTCCATGTGAATCCGTTATCCATTTCACCGCTTGCTGTGAAATTTAATTCATTAGTTACACCAAATCCTTGGTCTGCAGCCATACCAGAAGAACCATGGTAAGTTCCCTTAGCTGTACCACTTACTGATAATTCACCTGCATTAACAGAAAGCATTAGAGACAAAGATGCGATAGAAACTAATAAAGTTTTCATTATTGTTCTCATTGTTTTTCCTTTGTTATATTTTGTTTTAAAATTTAAAACGTCGCTAAATTACCATTTTGCATTGCTAAAACTTAAAATTTTTAGCATTTTTATTGACTTTTTTATTATATGTTGTAATTTTGCAACATTAAATAATGCTCAATTTTATAAGTAAATACTGGGGTTTTTTAGTATTATTTTGTATTTCAGCAATCTTTGATCTAAATATACTTTATAAATGATTAGGATCATAATTTTTTCAATTCTCAGTTTATTAATTTTATCGTGTAACGCTATCAAACCGAAAAAGGTAGACACAAGAGAAACTTCAATTAACGCTCAAGAGAGAGCGAAAAAAAACATTAAAGAGGGAAGAGGAATGGCTTTAAAAGATATTGTTGGAGGTAGAGGGACTACTTATGAATTTAGCACATCCAACCCTATGTGGAGAGCATCTTTGGAAATTTTAGATTTCTTACCTTTCTCAACCGTCGACTATTCTGGTGGCATGATTATAACTGATTGGTATTCTGAGAATAATACAAATGACGCTATTAAAATCACAGTTAGATTTTTAGCTAATGAAGTAAGATCTGATAGTTTAAAAATATCTGTTCACAAAAAGGAATGCAAAAGTAATATGAATTGTAGAATTAACTTGTTAAAAAATAGTGCTATCGGTAATGAACTTAGAACATCCATTATCCGTAAAGCTGCAATCCTTGAACGCGATTCAAAAAATAAAAACAAAAAATAATTTCAATTATGGAAAGAATAAATTTTCAAGTAATTGAAAAAAAATGGCAAGAAAAATTTAAAACTGCTAAACTTTACAATAAAGGGAAATCATCTAAAAAATTTTATTGTCTCGAAATGTTTCCATACCCTTCAGGTAAAATTCATATGGGTCATGTTAGAAATTATACTATTGGGGACGTGATAGCTAGATACAAATACCTGAATGGTTTTAATGTTTTACATCCAATGGGTTGGGATGCATTTGGTTTACCTGCAGAGAATGCATCAAAATTGAATAACCTTCACCCTAAAAAATGGACAAATCAAAATATTAAAGTTATGAAAGATCAACTTAAATTGCTGGGACTTTCTATTGATTGGGATTTGGAGATATCAACTTGTGATAGGGAGTATTATAAGCATCAACAAGAGCTATTTATTGAATTCTACAATCAGGGCTTAGTATCTCGAAAAGAAACTTACGTAAATTGGGATCCTGTTGAAAAAACTGTATTAGCAAATGAACAGGTTATTAATGGAAAAGGTTGGAGATCGAACGCTGTTGTTGAAAGAAAGAAATTATCGCAGTGGTTCTTTAACATAACAAAATTTTCTGAAGAACTTCTTAATGATTTAGAAAATCTAAATGGTTGGCCTGAAAAAGTAAAATTAATGCAAAAAAACTGGATAGGTAAATCTTATGGCTGTGAAATTATTTTTAATATAGATAACAATGAAGATAAAATAAATGTTTTTACAACTCGTCCAGATACAATTTTTGGAGCTAGTTTTATATGTTTATCAGTTGATCATCCATTAAATAAAAATTTTCTTGAAAGAGAAGATTTTAAAAAATTTAAAAAACTGTGCGATAAAACAGGTACTACGGAAGAGTCTTTAGCAAATGCTGAAAAATTAGGTTTTAAAACTGATTTATTTGTAAAGCACCCTTTTCTTGCTAAAAAAAAACTTCCAGTTTATTTCGCTAACTTTGTATTGATGGATTATGGTAGTGGCGCAATATTTGGATGCCCTGCTCATGATCAGAGGGACTTTGACTTTGCTAAAAAGTATAAACTTGAGATAACTAAAGTTGTATCTGATGGGAATGATAAAGAAACGCTTAGTGAGGCTTATACTGGTCCTGGAAAGATGATTAACTCTGATTTTTTAAATGGATTGGAGTACAACAAAGCAAAAGAAAAAATAATTGATAAAATTGAACAAAGTAAATTAGGTAAAAGAAAAACATTATTTAGATTAAAAGACTGGGGAATTTCAAGACAAAGATATTGGGGTTGTCCAATTCCGATGATTTACTTAGAAGATGGAAGTGTTGTTCCTGTAGATAAAAGTGAGCTTCCTATAGAATTACCAGATGATATTGATTTAAATTCGCAAGGAAATCCACTTGAAAATCACCCTACATGGAAAAATACAACGCAAAAATCCTCTGGAAAAAAAGCGACTAGAGAAACTGATACATTGGATACTTTTGTTGACTCCTCTTGGTATTTTTTAAGATTTTGTTCCCCAAATTATAAAAACGCACCATTTGATGAAAAAAAAATAAATTATTGGATGCCTGTTGATCAATATATTGGGGGAGTAGAACATGCAATTTTACATCTGTTATATTCTCGATTTTTTACTAAAGGGATTAATAAATTTAATAAAAATTTAAATTTATCAGAACCTTTTAAAAATCTTTTTACACAAGGAATGGTTTGCCACGAGTCTTACAGAGATCAGTCGGGAGAATGGCTTTATCCTGATGAAGTTGAAAAAATTGATCAAAAAACTTTTTTAAAAAAAAAGGACAAGTCCAAAGTAACAGTTGGTCCACCTGAGTCCATGTCTAAATCGAAAAAAAATACAATAGATCCAGAAACAATGATTGTTCAATATGGAGCGGATGCTGTAAGATGGTTTATTCTTTCTGATAGTCCACCTGAAAAAGATGTACAATGGTCAGATACAGGTGTTGTTTCAGCAAATAAATTTTTACAAAAAATATGGGATCTAAATTTTACAGTTTCGCAAAGAAAAGATGTTAAAGCTGATAAAGATTTAGAAAAAAAATTTATATTAGAGATAAATGGTTTTCTTTATAAAGTTGATAGCTCAATAAAAAATTTTAGGTTCAATGTTTCAATTGCACACTTTTATGAAGTCTATAAAATTTTAAGAAAATTTTGTGAAAGTAAAATTAGCAATAAAACATTAATTGAAAGTATAGTTAAAATTATGAAATTAATGATACCATTTATACCTCACTTGGCACACGAATGTCTTGAAATACATAATTGTAAATCTACTAACGTTTGGCCTGAAATAAGTAAAGAAAACCTTCAAGAGGAAATAAAAATAGCAGTACAAATAAATGGTAAAACTAGAGATATAATTAATATTAAAAAAGATACAGAAGAAAAAGATCTTTACCAAGCAATAATTAATCATTCGAAGGCAAAGAAATATATTGAGGATAAAAAAATACTAAAGACTATTTTTGTAAAAAATAAAATAATAAATTACATTATACCTGAATGAAAAATCTAAGATTAATAACAATACTTATTTCGCTGATCTTATTAACTAGTTGTGGGTTTAAGATAATAGATAAACGTGAATTGATAAATTTTGATATAAAACAGATTTATACAAATGGTGATAGAAGAATTAATTTTGAATTAAAAAATAAACTTTCTGATTATAGCAATATTAACAGTAATAAAATTATTGAAATAGAATTAGACACAAAAAAAACTAAATCTATTAAAGAGAAAAATATAAAAAATGAAATCACAAAATATCAAATTAAAGTAATAGTTAATGTAAAATTGATAACAACTGACAATAGAAGCGAATTAAAATTTACTATAGAGCAAGAGGGAGATTATGTTGTTGCTGAAAAGTTTTCGCAAACATTCGACAATGAAAAAAAACTAATTCGAAATATAATAAATAAGATATCTGAAAACATTATTAGTGAAATTATAAATAAATTAAATGTTATTTAAAAGTTACGTAGTTGAAAAAAATATAAATATTATAAATCAAAATTTAGTTTTATTTTACGGTGAAAATATCGGCCTTAAAAATCATTTCAAATATACTTTAAAAAAAAATAATAATTTTGAGTCACTTAGTTTTAATCAAGATGATGTAATAAAAAATAAAAACCTTATTATAAATGAGATAAGTAATATTTCACTTTTTGGAAAGAAAAAAATAATATTTATAGATCAAGTTAATGATAAACTTTTAAATTTAACAAAAGAAATCTTGAGTATAGTTGGTGAAAATAAGATTATTTTTTTCTCTGAAATTTTAGACAAAAAATCAAAATTTAGGGGTTTCTTTGAAAAAAATGAAAGCTGTGCAGCAGTGGCATGTTACCCCGACAATGAAATCACAATAAAAAAAATAATACTTGAGCGCCTGATTGGATTTGAGGGTTTATCTACGCAAAATTTAAATATGATCATAGATAATTGTAAATTAGACAGAGTAAAACTAAACAATGAACTCGAAAAAATCATTACCTGCTTTAAAAATAAAGTAATTGTTACTGAAAAACTTCAAAATCTTTTAAATATTGCCTCTAATGAAGACTTTAATATGCTTAAAGATGCAGCACTTAATGGCAATAAAATTGACACAAATAAACTATTAAACGATACATTTTTAGAGCCCGATAAAATTGTGTACTACTTAAGTGTGATAAATCATCGTTTAAATAAACTTAAAGAAATAAATAATATAAAAGGTTCCAATAACCTCGAAGATAAAATTAATAATTTGAGGCCTCCAATATTTTGGAAAGATAGAAATATTTTTGTTAATCAAGCAAAATTGTGGAATTCAGATAAAATTAAAAGTATGCTAAAAGAAACATACGACCTAGAAGTAAAATTTAAATCGAATAGTAATATCAACAAGAATATACTTATAAAAAAACTTATTATAGATATTTGCGAATGCGCTAATTTTTAGTAAGCAAGTCTGATATTAATTCGAATTGTTCTAAATCTTTATATTCAATAGTAATTTTACCAGAATTGTTTTTTTTATTCAAAATATTAATTTTTAAACCAAGAATACGCTCTATTCTTTCCTGCGTTTTAAGAATATTGGTATCAATAACTTTTTCACCCTTATTTTTTTTATTTCTAGTTAAATATTCAACTTTTCGAGCACTATAGTTCTTCGAAACTATCTCCTCCGCTATTGAAGATGCATTAGATATGCCTATCAAAGGTCTTGCTTGCCCAGAGGTTAATGTTCCTTCCTCTAACATTGCGATTACATCAGAAGGAAGCGTTAATAATCTAAGTGTGTTGCTTATATGACTTCTGCTTCTTGACATTAACTTTGATATACTTTCATGATCATACTTAAATTCTTCATTAAGTCTTTTATAACCTCTGGCCTCTTCAATCGGATTTAAATCATCTCTTTGAATGTTTTCTACAATGGCTACTTCTAACGACTCAACATCGCTTAGGTCTAGTATTGTTACTGGTATTTCGTGGAGCCCAGCTCTTTGAGCCGCCAGCCATCTTCTTTCACCAGCAACTATCTCAAATTTTCCCTTATCTGATTTATTTGGTCTAACGGCTATAGGCTGAATTACCCCGTTTTTTCTTATAGAATTAGCCAATTCCTCAAGTTTTTCCTCTTTAAAGTTTTGTCTAGGTTGATAAGGGTTCCTACTTAAATCACTAATAGAAATAAGATTTGTTTGATTTACTGCTTTAACTTGATCTTTTGGTTTATCATCTCCAAATAAAGCTGATAGTCCCCTTCCCAATCCTTTTTTTTTAACAGGACTCATGCAGCACTCTCTATTTGATTATTTTTCAAAAATTCTTCGGCTAGTTTAAAATAAGATTTACTACCGACACAATTTTTATCATAAATAACACACGGAAGTCCATGAGACGGTGCTTCTGACAATCTTACATTTCGTTGAATTACAGTCTGGTAAACTTTTTCTTTAAAATAATTTCTTGCCTCTCTATCAACTTCTGAAGATAATTTATTTCTTTTGTCAAACATAGTTAACAAAATACCTCTTATTTTCAAACTGGGATTTAAATTTTCTTTAATCCTATCAATGGTTTTTACTAGTTGCGTAATACCTTCTAAGGCGAAGAATTCGGTTTGAAGTGGCACTAGTAGTTCATCACTGGCTACTAGAGCCATAATAGTTAAAAGACTTAAGGAAGGGGGACAATCAATGAATATATTATCGTATTTATTTAAAACCCCATCCTTTTCACCATTAAGGATTTCTTTTAATACAAAAGCTCTATTCGAGTCACTAGCAGTTTCTACTTCAAGACCAGATAGATTAACGTGAGATCCTATTAAATCTAAATTTTTAATTTCAGTTTTTTGTATTACATGATTGATATTAATTTTTTTTATTAAAAGATTATAAATATTTTTAGTTTCGTCGCTGTTGCTTTTACCCAAACCTGTTGTTGCATTCCCTTGTGGATCTAGATCTATAACTAAATTATTTTGACCCATTATGGACAGTGATGCTGCTAAATTTATAACTGTAGTTGTCTTACCTACTCCACCTTTCTGATTTATAACCGCTAATGTAGTTAACTTTCCCATTTTTAATTAAAGTTCATCAAAATTATTTTAGAATCAATTTCTGTAATACTCTTTTCCAATTTATAAGGGTATTTTTTATTTTTAAAAGATTTATTTATCTCCTCCTGTGCATTTTGACCTTTTAAAATGATTAATTTATGGGGTTTTTTAGCGATTTCACGTGAAACTTGTATTATGTAGTCCAATTTCTTAAACGCCCTACAAATTATGATTTCTGTATCTAATTTTTCGTGACGAATATCACCTAAAACTTCTGCATTAAGTCCCAATTCTTTAATCACCCTCAATAGAAACTGCCTTTTTACTGGTGATTTTTCAAATAATTTCACGTGAAAAGCCTTATTTTTATTGAATATTTCAACAACAAGACCTGGAAATCCAGCACCACTGCCGAGATCTGCTAATGAATTGCAGCTAAAGTCGATAAATTTAACCAATTGTGCTGAGTCCAGAACGTGTCTTAACCAAATATGATTTTCTGTACTTTTCGAGATCAAATTATGATTTTTATTTTCCTTTAAAACCATTTTTGTAAATTCTTTGAGCTTTTCAATAGATTGATCAGTAAAATTCAGATCCTTTTTAAGAATATTTATAACTTCAAGCTGCTGCATTAAGCAGTAGCTTTATATCTAAGTTTTTTAATGTGTGAAAGAAGAATAATTATTGCTGCTGGCGTAACACCATCTATACGAATAGCTTGACCTAATGTTTTAGGCTTAACTTGAAGCAGTTTACTCTTGATCTCGTTAGATAGGCCGCTTAGTTTTTCATAATTTATACCTTCAGGTATAACAACGGATTCATCTTTTTTAAAAGACTCGATATCTCTGCCTTGTCTTTCCAGATAACCCATATAATGGGCATCTGTTACAACTTGGTTTTCTATAGACCCTGAAAAACTGGGAATATCAGGAAATGCTTGCCTTATTTTGGCCATATTTACTTTTCGCTGACCCATAATCTCCAAACAAGATCTTTTGACTCCATCCATAGCAATTTTAATTTCAAATTTCTTAGCTTGATTAGGAGTTAAATAATTATTTTTTAAAATCGTATTAAGAGCAAAAATATTTTTTTTCTTTTCGTTAAATATTTTCTTTCTCTCAGATTTCACTAAATTTAAATTAATACCGAAACCGGTAAGTCTTTGATCGGCGTTATCTGCTCTTAAAGTTAATCTATATTCAGCTCTTGATGTGAACATTCTATAGGGTTCTGTAACTCCTTTAGTAATGAGATCATCAATCATAACACCAATATAAGAAGTTGATCGATCTAAAATAAATTCCTCTTGATTTTTAATTTTTAAAGCCGCATTAATCCCAGCTATCAATCCTTGAGCTGCAGCTTCTTCATAGCCTGTAGTTCCATTAATTTGCCCAGCAAGATATAAAGAATTAATTTTTTTGGTTTCTAATGTTGCTTTTAACTCCCTTGGATCCACATAATCATACTCAATTGCATATCCAGCCCTCTTCATCTTTACATGCTCTAAACCCTTGATTTTAGCCAATATTTTGAGTTGTATCTCCTCAGGTAGAGAGGTTGATATGCCATTTGGGTAAATAGTATTGTCCTTTAATCCCTCTGGTTCAAGGAATATTTGGTGTTTTTCTTTTTCCTTAAACTTAACAATTTTATCCTCTATAGATGGACAATACCTTGGTCCTACTCCTTTTATGTTTCCTGAATACATGGCGCTTCTTGAAATGTTTTCACTAATAATTTTATGAACATCATTATTTGTGTAAGTCATCCCACATTTAATCTGCTTATTATTGATCTTGTTCGTCAAGAAGGAGAAATAATAATGATCATCATCAGCGGGCTGCATTTCTAAGTCATCATAATTAATTGTATCACCGTCTAGTCTAGGAGGTGTTCCAGTTTTTAATCTTCCAATTTGCATTTTAAATTTTGCTAGTTGTTCACTTAAACCAGTAGATGGTTTTTCATCATAACGACCAGCTGGTATCTGTGTTTCACCAATATGTATTAAACCGTTCAAAAAAGTTCCCGTGGTAAGTATTAGTTCTTTAGTTCTTATTTCTTTACCGCTTTGGCAAGCAAATCCTATAACTTTGTTGTTATCAAATAAGAATTTTACCACTGGATCAGCTACGACCTCTAAATTTTCATAATTTAGTAAAATTTTTTGCATATGCTCTTTATAAAGAGCTCTATCTGATTGAGTCCTTGGCCCTTGTACTGCTGGGCCACGACTTCTATTTAATAATCTAAATTGAATACCTGATTTATCAGCTACTACACCCATCACACCATCTAAAGCATCGATTTCTCTTACCAGATGCCCTTTTCCAAGTCCTCCTATAGCGGGATTGCAGGACATTTCACCAATAGTCTCAATTTTATGAGTAAAAAGAGCAGTATTTACGCCTATTCTAGCGGAAGCTGCTGCTGCTTCACATCCGGCGTGTCCTCCACCTATAACTACTACATCATAGCTTTGTTTTGTCATGTTGTGAATGTAAACGTCTAGATTAAGAATACAAGTAGTATTTTATTTACCGATACAGAAGTCTTTGAATATAGATCCAAGTATTTCTTCCACATCTACCTTACCGACGATGCTACCAAGATGTCGAGTAGCCATTCTTAGGTCTTCTGCTGCTAATTCGAGGTCTTTATTTTGATCCTTTTTAAGAAACTTATCAATTTCTTTTAAGCAATCATTAAGCTTAACTCTATGCCTCTCTCTAGTAATTAAAGCGCTATTATTTGATGAAAATTTTTTACTTAATTTAGCTTTAACCAAATTAATTAATTTATCTATATTTTTATTACTTTTTACTGAAGCTAAAACAGTATCAACATCGAATTTATGATTTTGATTATCTGAAACATCTGATTTATTCAAAAGAATTATAGTATCTTTATTAATCATATTCTGTATTTTCTTGTTAATTTTTTTAGATGTATTATCGATAACTACTATATTTAAATCTGCTTCTTTTGATTTACCTAAAGCTAAAGAAATACCCTTTTTTTCAATTTCGTTTTTAGCTTCTCTTATACCAGCGGTGTCTGCTAAAATTACAGGATAACCATCTAAATTTAGGTAAGTTTCTATAACATCTCTTGTTGTCCCAGCTTCATCCGAAACAATGGCTACTTCTCTTTTTGAAAGTAAATTTAATAATGATGATTTGCCTGCATTAACTTCTCCTGTAATTGAAACTCTGAAACCGTCTCTAATTTTTTCTCCAACTTTATTATCCTCAATAATTTTAGTAATTTCTGAATGAATTTGTTTGATTGATTTGTGGGCATCCTTTAGTACTTTTTCTGGAAGATCTTCCTCTGCAAAATCAATTTTTGCTTCTATAAAAGCAAGAGATTTTATTATTTTATCTCTCAAATCATTATAATAATTTGATACGTTTCCCTGAACTAATTTTACTGCTTGCTGTCTTTGTAGTTCTGTTTCGGAATGGATAAGATCTCCTATACTTTCTGCTTTTAGCAAATCAATTTTATCATTTTGAAATGCAATTTTAGTGAACTCACCTGGTTCAGCTAATCTGCAATTTTTTTGCTCCGACAGAACTCTCAATAAGGCGTTTATAACTGCGTTACTGCCATGGATTTGTAATTCTGCTAGATCTTCTCCAGTATAGCTATTTGGCCCGGGAAACCACAATAATAGAGCCTCCGGATCTATTACATCACCGTTGTTGGGGTCATAGAACTTGCAGAAATTAACTTCGTTAGGGTTTATATCTTTAGACTTAGTCAGATTTTGACAAATCTTAAGTGTTTCACTGCCTGATATTCTAACGATAGCTATTCCAGAGGGTCCTCTACCCGAAGATAAAGCATAAATGTTCATTTAATTATAATGATAAACCTCGATTAGAGATTATTTTACTGAATTTTTTTAATATCTCGTTGTTCTTAATATTTTTTATAATTATTTCTTTGAATGGATCTAAGTATTTATTTTGCTTAAAAAAACTATGAGTAGCATCAATGCCTAAACTCATGATCGTATTTTCGGGTTTTCTACTATTATAAAAATCATTTAATGCATAGCTATTTTTAATAGAAATACCTAAACCCACATAATATTTAATAATTGCTTTTAGTTTTTTTATATCTCTTAGAACTAGATTAAAACCTTGACCAGCTACAGGATGAATGGTGTGCAAACCCTCACCCAGAATTAATATATTTTTTTGATGATACTGTCTTCTTAAACTTAGAGAAATAGGATACGATTGAATATTACTAATAGTGATGTCTTGTTTATTCTTCAAACTTTCTGCTAATTTGTTTTTAACTAAAGTTGCAATTTTTTTTGAATTATTTTCAAAAAAATATTTTTTTACGCTCCAAACAAAAGAGAAATAATTTTTTGAAAAAGGAAGTATAGCTAAAGGTCCTTCTTTTAAAAAGAATTGGCTTGTGTTGAGTGTCTTAAAATTGTGTTTAACATATCCTGTAATAGCTATTTCTTTATAATCTTTCTTGATTGATCTATTTTTTGTTATGTTATTGTAAATTTTTGATTGTCCTCCTATACAGAGGATAATCAAATCATAATTTTTTAATTCATCTAAGTTTTTTAAATCTTTTCTGATTAATTTAATTTTATTTTTTGAAATTTCTTTCAATAATACACTTTTAATTTTATCATTTTCAAAAACATACATAAGATTAGAGTTTGCTTCCTTTAGATTTAAAAAATTTATATTTTCTTTAGAGGTTTCGTAAAAAAGGTCAATTTTTTGTGAAGGCCAGAACAACTTTTGTTTCAAACTTTTAATATTTTGATTGATGAACTTATAATTTGTATCTGATATGGCAGTGGTCCTTTTATCGGCGTTTTTTGTACCTTTTTTAGCTATTAAATTTACCTCTACACCTGATACTTTAGATAATATTACAGCTGTCATTAAGCCTGAAAGACCGTCTCCGACAATGCATATTCTCTGTTTTATCATATTAAAATTTTTAACACTTTCATAAAAATGGTAAAAAGTACGTAATCGATTCGTAATGAATACAAACTTTTTAGATAGTGTAACAAATTTTTTGAAAAAGCGAACCTTTGAATTGCTAGGTTTAATCCTAGTTTTATCAAGTGTCGCACTCGCGATCGCCTTTACAACATATTCTCCTGAAGATCCTTCATTCATTTATGGGGATAGAAGTTTCGAGATCCAAAATTTTTTTGGGATTTATGGAAGTAGCGTTGCAGATTTTTTATTACAAAGTTTCGGTTTGGTCTCTTTTTTATTATTACTTAATTTTTTATTTTGGGGATTAGATTTAATAATAAAGAAAGAATTAAGAAGAATAATTTTCAAACTATTTTTAGTTGTAGGATATTTAACTGTTGGAACAGTTTTTATCTATTTAACATTCGATAATTCTTTTTGGTTAATTGATAATGGAAATTCAGGTTTCGTTGGAAAAATTACTTATAACTTTATTAATACTTGGGCTCCGTGGATTGATAATACATATTCAATTTATGGACTGCTTTTATTAACTATAATTTTTTTTTCATTTTCAGCAGATATAAATTATAAAAAAGTATTCTCAGTAATTATTTCACTTTTTAGAAGAAAGCCTGTGGAAAATATTGAACCAGATTTTAGTAAAATTAATATTGAAGACCAGCCTCAGACATTGGAAAAGCCACAGCAATCTTTTTCATTTGATACTGACACAAGTTTTCAAACAGAGCAAGTCGCTACAAAAAATAAATATAAATTACCAGATATAAATTATTTAGAAAAAAATTTATCTAAACTTAGTTCTGACGGAAATAAAAATCGTCCTGACGCTGAGTTTATGGAAAAAATATTATTAGACTTTGGTATAGACGGAAAAATTAAAACAATAAATAATGGTCCTGTAGTAAGCCTATATGAATTTGAACCAGCGCCTGGTGTAAAAGTATCAAAAATAATTAATTTATCTGAGGATTTAGCAAGAAATACTAGTTCAACTTCTACAAGAGTTTCCGTCATTCCTGGAAAGAATACTGTTGGAATTGAAATTCCTAACGAAGAAAGGGAAGGCGTATCACTACGAGAAATAATTTCTTATGATAAATTTCAAAAGAAAGATGTAAGACTTCCAATAGCACTAGGTAAAAGTATTTCGGGAATGCCAATTGTTGGTGATTTAACATCAATGCCTCATCTTTTAATTGCAGGTACCACTGGTTCAGGAAAGTCTGTTTGCATTAATACAATAATTGTTTCTCTACTTTACAAACTAAGTCCAGACCTTTGTAAATTTATTTTAATTGATCCAAAAATGCTAGAGCTATCTACTTATGAAGGAATACCTCATTTATTAACTCCAGTTATTACTGATGCTAAAAAAGCCACTTCAGCTTTATCTTGGACAGTCAAAGAAATGAACAGCAGATATAAATTAATGAGTAAGGTAGGAGTACGAAACATTGATGGCTATAACGCTAAGCATAAACTTAAAATGCCTTACATCGTTGTAGTGGTTGACGAGATGTCAGACTTAATGCTTGTAGCTGGAAAAGAAATTGAGAACTACATTCAAAAATTATCACAAATGGCAAGAGCTGCAGGTATACATATCATCATGGCCACGCAGAGACCAAGTGTTGATGTGATAACAGGTACAATTAAAGCGAATTTCCCAACAAGAATATCTTTTCAAGTAAGTTCCAAAATTGATAGTAGAACTATTTTAGGAGAGCAGGGTGCCGAGCAATTGCTTGGTAAAGGAGATATGTTATTTATGTCGTCTGCAAATAGAATAGTTAGAATTCATGGCCCGTATGTTTCTGAGCAGGAAATAGAGAAAATTACTAATTCATTAAGAGCTCAAGGTGAACCAGATTATATGGAAGAGATTACTTCCCAAGAAACAACTGAAAGCTCATTAACTCCTGGAAGTGAGGGAGATGAAGATGAATTATTTAATCAGGCTGTAGGAATTATTAAAACTGAAGGTAAAGCTTCTACAAGCTTTTTACAAAGAAAATTACAAATCGGATACAATAGAGCTGCTAGAATTATTGATATGATGGAAGAAAAGGGTATTGTTAGTAAGGCAAATCATGTTGGTAAACGTGAAGTTCTTTAAAAAAAAATTTTTAATCTCGTTTTTTCTATTAATAACAACGAGTTTATTAGCTAATGAAAAAGATCAAATAATTGCTCAATTAAATAGCTTGAATTCGTTAGAATTTACATTTGATCAATTAATTAATGAAAAAACAGAAAAAGGTAGTTGTCTTTTAGAATTTCCTGGAAAATTAAAATGCAATTACTTTGATGATAAGAAAAAAGAACTGGTTATTAATAATAAGAGGTTAGCAATAACTCAGAAAAGGTATAATAAAACTTACCATTATCCTATTTCAAAATCTCCATTTCTAAATATTTTATATAAGGATAAACTTTTAGAAATAGTGCAATCAGGGAAATTAGAGTTAACTGATCAAAAAATTAAGCTTGTTTATTTTGTTGATAACGAAATTACAATTTTTTTTGACAAAAAAAATCTAGATTTGGAAGGGTGGGAGATTAAAGATCAATACAACAATAATATAAATTTCTCCTTAAAGATTGTTGCTAAAAATGACGTTTTTAAAAAAGGTACCTTTAAATTACCTGAAATAAACTAAGCTACAAAATCAATTTCTTCTTCTTTGAAAATTTCAAAACCTTTAGATTTATAATTTTGTAATGCGTGTTTGTGGTCTAAACTACAAGTATGAACCCACATTCTTCTGGGATTTTTTCTTGATGCACTTGCAATAGCATGATTTACAAGCGTTGAGCCAAGCTTCAAACCTCTGAATTCTTTTAGTACCCCTAGATTGATAAGCTCTACTTCATTTGATCCAGGATGATATTCTTGTTCGTAATATCCTACTAGATCTTCACCTTTTTTTAGAACATGTGTTTCTAAATTTTTATTTGTAACATACTTTACCCACTCACTATCAGACCAAAGTAATCTGTCTCTCCAGTAATGGTCTACACCTATTTGTTTATAGAAAAATCTGTTTAAGTGGAAATTATCTTTATCATCCAAAATAATTTGGAAATTTTCTGGAAGGTTTAAATCAACTGTTTTTGAAAAATCCCTAATTTCTAAAAAATATCTTTTTACCCTTGAGACCATCAGCTAACCATCTTTCCGATCTTTTCACCTGCAAATATATGAAAGTGTAAATGAGGAACCTCCTGACCGCCATCACTTCCAATATTAGTTAAAGCTCGATATCCTTTATCTTTTGCACCCACTAAGTTTGCGACATGTGTCACTGCTTTGTTTAACTCTACAATCTCTTTATCTGAAGCTTTGTTGTTGAAATCATTAAGATCAACGTATTCACCTTTAGGAATAACTAAAACATGAACTTTCTTTTGAGGATTAATATCATGAAATGCTAAAACATGATCATTTTCATAAACTTTTTTACAGGGAATTTCTCCTCTTAAAATCTTAGCAAATATATTATTTTTGTCGTAACTCATTTCTGTCTTTTCTTAAGTTCGCTCATCACATCTTCAATTTTTATATTATTAGCCTCTAAGTAAACCATCAAATGATAAACCACATCAGCAGCTTCGTGTATCTTATTTGAATTTTTTTCCACAGATTCTATTAATTCACCTATTTCTTCTTTTACTTTTGAAACACTTAGGTTTTTATCGTTCAAAAGTTTATTAGTATAAGACTTATCTGGAGAAGAATTTTTTCTCTCTCTGATTGTTTTAATTAATTGTTCTAAGTTTTCAAACATTTTATAACCTTACCGATACATTTTTAGAATTCAAATATTCTTTAGCATCTTTGATTTTATATTTCCCGTAATGAAAAATAGAAGCCGCTAAAACTGCACTTGCTCCACCTTTAACTATACCGTCATATAAGTGATCTAGAGTTCCAACTCCACCAGAAGCTATTACAGGAATATTGGTGCTATTTGTAATTTCTTTTAACAAATCAATGTCATAGCCAGATTTAGTTCCATCTTTATCCATTGAAGTTAATAAAATTTCTCCAGCTCCATTCTCCTCAACTTGTTTTGCAAGCTTTATAGCGTCGATACCGGTTTTATTTCTTCCACCGTGTGTAAATACCTCCCATTTATTGTCTGAAACTTTTTTTGCATCGATCGCAACAACAATACATTGAGATCCAAATTTTTTTGAAGCTTCCTTAACGAAGTCAACATTCTTTACAGCGGCAGTATTAATAGAAACTTTATCTGCACCGGCTAACAATAAATCGGTAATATTTTGAATAGTTCTAATTCCACCTCCAACAGTTAAAGGAACGAAACATTCTTTTGCAGTTTTTCTAACAATATCAATAATCGTTTCTCTATTTTCATTTGAAGCGGTAATATCAAGAAAACAAATCTCGTCAGCGCCACCGTCGCTATATATTTTAGCTTGTTCTACTGGATCCCCAGCATCTTTTAATTCAACAAAGTTAATACCTTTAACAACTCTTCCATCTTTAACATCAAGGCAAGGTATAATTCTATTTTTAAGCATTAATCTCCTTTGCTAGTTCATCAAGCTTAATATCGCCATCGTAAATGGCTTTACCAACAATAATACCTTCAATTTTTTTATTTTTTAACTCTTTGGCTTTCTTAATGTCATTTATTGAAGAAACGCCTCCTGAAATAACAACAGGACAATTAGAAAACCCTGCAATTTTCACAGTCTCATCTAAGTTGGGGCTAGTTTTCATTCCATCTCTATTTATGTCTGTAAAAATAATTCTGCTAACACCAAAATCATTTACTTCTTTTAAAAAATCTATGGTTTTAATTTCTAGATTTTCTTTCCAGCCTGATACTAATAGATTTCCATCTTTTGCATCTAATCCCAAAGCAATTTGACCTTTAAATTTTACGCAAGACTCTTTTAAAAATTCTTTATTTTTAATAGCACCACTTCCCAAAATTACTTTCTCAACACCAGTATCAACATATTGTTTTATGCTATCTAGAGATCTAACACCGCCTCCTATTTCAATCTTCAAATCGTATTTACTTACTATTTCTTTTATAATATCTAAATTGACTGTTTTACCCGTTAGAGCTCCGTCTAGATCTACAATGTGTAGGTTTTTAAAGCCATGATCTTTAAATTTTGCTGCTTGCTCAATAGGTGAAGTTTCGTATTCAGTTTTATTCTCGAAGTCACCTTTGATTAATCTTACACATTTCTTATCTTTTATATCTATTGCAGGAAATATTTTCATTATAATTTTAAAAAGTTATCAATTACTTTTAATCCGATTTTATCACTCTTCTCAGGGTGAAACTGTGTTCCAAATAAATTATCTCTTTCGACAGAGCAGACAATTTTTGACGAATAATTTGTTATCGCTGAAATGACTGATTTATCCTCAGGAATAAATTCATAACTATGTACGAAATACATGTGAGATTTATTTTTTATATCTTTAAATATTTTACTTTCTTTTTGAATTTCAATTTCATTCCAACCAATATGTGGAAGCTTAAATTTTCCTTTTTGGTTATCAATTTTGGAAACTTTACCAGAAATCCAACCTAATCCCTTCGTTTCTGCTTCCTCATACCCAATATCAGCAAACATTTGCAAACCTACACAAATTCCTAGTAAAGGTTTCTTATTTATTATTGCAAATTCCTTAAGTGTATCAACTAATCCCTTAATTTGATTAAGAGAGTCAACACAGCTTTTAAAAGAACCTTGCCCTGGCAAAACAATCTTATCACATGACTTAATTTTATTAATGTCTGAAGTTACCTCTAGATTAACTTTACCTTTAGCTACCTCTGTAAAAGAATTTATGACAGAGCTAATATTGCCCGATTGGTAGTCAACAATTGTGACGTTCATCAATTTTAAATAGAGCCTTTTGTCGAAGGTATTGAGTTTTTTATTCTTTTATCAATCGCTAAAGCATCTTTTAATGATCTAGCTAAACCTTTGTAACACGACTCAATTTTGTGGTGACTATTTTCACCGTAAATATTTTCTATATGTAAAGTAATTCCAGCTGATTGTGAAAAAGCTTGGAACCACTCTTTAAATAATTCTGTGTCCATCTCGCCAAGTTTCTCAACCGGTAGATTTACTTTCCAGATTAAATAAGGTCTATTCGATACATCTATTGAAACTCGGCTTAGAGTTTCATCCATAGGGATCATTGTTGATGCATATCGTGTAATTCCTTTTCGATTACCTGCTGCTTTTTTAATAGCTTCACCAATTGCTATACCTGTGTCTTCAGTAGTGTGGTGTAAATCTATATGCGTGTCACCTTTTGCTTTAACATCTAAGTCTATAAGAGAGTGCTTTGATAGTTGCTCCAACATGTGGTCTAAAAAACCTATTCCAGTTTTAATTTTATACTTTCCTTTTCCGTCTAGATTAACCGCGACAGAAATACTAGTCTCTTTTGTTTTTCTAGTAATTTTTGCTTTTCTACTCATAAACTATGCCTAATTTACCTTTGATATATATTTAAATGGTCATTTTATCAATAAATCACTATTGAAGATCTCAAAATAATCTCCACATATAACTTCATGAATACAGCTGAAAAATGGCACGGTACTACAATTGTCCTACTTAGAAAGGGCGGGGAGACCATTGTAGCAGGAGACGGTCAAGTAAGTCTTGGTAACACAGTTTTAAAAAGCAAAGCCAAGAAGGTTAGAAAAATTGAGAGCAGAGGAGTAATCGCAGGATTTGCCGGCTCAACTGCAGACGCTCTAACTTTATTTGAAAGACTCGAAGCAAAATTAGAAAAGCATGCCGGCAACTTACAAAGAGCAGCTGTAGAATTAGCCAAAGATTGGAGAAGTGATAAATTTTTAAGAAGATTAGAAGCATTAATGGCAGTAGCAGATAAAAATCATAGCTTTATAATTTCTGGAACTGGTGATGTTTTAGAACCAGAAGATGGGATTATTGGAATTGGATCTGGAGGAAACTATGCTCTTGCAGCTGCTAAAGTTTTAATCGAAACTGACATGAAAGCTGAAGAGATAGCAAAAAAAGCTTTGAAGGTTGCATCAGACATTTGTGTATTCACGAACAATAACGTAACGATGGAAAAAATTTAAATGTCAAAATCAAAAAAAGAAGCAAATTTAAAACTTGTTAAAGGATCTAAAACTGACAGCTCGAAGGTCAGCGCTCTTTCTCCAAGAGAAATAGTTTCAGAGCTAGATAGGTATGTAATTGGTCAAAAGGAGGCAAAAAAAGCTGTTGCTGTTGCATTAAGAAATAGGTGGAGAAGGCAGGCCCTTACTGATGAAATGAGAGACGAAGTATTACCTAAAAATATACTTATGATTGGTCCGACAGGAGTAGGTAAAACTGAAATATCAAGAAGACTTTCGAGATTAGCTGAAGCACCTTTCATAAAGGTTGAAGCGACAAGATTTACTGAAGTAGGGTACGTAGGTAGAGATGTTGAGCAAATCGTTAGAGATTTAATTGAAATTGCTATAGCGATGGAAAGAGAAAGAAAAAGGAAAGAAGTTAAAGCTAAAGCTGAATTAAAGGCAGAAGAAAAGGTTTTAGATGCCTTAGTCGGCAATAAAGCAAGTGTTGCTACAAGAGAAAGTTTTAGAAAAAGATTAAGAAATGGTGACTTAGATAACAATGAAATAGAGATTGAAGTTCAAGATACCTCTTCTGGGTTACAAAGTTTTGAGATACCTGGGATGCCTGGAGGAAATGTCGGTATGGTTAATTTGGGAGACATCTTGGGTAAGTCTATGGGTGGAAAAAAAGGTAAGAAAAAAAAGATGTCTGTTAAAGAGTCTCACGGAATTTTAGTAGCCCAAGAATCAGATAAAATGATCGAAGAAGATAAAATTATTAAGGAAGCAAAGAAAGCAACAGAAGAAAATGGAATTGTGTTTTTAGACGAAATAGATAAAGTTTCTGCAAGAAGCGATAGAGTCGGAGGAGACGTTTCAAGAGAAGGAGTTCAAAGAGATTTGTTACCTCTGATTGAAGGTACAACTGTAAGCACTAAACACGGTCCGATAAAAACTGATCATATTCTTTTCATCGCTTCAGGAGCCTTTCAATTAGCAAAACCGTCTGATCTTTTACCAGAGTTACAAGGAAGACTTCCTATAAGAGTAGAGCTAAATGCTCTAAATGAAGATGATTTTAAAAGAATATTAAAAGAGCCAGATAACAGTTTAATTAAACAATACAAAGCTTTATTAAAGACTGAAGATGTTAATCTTGAATTTTCTGAAGATGGAATTGATATGCTTGCAAAGATTTCTGCGGAAGTAAATTCTTCGGTCGAGAATATTGGAGCTAGAAGACTTCATACTATAATCGAGAAAGTCTTAGACGATATAAGTTTTAATGCAACCGATAAAGCTGGAGAAACTATTACCGTCGATAAGAAATTTGTTCAAGATAACTTGGGTAACCTTGTGAAAGACACAGACCTTTCTAAATTTATACTATAAATTTTTTAAATTAATTATTATTGCGCCTTCACCACCATCCTTAATTTTTGCATCTCGTATTGAAACAATCAGTGAACTTAATTCTTGGTCAGAATTAATGAATTCAGGAACTGAATATCTTAATCTTCCAAGATCCTTGGATGTGTAAATATCTTTGTCATTCGTGGAATGTTTTCCTTTTCCAGTTATAAATAATATTTCTTTATATTTTTTTTCAATACATGAGAGAATAATTTCTTTCACTTTTTTGTTAGCTTGATCAAGTGTGAAACCATGTAGGTCAAATCTAAATCGACTTTTTTTCTCAGTATTTATAGAATTAGTTTTATCTTTATCAAATACATCCGAGGGATTTTTTATATAATCTTCCCAGTTTTTTTTATCTTCTGGAGAAAGATCTTTGTGTTTGGTCACTGGCTAATGATTTCGGATAAATACCAATTTGGGCTTTTATTATTTATATTTTTAGTAAACTTCCAACTATCAGTCACAAACTTTATTTTATCAGGATTTCCTTCAATAATTTTATTTTCTTTATCTTTTTTTACTGAGATCACTTCCGCTACAAATTTGACAGTTGCAAATAAGTTATCCTTAATTTTTTCATATCTTTCAACGGAAGACTCTTTTACGCCAATAAAAGTGAATTCAGATTTTATATTCTCTTTATTTCTCGCTTTAATAGCATCTGAAAAGTTAGAAAACATATT
>CACMHW010000009.1 GCA_902613545.1 uncultured Pelagibacteraceae bacterium
GATTGGATGAATCCACAGCCTAATACTAAATTAATTGATGTTGCTTCAGGCACTGGAGATATCGCAAACTTGTTCTTCACTAGATCCAATGGAACAGGTGAAGTTATTTGTGTAGAACCTAATAAAGAAATGCTGACTCAAGGAAAAATTAAATTAGAAAAATATAACTCAGTCAAATGGATAAATTCCAGTGCCGAAAGCATACCAGTAGAAGGTAATAGTTTTGATTACTATTCAATTAGCTATGGAATAAGAAATGTAAGTGATATAAATAAGGCCTTAAAAGAAGCATTTAGAGTTTTAAAACCTGGTGGGCGATTTATGTGCCTTGAGTTTTCCAAGATTGATAACGAGATACTTAATTTCTTATATAAGCAATACTCAAAAACTATTCCATATATTGGAAAATTTGTTGTTGGTTCAGACAAACCTTACAAATACCTAATTGATAGTATCGACAAATTTTATAATCAAAAAGAACTATCAAAGTTAATAAAAAACAATGGTTTCTCAAATGTAGAATTTAGAAATGTCTCTAATGGAATTTCAGCAATACATTCGGGTTGGAAAATTTAAATGTTTAAGAGGGTTTTCAAATTATTTCAGATAGCAAGAAAATTATCTAATTCGGGTGCTATAAGTACTATAAATGAAATTCATACTCTTCCCCAATCTATAAACTTATTTTTCAACTGTATTTCTATTGGATCTAATTCAAATCTTATTAATAATCAAAAAAAACCTGGCGAAAAACTTTGTGAGGCTCTCCAAGGCATGGGGACGACTTTTATAAAGTTAGGTCAATTTTTGGCAACACGACCAGACATCATTGGAGAAGAGCTAGCAAAAAGTTTGGAAAAACTTCAAGATAAGGTCCCTGCTTTTGATCTTTATGATGCTAAAAAAGTTATAAAAAAAGAAATAGGTGAAAATTACTATAAAAACATCGTCGAAATAAGTGAACCTATTGCTGCTGCATCGATTGCACAAGTTCATATAGCAAAAATTAAGATAGATAACTTAGACAAAAAGGTAGCTATAAAAATACTTAGGCCAGATATTGAAAAATTGTTTAATGAAGAATTAGATGCTTTAATGCTTTTTGCATACATAGTTGAAAATACTTTTTCAAAAGCAAAAAGATTAAAATTAATTGAGGTGGTTCATCTTTTGAGAGAGATTACTAACATAGAAATGGATTTAAGGTTTGAGGCAGCTGCAGCAAATGAACTTTATGAAAATACTAAAAATGATTTAGGATTTAATGTTCCTAAAATTTACTGGAATTATACTACTAAAAAAGTTTTAACTTTAGATAAAGTGGAAGGTGTTTCAATACGAGAACATCAAAAACTACAAAATCTAGGAGTAAACCTGCAAAAACTTTCAGAAAATTTGATCCAACATTTTTTAAAGCAAGCAGTTAGAGATGGTTTCTTTCATGGAGATATGCATCAAGGTAATCTTTTCGTTGATAGTAAAGGCAATATAATACCGGTGGATTTCGGAATAATGGGTCGTCTTGACAAAAACAATAGAAAATTTTTAGCTGAGATATTGTATGGCTTCATTCAAAGAGACTATATAAAAGTTGCTGAAGTTCATTTTCAAGCGGGTTTAGTTCCCCAAGATGCTTCTAAAGAAGAATTTGCTCAAGCTCTAAGATCTGTGGGAGAGCCAATTTTTGGTCAGTCAATTAAAGATATATCAGGAGGTAATTTACTTGCTCAATTGTTTGAAATTACTGAAAAATTTAATATGGCAACTCAACCTCCATTATTATTACTGCAGAAAACGATGGTTGTAGTTGAAGGTGTAGCTAGAAAACTTTATCCAGATACAAACATTTGGGAAGTTTCAAAACCAGTTTTAGAAAATTGGTTAAAAAATATTAAGAGCCCTAAGACAACACTTGATACAGCTGTTAAGACTTCATCAGAAATAATTAAAAGAATACCAGATTTACCAGATTTTATTGATAGGGCAGATTATGCTTTAAAGTTAATGGCCGAAGGAAAATTAAGTTTAGCCGTTGGTTCAAATAAAAATTTAGAAATGGAGCAAATGAAACTTAAAAACTTTAGAAATAATATAATTATCAGTTTTTTTGGTATTGTAATTGTCTTTTTATTAGTATTTTAATTAGTTATGTCCATAAAAAATAAAAAAATACTTATAATTATTGGTGGGGGAATAGCTGCCTACAAATCTCTGGATTTAATCAGATTATTAAAAAAAAGTAATAATGAAATTAAAACGATTTTAACAAAAAGTGGAAAAGAGTTTGTAACTCCCTTATCCATATCGACTCTTACAAAAAATAAAACTTTTGAAGATATTTTTGATGTAAATTCTGAAGCTGAAATAGATCATATATCTTTGTCTAGGTGGGCTGACTTAGTCATTGTAATGCCTACCACAGCTAACTTTATGACAAAATTAAGCCATGGCAAAGCTGAAGATTTAGCTACCACGGTGATATTAGCTTCCAATAAAGATATCTTATTAGTTCCTGCGATGAATGTTAGAATGTGGGTACATAAAGCCACTCAACGAAACGTTAAAATTTTAAAAGATTATGGGTATTTGTTTATCGGACCCGAAAAAGGTGAGATGGCTTGTGGTGAATACGGTGAGGGTAAAATGTCAAGCCCAAGACAAATATATGCTTATATTGATCATTATTTTAACAAAAGAAATTTAGTCAAAAGTAAAAATTTTAAAGCTTTGGTAACCGCTGGTCCGACCAGAGAATATATTGACCCCGTAAGATATATTTCTAATGAGTCGAGCGGTAAACAGGGTTACGAAATAGCTTTAGCCCTAGACAGACTAGGTATTAAAACTACGTTAATAATCGGGCCATCAAATCTCACAACTCAAAAAAATATTAAAACAAAAAAAATAGTAACAGCAAATGAGTTGCTAGTTGAAACAAAAAAATCTTTACCTGTGGACGTTGCAGTTTGTGCTGCTGCTGTATCTGATTTTAAACCTGTAGTTCAAAATAAAAATAAGCTAAAAAAAAATCAAAATAATATTAAACCTATTAAAATAGAAAAAAATAAGGACGTTCTTGAATATTTAGGCAAGAACAATGAACATAGACCAAAATTAGTTGTTGGCTTTTCTGCTGAAACTGAAAATGTAAATAAGAATTCAATAACTAAAATGAAGAAAAAGAACTGTGATTTAATTATAGCAAATAATGTTTCAAAAAAGGGTATAGGATTTAACTCAGATTATAACGAAGTTTCAATTATCGATAATAATGGAAATATCAAAATAATAAAAAAAAATAAGAAAAGTTATATAGCAAGTAAAATCGCTGAAGTTATTTTAGATAAACTATTAGTTGATGACAGAAGTTTTAATTAAAAGACTATCAAAAAATATCGAGCTACCTAAATACGAGACGAATGGTTCATCAGGAATGGATCTTTCAGCTAATATTGAAAAACAGATAAAAATAGAACCAGGCAAAACATCAATAATTCCAACTGGTATATCGGTATCTATACCTAAAAATTTTGAAATACAAATTAGATCAAGATCAGGATTAGCTGCGAAAAGTCAAATATCAGTTCTTAATTCACCCGGGACAATAGACGCGGATTATAGAGGTGAATTAAAAGTGATATTAATAAACTTAAGTAATAAAACTTTTGTTGTTGAGAGAGGCTCGCGTATTGCTCAAATGGTGTTATGCCCTATAGTTAAAGCTAAGTTTAAGGAAGTAGATAACCTGGATGATACCGACAGAGGTGTTGGTGGCTTTGGATCTACTGGGTTGAAATAATTTATGCAATTAGGATTGAAAGATTTTAAAAGATTTGAAAAACAAATTATTCTAAAAAAAGTTGGAGTAGCTGGACAAAAAAAAATAATTAACGCTAAAGTATTAATAATCGGTATTGGAGGTTTGGGTTGCCCACTTTTAACGTACTTAGCAGCATCTGGAGTCGGAACCATAGGAATTGCAGATCCAGATAAAATTGAAATAAGTAATTTAAATAGACAAACGTTATTTACTACTAATGATATAGGTAAATACAAAGTCGATCAGGCTAAATCTAGTATTTATAGAATAAATAAAGAAATTAAAATTATAACATTTAAAAAAAAAGTAACTCTTAAAAATATAAAATCAACAATTAGAAATTTTGACATAATTTGTGATGGAACTGATAACTTTGAGACAAGATATTTGATTAATGATAAATGTAAAAAAATGAAAAAAATACTCATCTCTGCAGCAATCAGTAAATTTGACGGTCATCTATACAAATTTAATTTTAAAAAAAAAACTTCCTGTTATAGATGCTTTATGCCAGATAAGCCTGTTTTAGAAAAAAATTGTGAAACAGATGGGATTTTTTCACCAGTAGCTGGAATTTTGGGATCACTACAAGCTAATGAAGTTTTAAAATCAATTTTAGGATTAAAGAATGGTTTAGATAACCAGATGATGATTTTTAATTCAATTAAAATAAATTTAAGAAAAGTAAAATTATCTCTCAATCCTAAATGTAAAAACAAATGTTAAAAATTATTTATATTATTTTATTTTTTTGTTTTTCATCCCAAAGTCTTTTCGCAATTGAATATTTTTTAACTTTGAGAAACGATAAAGTAAATCTTAGACAAGGGCCATCTTTCGAATATCCTATCAAATTATTTTATAAAAAAAAATTTTTACCTGTTTTAATTCAAGATAAATTTGAAAATTTTAGAAAAATAAGAGATCATGAAAATAATACTGGTTGGATTCATATTTCACAGTTATCAAAAAAAAAAGCGGCAATCACAATTGAAGACGATCAATTAATTTTTAATAAACCTTCTATTTACTCCAAGCCTTTTGCTATTCTTAAAAAAGGTCGATTATGTAAGATTCATAAATGCAAGGATGATTGGTGTAAGATAAGTGTGGAGAAATATAAAGGTTGGGTTAAAAAAGATATTTTGTGGGGTTTATTATAAACTATTTCTTGTACTTAGCTGTCCAAACTTTGTCCAACACGAAGTACCAAACCGCATTGGCAATCGGTTCAACTATCGCGTCTGTTAATGCAATCAAAAAGGGAACATCAGCAATTAGCATCAGGACTGTTATAGCAATTACGAAGTGTCCTATGGTATAAATTAAGGTTCTTAATAAAGAACCTTTATTATTTTCGTAAATATCTTTTGCTGTTACGTATATTCCTTTATTGAACTCTGCCATTTTCTTTAAAAGGATTTTCTAAAACACATGCAACTAGATGTATTCTGTCTTGTTCCCCTCCATTAAAAAAATTGTGGTACTTAGTATTATTTGTAATAGTTACTGATCCATCTGCTGGCATATGCTTACAAACATCTTCGATCACCATTCTGCAACCTTTATTTGTGATTATAGGGATATGAAGTCTTGGTTCTGGATCTCTATGCCAGCTAAGAGTAGATCTAGGTTCTTTTAATAATATTCTTACTCTTCCAAGTCTAAAGTGTTTCTTCAAAGTATTATAAACTTCCTCAAAATATGTCCCCTTAAACTCAGAAACTATTTCAGTATATTTTGACTCATCGATAGGTTTATCTCTCTCAATTTCTTTACCTTTTTCATCGGGTATGGTCCAATATGTACCTCTAACATTGTGGCCCTCTGTAGAACTTTTGTCGCCTGGTACTTGGTTTAAAGAGATCGCTCCAAAGTTTTTAATACCTAATGTACTAAATCTCTTCTTTTTAAGTACAGTGTTTAAATCAGCTCTCAATTTATCAATATTGAATTTTAAATTTGGAACAATATAAAAATCATCTTTTATATTTTGATTTAATGTTTCTAAATTTGGCGTTTTTACAATTTCCATATTAATTCAACTTTTTTAAGTTAATTCTATCTGCGTTCATAATTTTTGTCCAAACTTTGATAAAATCTTTAATGAATTTTTCTTTATTGTCGTCTTGTGCATAAACTTCTGCATATGATCTAAGAATAGAATTTGATCCCAAGACTAAATCAGCTCTAGAGGCCGTAAATTTAATTTTGTTAGTTTTACGGTCAATAACATCGTATGAGTTTTTTCCAGTTGGTTTCCAAGTGTATTTCATGTCAACTAAATTTACAAAAAAATCGTTTGTTAGAGCTCCAACTTTATCAGTCATAACACCTTTTTCTTTTGCAGTTGAATGATTTGTTCCCAGTACTCTCATTCCACCTACTAAACAAGTCATTTCCTGTGCAGTTAAACCCATAAGAGAAGCTCTCTCTAATAGAAGTTCCTCAGGCATTACTGAATAATCGGTTTTAAAATAGTTTCTAAAACCATCATGATGAGGTTCTAACCATTTAAAACTTTTAATTTCAGTTTGATCTTGTGAAGCATCGCCCCTTCCAGGATTAAATGGAACTTTTGCTTTAGAACCGGCTTTTTTAATAGCTTTTTCAAGGCCTACATTCCCTGCTAATACTATTGTATCGGCAATTGTTGCGCCGGTTTTCTTAGCAATTCCTTCAAGCACTTTTAAAACTTTAGAGAGTTTTTTTGGCTCATTTGCCTCCCATTGGTTCATTGGTTCTAAACGAATTCTTGCCCCATTAGCTCCACCTCTTTTGTCGGTTCTTCTATATGTTCTTGCACTATCCCAAGCAGTGGTAATTAAATCGCTAGAATTTAATTTTGAAGAAGAAATCATTTTCTTTACTTTTTCCACGTTATATTTCTTTTTAGGTTTTGGAACATTACCTTGCCAATATAAATCCTCTTTAGGAGCCCAAGGTCCAATATAGTTTTCTTTATTACCCATTGTTCTATGAGTTAACTTAAACCATGCTCGTGCGAACGAGTCCTCAAAGAATTTCGGATCTTTATAAAATCTTTCTGAAATTTTTCTGTACTCTGGATCCATCGCCATTGCCATGTCGGCATCAGTAAACATTAATCTAGCTTTTTTACTAGGATCTCCTAAATCTCTTGGTTTTTTTTCTTCTTCAAGATTAATTGGTTCCCACTGCCAAGCTCCTGCAGGACTTTTTTTACTTTCCCACTCATAATTAAGTAAAAGGTCTAAATATTGATGATCCCACTTATCAGGATTTGTCGTCCAGGCTCCCTCGAGACCTGATGTAATTTGATTAGCTCCAGTACCATTTTCCTGATTCCAGCCAAAACCTTGTTCATGAATATCAGCTCCCGCAGGTTCTGGCCCTAAATTTTCAGGATTACCATTTCCATGCGCTCTTCCAATAGAGTGTCCACCAACTGTAAGTGCTGCAGTTTCAACATCATTCATCCCCATTCTTCCAAATGTTTCCCTAACATCCATCGCAGTTCTTACCGGATCAGGTTTCCCCTCAACACCTTGGGGATTCACATAAACTAATTGAAAATGAGAAGCTGCAAGAGGTGCCTCTAGTGAAGATCTATCTTGCGGATCTCCGTATCTATTAACTGCTAATGGAACTGTTTCTTTCCCCCAGTAAACATCTTTTTCAGGCTCCCAAATATCTTCTCTACCAAATGAAAAACCGAAAGTTTTAAATCCAGCGTGCTCATAAGCCATAGTACCAGCTAGCACCATTAAATCTGACCAACTTAATCTGTTTCCATATTTTTTTTTAATTGGCCATAAAAGACGCCTAGCTTTATCTAGGTTTGTATTGTCTGGCCAAGAGTCTTGGGGTGAGAATCTATGTGATCCAACATTAGGCCTTCCGTCGAACTCTCTATAAGTACCAACTTGGTGCCAAGTTAGTCTCACCATTAATCCACTGTAAGTTCCAAGATCTGCTGGCCACCACTCTTGACTGTCTGTCATCAATTTTAATAAATCTTTTCTTAAAGCCTTAAAATTTAATTTTTTAACTTCTTTTTTATAATCGTATCCTGGGAGCGGATTTGTTTTTGTATCGTGTTGATGTAAAATATCCAAATTTATACTATTCGGCCAGAGCCTAGCGGTATTTGACTCTCCTGCTTTGGTAACACCACCATGCATTACCGGACATTTACCGTTATTACTTTTTTTATAATCTACACTCATAAATCTAGTTTATAATTATTCTAAAGTGAAAACAAGCGACAAACTGTCAATTTTTCAAATTTATAAATACCTCAACATTCTTAATTTTTTTACCATTAGGTGCTTTAGGAATTTTTTGGATAACTATTTCATTCGCATCAATGTCAATTAATTCTGAATTTTCACTATCATAAAAGTGATGATGGTTTGAAACATTCGTATCAAAATATGTTTTGTTTCCTCTCACTTCAACCTCACTTAAATGTCCAGCCGTTTTAAAAGCGTGAACCGTATTGTAAATTGTAGCTAGTGCAATTTTAGAAGTTGATTTTTTTATTAAAAGTTTGTTTAAACTTTCGACTGTGAAATGAAAAGTTTTTTCTCTTTCGAATAAAAATTTAGCAATTTCAACTCTTTGTTTAGTCGGCCTTAACTTTGATGATCTTAATTTTTTTAAAATGTCTATTTTTTTCACGTTTTATCAAGTTTTTATCTACTTTATAATCATTCTAAATACAAATATATAGGAAACTTTTGCTAAATCAAGTAAAACAATCCTTAATCATGCAAAAAAACAGTTACAATTACGATGAATTAATTTCGTGTGGAGAGGGAAAATTATTTGGAGAAGGGAATGCCAAACTACCGTTACCCCCGATGCTAATGTTTGATAGAATTACAGAGATTAAAAAAGATACAGGTGAATTTAAAAAAGGTTTTATTAAAGCCGAGCTTGATATTAAAGATAACCTCTGGTTTTTTGATTGTCATTTTAAAAAAGACCCAGTTATGCCAGGTTGTCTTGGTTTAGATGCTATGTGGCAGTTGGTTGGATTTTTTTTAGGCTGGATTGGCGAGCCAGGAAAAGGTAGAGCTTTAGGAGTAAATTCTGTAAAATTTACTGGTGAGGTTTTGAAAAATATTAAAATGGCTACTTATGAAATAAATATGAAGAGAATTTTAAAAAAAGAGGGAACTGCAGTTGGTTTAGCAAACGGTATTTTAAGCGCTGATGGTAAAATAATTTATACAGCTGAAAATTTGAAGGTAGGGTTATTTAAGTCATGAAAAGAGTCGTAGTAACTGGAATAGGTGTAGTTTCTTGCTTAGGAAACAATCAAGCGGAAGTTTTAGAGTCACTTGTTAACGCTAAATCCGGAATTACATTTTCTGAAGAGTATAAAGAATATAATTTAAAAAGTCATGTTCACGGGAAACCAAATATAAAACTTGAGGACCATGTAGATAGAAAATTTATAAGATTTATGGGACCTGGATCAGCTTATAATTATGTTTCTATGAATGAAGCTGTAAAGGACTCAGGTTTAGAGGAAAAAGATGTTAGTAACGTAACTACTGGAATGATAATGGGATCTGGTGGGCCTTCCATTGAAAACGTAATACTAGCTGCAGATAAAACTAGAGAAAAAAGTCCCAAAAGGATGGGTCCTTTTGTTGTGCCAAGAACTATGTCTAGTACTGCATCAGCAACTCTTGCAGTGCCATTTAAAATAAAAGGAGTTAACTACACAATCAGTTCAGCTTGCGCAACCAGTGGTCATTGTATTGGTAATGCAATGGAGTTAATCCAATTAGGAAAACAAAAAATTATTTTTGCAGGTGGTAGTGATGAAGTACACTTTGCAATGACTGCAATGTTTGATGCTATGACAGCCCTTTCCTCTAAATACAATGATACTCCTGAAAAAGCTTCTAGACCCTACGATAAAACCCGAGACGGTTTTGTAATCTCAGGCGGAGGAGGAGTATTAGTTTTAGAGGAGTACGAGCACGCAAAATCAAGAGGAGCAAAAATATATGCAGAGCTTACAGGTTACGGTGCTACATCTGATGGTTATGACATGGTAGCTCCTTCTGGAGAGGGAGCAGTTAGATGCATGAAGATGGCATTGAGCACCGCAAAAAATAAAATTGATTATATAAATACTCATGGTACATCAACACCTGTTGGAGATATAACAGAGTTGAAAGCTGTAGGAGAAGTGTTCAGTGACTATAAACCAAAAATTAGCTCAACCAAATCTCTTGCGGGTCATTCTCTAGGAGCTACATCAGTTCATGAGGCTGTTTATAGTTTAATTATGATGAAAAATAATTTTATAGCTGCATCAGCCAATATTAGCGATATGGATGATGAAGCGAAAAAATATCCAATTGTTACAAAAGTAGAAAAAGATGTGAATTTAAATTCTGTAATGTCAAATAGTTTCGGCTTTGGCGGAACTAATGCCACTTTAGTTTTTGAAAAGGTAAAATAATGAGTTTAATGAAAGGAAAAAAAGGTCTGATAATGGGAGTTGCAAACGAACGCTCTATTGCTTGGGGTATATCTCAGAAACTTGCAGAAGCTGGAGCAGAATTAGCTTTTACTTACTTAGGTGATGCTTTAAAGAAAAGAGTTGTTCCTTTAGCAGAAAAATTAAATTCAAAATTAACTTTCAGTTGCGACGTAGAAAAAAAAGATGAAGTTGTAAAACTTTTTGAAGATGTAAAGTCAAAATGGGGAGAAATAGATTTTGTTGTTCATGCAGTAGCTTTTTCAGATAAATCAGAGTTATCTGGAGAATATTTGAATACTTCAAGAGAAAATTTTCTCAGAAGTATGCTAATCTCTTGCTTTTCATTTACTGAAGTAGCCAAAGAGGCATCAAAAATAATGAAAAATGAAGGAAGTTTATTAACACTTACTTATGAGTCTACTAAAGCAATTCCAAATTATAATGTTATGGGGGTTTGTAAATCTGCATTAGAGGCCAGTGTAAAATATTTAGCCAGGGATCTTGGGCAAAAAAAGATTAGAGTAAATGCAATCAGCGCAGGACCTATTAAAACTTTAGCTGCCTCTGCTATTGGAGATGCAAAATTTTTATATAAATGGAACGAAAATCATTCCTTTTTAAAAAGAAATGTAGATATTCACGATGTTGGAAATTCTGCGTTATATCTACTTAGTAATCTAGCTGCAGGTGTTACTGGTGAGATACATTATGTAGATGCTGGATATAATAAAGTTGGAATGCCTGATCCAAAAAATATAAGTTAAAAACTTAATATAACATTTATTTAAATTCTTTAAAATTCAGTTTCTGAATAAAGCAAATCAAAAGTAAAACGCCTTGGTATCGTTTTCAAATATATCTTTTTGTTTTTGGTTAAATAAAAATTTAAATTATTTTTAAAAATAGTATTTTTACTTGAAGTAAAATACTCTCCACAAAGAGAAACATTGAACTTTTTTAATAAGATTTGAAAGAATTGTATCATATTTTTATTAATCATATTTTTATTTGAGCAATAAATTATATTCAAAGTTTTAAGATATTTTTTTTTATAAACAAATTTTCCAATAATAAATGACTGTGATTTAGAATTTTCACTTTTGAACAAAAATTTTTGATAATCTTTATTAGAGTAGAATGTTAAAAGTTTTTTTAAATTCTTTGGTAATTCTTTTTTAATTTTATTGAAGTTATTTAATAATTGGAATTTTTTATCATTTTGTTTTGAAAAGAATTTTTTTGTTAAAATTAGTTTATACGTCATTGCTAGCTCTTTAAACCCGAGTTTAATAAAAGTTTTACCTAGTCTAGGTAAAGCAGTTAAAACAGTTATTAAACATCTTTCTTTATCGATTTCCTTAAAAAGTAATGAAGAACCAATCCGATGATTTTGATCAACCAACCAAGAATGTATGTTACATGTAAGGTGGTTTTTTTTATTATATTTTTTTTTAGAAAAAATAGTTCCTACAAAACCAACTATTTTTTTGTCTTTTTTTAAGATATAGCAGACTGGATAATTTTTGTTTAAAAAACTATTTAATAAAAAAAATATTTTAGAAAATCTTAAATATCTTTGTTTTTTAAGATACTTGATTGTTTGATTGTACAGGCTGTCTCTAAAAAAAACTTTTCTTACTGAATATCTAGATATCCAGTAATTATGAATTTTTTTTCTTTCATGCATTAAGTAATAAGAGATTTTTTCTTTAAGAGGGAAATGATTTTTTTTACACTCTTTATCTCAGCTACATTTTTAATCTTTCCAATTCTTCCATTAAGTTTTTTGTCTATAGCACTAATTATATCTAATTGAGCTAAAGAATCCCAATTTTCCATTTTTGTATAATCATCAATTTTTTCAATTTTTTGTGGACTCATTTTAAGTATTTTGGAAATTATTTTTAAAATATCTGCTTTTGAAGGTTTTTTTTTCATGAACTTTAATAGGCAATATATATCTCAGATGAATATAAAATCAAACCATATTTTGTTTTATAACTCACTACTCCTTTCTTTTTTAATTTTTCTAATACATTTTTTTTTGAATACATGCTTTTAGGAAGCGGCCAATCTTTTGAAACCAAAAGTTTTACATTTTTAAAATTCTTGTTAGCGGTTCTTAATATTTTTTGTTTGTTTGATAATGTCACTATAGGAAAAATAAGTTTTCCATTTTTCTTTAAATGATTTTTTGTAACTTTCAAAACTTCGTTGACTAAATCAGTTCCATCTTCGCCGCAATCACAAGGGATTCCATTTCTGTACCAAGGAGAAATAATAGCTACTTTTTTTGCAATAGCAGAAATTGACTCTATTATTAAGTCAAATCTTTTATTTGCCCAAGGTTCAAACATGTTTCCAGTTTTTGCCTGAATTTTTATACCGTTTTTTTTTGCATTAGTTTTACAAAGATTAATTGCTTTTTTTGAAAGATCTGAAAAAAAATAGTTATTTTTAATTTTTGTATTTTTTGCAATTGTTAAGCCTACATATCCTGTCCCGCAACCTAGATCTAAAATGTCGGATTTTTTTCTAATAGTTTTCAGAGAGCTTTGAACTAAAAGAGATGTTGTGGCATTAGGTTTGAAAACTTTTTTTTCTTCTGTAATCATAGTAATTTACTCCATTTGATTAAAGCAGAACCCCAAGATAGGCCTACTCCATATCCTGCAACTATAATATTCTTGTTAACTAATATCTTTCTTTTTGTATAAGCATCTTTCAAAGCTATTGGTATAGACGCTGATATTGTATTTCCTACTTTTCCGTAGTTTTCAAAAGTTTTATTTTTTTCTATAGACAATCTTCTATTTATATTATCCAAAATATATTTACTTGCTTGATGAAAGATAAATTTATGAATATTTTTCTTATCTATTTTTATTTTCTTTAAGAGTTTATTTACATTATTAGGGACCACATCCATTGCAAAGGTAAGTACTTTTGCACCATTCATTACGATCTCGTTTGTACCGGTTGGTAACTCCAAGGCGTCAGCACCTGATCCATCTGCGCCAAGTTCAAATGGACCAATTTTATTTTTTGTGCTTTTAGAAATTAAAATAGCTGAGGCAGCATCAGAAAATATTGGTCTACAAGCAGTATTCGTTTTGCTAATATATTTTGTGTATGTATCAGCACATATTATAATTCCATTTTTTGCCTGTTTCGACTCAATCAAACTTGATGCCATTCTGAGAGCATAAATAAATCCAGAACAACCTAAATTCATATCAAAAGCTATAATATCGTTTCTAAGTTTAAGCTTACTTTGAATTATACATGCAGAGGTTGGAATTCTATAATTTGAAGTTTGAGTTACTAGTATTAAAAATTCAACTTTATTTTTTGAAAACTTTTGAAGTAATTTATTCGCTGCTTTGATACTAATATCTATTACAGTCTCATTTTTACCAGATATGTATCGGTTATTAATACCAGTTTTTTCTTTAATTCTTTCAATGTTTACCTTGGGATTATTTTTTTTAAATTTAGCGTTATTTTCTTTATTTTTTGGGAAATAGTATTCAATGGCTGAAATTTTTGATCCTATCATGAATTTTAAAATAATCTTATTAGTTTAAGTGATTTTTCTATTGTAACTCTAGACAGTTTAGAGAGAATATTGTTATCAATATTTTCTATCGCTATATCAAAATTAATAATTTTAGACGAGTTTTTTTTAATGAAGGAAACGAAATTCAAAAAATTTTCATTACTCATGTAATTTAAATGTACTTGAGTACTTTGAATTCCAAATGGAAGCATTTTCTCCTTGTAAAAAAGTTGAGGTATAAAATTTATCTCAAATTCACTGTAAGGTTTTAATCCGTATCCATCGATAACATAATCTATACCATTAGCTTTCAAAGCTTTAAAAGTATTAAGATCATAGGTATGATTTGGTGCAAAAAAAGATCTTACATTTACTTTTTCCTTTTTAAATATCTTTAATCCTTCTTCTATCCTTTTTTTTTGATGATCCAATGAATGTCCGTAAAATTCTGATTTTCCACCATAACCAAAAAAATCTTTTTTCATAGTATCTGAGTTGTAAACATGATCAAAACCATGCATAGATATCTCCCAACCTTTGCTTTGCCAGACTCTCACTTTATGCCAAAAATCGTCTTTTTTTTCATATTTCAAAAATTCTTCATCTTTATTGTTTGGAATTACTCCAAGAAGAGGTTTTATATTTAATTCATCAAATAAAATTTCACATTTTTGAATTAAATCCCATTTCATATGAGCTGCAATATCATCAATCCTAATTAATAAACCTGTGTTCTTTTTAAAAGGGCTTAATTTTTTCATAGTTGATTAAAATATATTACTATATTTTTAATAATCAAAATACTAAGATATTTTTGATTTTTATTATAGATTTTAGTTTAGGCTGAAGCTTGTTTCATCGATAGTTTTACTTTCCCTCTATCAAATCCAACAACTTTAACAGAAACTTCGTCGCCTTCTTTCACAACGTCGCCTACTTTTGCAACTCGTTTATCAGCTAATTCAGAAATATGCACTAGACCATCTTGTTTGCCCAAAAAGTTTACAAAAGCTCCGAACTCCATAATTTTTACTACTTTTCCTTTGTAAATTTTTCCCATTTCTGGTTTAGCAATTAAATTTTTAATGAAATCGATAGCTTTGTTTCTTGAGGCTTCATCTGGAGCCGCCACTGTTACTTCTCCAGTGTCTTTTACATCAACTTTAGCTCCTGAAGTCTCGACAATTTCTCGTATTGTTGCACCACCTTTTCCGATTACTGTTGCTATATCTTTTTTATCAACTTTAATAGTTTCCATTTTTGGAGTATGTTTTGAAAACTCTTTTCTTGATGTTTTAATAGCTTTATTCATTTCACCTAAAATATGTTCTCTTCCACCTTTTGCTTGATCTAAAGCTTTTTCCATAATTTCAAAAGTAATACCTGTTATTTTAATATCCATCTGAAGTGAGGTAATACCATTTTTTGTACCAGCTACTTTAAAATCCATGTCTCCTAAGTGATCTTCATCCCCTAAAATGTCAGAAAGTACAGAAAAATCGTCACCTTCTTTAATCAGACCCATTGCAATTCCAGCAACTGGCTCCTTTATAGGAACTCCTGCATCCATTAGAGATAATGAGGTTCCACAAACTGTTGCCATTGACGAAGATCCGTTTGACTCAGTAATTTCTGAAACTACTCTTAATGTATAAGGAAAATTTTCTTTAGATGGTAAAGATGAATTTATTGCTCTCCATGCTAATTTACCGTGTCCAATTTCTCTTCTTCCAGTGCCTATTCTACCACATTCTCCAACTGAAAAAGGTGGAAAATTATAGTGCAACATAAAATTAGATCTTTGCATTCCCTCTAAGCTTTCCAGTCTTTGTTCATCATCTGTCATTCCTAGTGTGGTCACGACAAGAGCTTGGGTTTCTCCTCTTGTAAAAAGAGCTGATCCATGAGTTCTTGGTAAAACTCCAACTTCACATTTGATTTGTCTTACGTCTGCTAAACCTCTGCCATCTATTCTTTTCTTTTCTTTTAAAATTGCAGTTCTAACAATATCTTTCTCTAAAGATTTCAGTTGAGACATTACTTGGTTTTCCGTGATAGTTTCATCGTCTACAAACATTTCTTTACATTTTGTCTCTATTTCAGAAATTGCTGTAGATCTCTTTTTCTTATCTATTTCTTTAAATGCTTTTCTCAAGCCATCTTCAAATTTTGCAGAGATCTTCTTTTTAATTTCAGAATGATCAACTTCTTCGACTTCCCATTTAGGTTTACAAGCTTTTTTTGCTAATTTCTCTATTGCTTCAATTATTGGCACAAATTTTTCGTGACCAAATTTTACAGCATCCAGCATAACTTTTTCAGATAAGCCTGATGTCTCAGACTCAACCATTAGAACAGCATCTTTAGTTCCGGCAACTACAAGATCTAATTCTGAGTCTTTTAATTCCTCCACAGAGGGATTTAATAAATACTTTCCATCTTTGTAGCCGACTCTACTGGCTGCAATTGGTCCTAAAAATGGTAGTCCTGATATTGCTAGAGCTGCTGAAGAAGCTATAATTGACAAAATATCTGGTTGGTTCTCACTATCATATGACAGGACTGTAGGAAGAACTTGAACCTCATTCATAAACCCAGATGGAAATAGAGGTCTTATCGGTCTATCTATTAATCTAGAAATTAATGTTTCTGCCTCGGTTGGTCTCGCCTCTCTTTTAAAATATCCTCCGGGTATTTTACCTGCTGCATAATATTTTTCTTGATAATTTACTGACAAGGGAAAATAGTCCTGACCCTCGGCAACTTTTTTAGCTCCTACAGCTGTTGCTATTACTACTGTTTCCCCAAGGGTGGCAATGATAGCGCCATCTGCTTGTCTTGCTACTTTACCTGTCTCTAAAGTTAATTTTTTACCATTAACTTCTAATTCTTCCTTATTTATTTTGAACATTATTTCCTTAAATTAAGTTGTTTTATTACTTTTGAGTATGAGTCTGAATTTTTTCTTTTAAGATAAGCAAGTAGTCTTTTTCTTTTGTTCACAGATTTGGCTAACCCAAGTGTAGAATGTTTATCTTTTTTAAATTTCTTAAAATGTTCTGATAATTTTGAAATCCTATCAGTTAATAATCCAATTTGAACTTCTGTAGAACCAACATCCTTAGCATTTATTGCAAGAGCTTTAATTGTATCTTTTTTTTTCTTTATCATATTCTTTGTTTTTTTTAATTATTTTCTCAATCTTTTCAGCATATTCAAATGAGTTATCTTCTACAAAAGTGAGTTTAGGAAGAAACTTTATATCTAGCCGTTTAGACAGCGCTTTTCTAACAAGATGAGAGTATTCAGTCAAGATTTTTACTGTTTCTTTTGTATCGATACCGCCTAATGGAATAACGTAAACCCTAGCTGTTTTAAGATCTGGAGTCATTCTAACTTCTGTAACGGTAATTAACTTTGAGTTTATCGATGGAATTTTAGCCTCATTTCTTATGAAAAGTTGACCTAAATTTTGTTTAACTAATTCTCCAACTCTCAGTTGTCTTTGGCTAAAAGCCTTTTGTATAGTTTGGTTTCCCATTAAATTGACCTTGAAATTTTTTCTGAAAGGTAAGACTCAATTACGTCATTTTCTTTAAAATCCATAAAATCTTTTATACTTATTCCACACTCCAAACCAGTTCCAACCTCTTTAACTTGATTTTTCTCCCTAAAAATTGTCATTATTTCACCGCTATAAATTACTACTCCATCTCTAATAATTCTTGCTTTAGATTTTGATTTAATTTCTCCACTGATAACTTTGGATCCAGCTATTTTACCTGCACTTGAAACTTTAAATATTTTTTTAATCTCAGCACTTCCTATAACAGTTTCTTTTATATCCGGTTGTAATAATCCAGAAAGAGATTTTTCAACATAATCTATAGCCTCATAAATTATATTAAAATATTTTATCTCTATTTTTTGTTCCTCAGATAATTTTTTTGCCTCTCTATTAGGTTTAACATTAAAACCAATTAAAATTGCATTCGAAGCTTTTGCTAGTGAGACGTCTGTCTCATTTATCATTCCTATGTCTGATAAAATAATTTTTGCCTCAACTTCACTATGTTCAATCTTATTTATTGCCATTTTCAAAGCTTCGCTAGAACCGTGAACATCTGATTTAATAATAATATTCAATTCATCTTTTTCTTTTGTGTTTTCAAAAAGAGTAGTTTTATCTTTTGGTAGTGTTTTGTTATTATTTTTATTAATTTTTTTAAATTCACTCATTCTTTTTGCTTCATCCTCATCATTTGTGGCAGCAAATTCTGCACCAGCAAAAGCAGATCCATTCATTCCTAAAATTTCAACTGGCATAGATGGGTGTGCTTCATCAATATTTTTTCCCTCATAGTTAATCATAGCTCTCACTTTTCCCCAAGTGTCTCCACAGATAAAGTGGTCACCTCTTTTTAATATACCGTTGCTTATTAAAATCGTAGATACTGGTCCTTTTCCTTTGTCAATTTTTGACTCTATCACTACACCTTTTGCTCGATCAGTATAAGAAGCTTTTAGATCAAGAATTTCTGCTTGTAGAGAAATGCTCTCTTTAAGTTTTTCTAAGTTAGTTTTCTTTAGGGCAGAAACTTCAACAAATAACGTATCTCCACTTAAATCCTCGGCTACTAATTCATACTGCATCATTTCATTTTTAATTTTACTAATATTTTTATCTGGTAAATCACATTTATTAATTGCTACTATAATTGGAACTTTTGCTGCTTTTGCATGTTTAATAGCTTCGACTGTTTGTGGTTTTATCCCATCGTCAGCTGCAACTACTAAAACTACTATATCTGTTATCTTCGATCCTCTAGCTCTCATTTCAGTAAAGGCTGCGTGACCAGGGGTATCTATAAAAGTAATCATTTTATTATCTTTACTTTTAACTTGGTAAGCTCCAATGTGTTGAGTAATTCCTCCATGTTCGCCGGACACAACGTTTGTATCTCTTAAAGAGTCAAGCAGTGATGTTTTACCATGGTCTACGTGGCCCATAATAGTAACTACCGGAGGTCTTGTTTTTATTTCCCCTTCTAACCTCTCATTTTTTTTTCCCGAGTCTATTGAAGGTTTTTCTTCTAATATTGGCTTATGACCGAATTCTTTAACTATGTACTCTGCAGTGTCTTTATCAATTGTATGATTAATAGTTGCAACTACTTTCATATTAAACAAGAATTTAATTATCTCGTTTGATTTTTCAGCCATTCGATTTGATAGCTCTTGGATAGTTATCTGTTCAGGAATTTTAACCTCACGTATTACTTTTTTGAATTCCTTTTTTTCGTCACTCTCAGGTTTATTTTTTTTCTCTTTGAGTCGTGCTCTTTTTACAGACGCTAAACTTCTTTGTTTTATTTCTATTTCTTCTACATTTAGAGCTCTAGAAACAGTCAACTTAAAATCTCTTTTATCTACAGGGCTCTTAAGTTTAAGCTTGCTTTTGCCAGTAGGTTTATTGTCTTTTTTTATAAAATCTTTAGTTGCTTGCTGCTCAACAAATTTTCTCGCAAAAGTCTTTTTTTTAATAGGATTAAAAGAGTTTTTTTCATTTTTTTTAAAAAAATTATCTGCGGGTTTTGAACTTTTAAAGAGTTTTTTTTTATCTACTGCGTAAGATTTCTTTGTTGAACTTGTAATTGAACTTGTATCAATTTTCTTTTTTAAATTAGATGAAATTGTAAGTGTTCTCTTCTTATTTTTTTCCATAACATTACTTATAAACTATATCCCTAGCAGCCATTATTAAGTCATCAGCTTCTTTCCGGGATAAAGTGAATTCTTCTAGATATCCTTCGATCCTAATTTTTTTTCCTTTTATTTCATCATATCCACCAATTAACTCATCAGATGATAAATCAGCAAAATCATTTAATTTCTTAATATTTTTTTGTCCAAGTATAACAAGCATACCCTGGGTCATTCCTTTTAAATTTATAAGACTGTCTTCAACGCCAAGCTCCTTTAATTTCTCAGCTATGGCCTCTTTTTCTTTTAATAAATTTTCTTTTGATCTTGAAATTAATTCTTTAGAAGTTTCTTCATCAATTGCATCAATTTTAGATATTTTTTCTGGGGTAGATTGTGCAATCTCCTCTATAGAGGTAAATCCCTCTGACACCAAAAGTTGACCCAGTGTTTCATCGACCTCTAGATTTTTTATAAGTGTTTCTGTTCTCTCTTTAAATTCTGCTTGTCTTCTTTCTGAGTCCTCTTTATCAGTTAATATATCTATTTCGTAATTAGTTAGTTTTGAAGCAAGTCTAACATTCTGTCCTCTTCTTCCAATTGCTTTGCTTAGGTTTTCCTCTGTTAGAATAATATCAATTCTTTTATTATCTTGATCAATTAAAACCTTTTGTATTTCTGCAGGTGACAAAGACTCAGATATTAGTGTTGGAAGATCTTCTGTCCATTTTATTATGTCTATTTTTTCTCCATGAAGTTCATTAACAATTGTCTGAACTCTACTCCCTCTCATACCTACGCAAGCTCCTACAGGATCAATTGAAGAGTCTTGAGAGAAAACGCAAATTTTTGCTCGGCTACCTGGATCTCTAGCAACAGATTTTATTTCTATTGTTCCTTCGTAAATTTCTGGAACCTCTTGAACAAATAATTTAGCTAAAAATTGAGGATGGGCTCTAGATAAAAATATCTGATGACCTTTAATTTCTTTCTTTACTTCATAACAGTAAGCTTTCACTCTATCACCTGTTTTTAATATTTCTCTTGGAATTAATTCATCTTTTTTTATAACTCCTTCTGCTTTTCCTAAGTCAACAATTACGTTTCCATATTCTAATCTTTTAATAATTCCACTTAATATTTGACCTTGTTTATCTATGAAATCTTCATACTGTCTATTTTTTTCTGCTTCCCTAACTCTAGTGCTGATAACTTGCTTAGCGCTTTGAGCTGCAATTCTTCCAAAATCAATTTGAGGGAGTTCTTCATATATTTTATCACCAACTTTGAGACCTGTATTTTTCTTATCATTTTTTTTTGCTGTATCGAGAGTTATTTCTCTTGCAGGATCTTCAATGTGTTCTACTACTTCTAGAACTTTTTGAATTTTTATTTCTCCAGTCTCTCTATCAATTATAACCTCGATATTATTATCGCTGCCAAATTTTGTTAATGCCGCTTTCTGAATTGCACTTTCCATTGAACCTATAACTAATTCTTTATCAATAGATTTTTCATTAGCTACAGCTTCTACTATTCTTAAAAGTTCTAATTTGTCTAATCCTCTATTTAACATTTACGTTGCTCCTAAAAAAAAATGGGCAAGTGCCCATTTTGATTTACAAATAATATTTTGCTTTTTTAAAAGAAAATTAAGGTTTTTTCAAGATTACAGTTTAAATAAATTAACTTTATCTGTTTTTTCCCAGGTAAATTCACCCTTATTTGTAGCTTTTCTTCCAAAATGACCGTAAGCAGATGTAACTTCATAAATAGGGTTATTTAACTTTAGCATTTCTCTTATTCCACGAGGAGAAAGATCAAAATTTTGATTTATTATTTTTTTTATATCTTCAACTTTTGCTTCATCGCCATCGGCGAGTTTTATAAAAATTGATAATGGTTTTGAGACACCTATAGCGTAAGCTAATTGAATCAGACATTTATCCGAGACTCCTGCTGAAACAATATTTTTTGCTAAATATCTAGAAGCATAAGCAGCTGAACGATCAACTTTTGTAGGATCTTTACCAGAAAAAGCTCCTCCTCCATGTGGTGCTGCACCTCCGTAAGTATCAACTATAATCTTTCTACCTGTTAAACCAGTATCTCCATCTGGACCTCCAATAATAAATTGACCAGTCGGATTAATATAAATTTCCTTAGAATCAAGACCCTCAAGATAATTTTTTGGAATAGATTTATTTATATAAGGAATAACTAAATCTCTTACATTCTTTTGGTTCAGTTCTTTTGCATGTTGTGTAGATATAACTACTGAAGTTACTTTTACTGGTTTATTTTCTTCATACAGCATTGTTACCTGGCTTTTTGAGTCAGGTTCTATACCTTTTAAAGATCCATTCTTTCTATCTATAGCCATTAATCGTAAAATTTTATGGGAAAAATGTATTGGGGCTGGCATTAAATCTTCGGTTTCTTTACAAGCATAGCCAAACATTATTCCTTGGTCACCTGCTCCTTCATCCTTGTTATCTTTTGAGTCGACACCCATAGCAATATCAGATGATTGTTCATGCAAATGTGTTTCTATATCTGCAGTTTTCCAGCTAAAGCCTTTTTGGTCATAACCAATATCTTTAATGCAGTTTCTAACTTTATTTATTAGATCTTCTTTGTTTATACTTGGGCCTCTAGTTTCTCCTGCTAAAACTACTTTATTAGTTGTAGTTAGTGTCTCGCAAGCAACTCTCGATACTGGATCTTTTGAGAGATAAGAGTCGACGACCATATCAGAAATTCTATCACATACTTTATCAGGATGACCCTCTGAAACTGACTCGCTTGTAAATAAATAACTATTTGCCATTATTTTTTTTGTAAAGTTTGAAAATAAAAATATATGTAATTAAAAGAACAAAAAATATCAAATCATTTTTATTTTTATTTTTACTTTCAATTAACGGTACCTCTATTTGGATGTTTCCTGCCTCTAAAGAGCTGAGTTTTTTTATAATTTCACCTTTATTGTTAATTATAGCGCTTATACCCTTGTTGGCTGATCTTATAAGGAATGTATTATTCTCAATAGCCCTGAAAATACTTTTTGTAAAATGCTGATATGGTCCTATTGATTGACCGAACCATCCATCTTCCGAAATATTAATAATTAAATTCGATTTATTATTAGACGATTGTATCAGTTCTGTAAATATAACTTCATAACAAATCAATGGTAATATATTTAACTTATCAATTATTAAATTATTTTGTTTATGCCCTTTTAAAAAAGAACCATGTCCTTCAGTAATTTTTTTTAAACCAATTTTACTCAATAGGTTTTCCATTGGTAAAAACTCTCCAAAAGGAACGAGCTTTTGTTTTTTATATTCTTGTAGTATTTCAAGCTGATAATTTGTTATTACTAAACTATTATAAAGACCTTTTTCTTTCTCACTATTTTTATTAATCCCAAATAATATAAAATGATTTTTACTAAAATTTTCTTTAAAAATTGATTTCAAATTAGAAATTTCATCAAAACTATATCCGCTAAATACACCTTCTGGCCATACAAAAAGTGTTTTTAGATTTTTTTCAGGCTCACTATATTTAATTAATTTTTTTAATCTTGTTTCAATTTCCTCACTATCAAGCCCATAAATTAATTCAAAATTTGGTGAAATTACTTTCAAATTAAATTTTTCCTCAACATCGTTCAGTTTTTTTTGATTTAAATTAATAGAGTGACTTCCATAGATATAAGAAAGAAATAATAATGAAGGTAACAGCAATAATATTAATATTTTTTTAACAAAATCTAATTTGAAAAATAATATTGATGGCAGCATAAAAATTGTAATTGATAATAAATTAAAGGCAAATAACCCCACTATATTTAAAATTTGTATTATCTCTGTTAATGAGGAGAAACTATAAGCCCAAAGATTCCATGGGAAACCAGTTAATATTTTTGCACGAACAAAATCTGATAAAGCAAGACTTGCAGAAAAAATGATTATAGATGATAAATTTAAACTCAATACAGGACCTACTAAAATTGTAATTAAAGAGAAAAATAAACTTAAAAATAATGGAATTAAAATAAGTCCTAAAGGAATCAAAAATCTTAAATTTTCATCAAATGTTAATGAGTTTGTAATCCAATGTATGTTGCTTAAAAAAAAACTAAATCCAAAAATTGTTCCAAATATAAAAAGATTTTTCCTATATGGTTTTTTTCTGTATGTGCTTTTAGATTTTTTTTTTATAAAAACAATTAAATAAAAAAATAGAGGTAGTATAAAAAAATTTAGTATTGAGAAATTGAAAGGTTGAAAAGAAAAAACAGTTAATAATCCTAATATACAAGGAGTTATATATAGAACTATGAGACGATTATTTAGATATTGTTCGACCATTCAATATAAATGTGACAAAAGCTTTTTCTCCATCTTTCTCATTTTATAAAAATCTTTATCCCTTTTATGGTCATATCCAAACAAATGCACTAACCCGTGTACCCAAAGTTTGTTCAATTCGCTTTTAAAAGAGACTTTATTATTTTTATTTTTAATCTTATTAAAATTAATAATTATATCCCCAATATAAATTTCTTTTTCCTTTCTAAGTTTATTTTTTAATACTCTCTTATTGTAAAATGGAAAAGAAAGCACATCTGTAGTGTTATTTTTATTTCTAAATTTTTTATTTAATTTTTTTATTTCGCTGTCTCCGGAAAGTAAAAGTGTACAAAAAATTTTTTTTTTTTTATATTTTTTTAATTTATAATTTATTTTATCCACTTTATTTTCAATATAATTACTGGGATTTTTAATATAGCGACGCCAAGCTTTATTATTTGAGATAGTATTAATCCTGATCATCAGTGCTTTTTTTTTGGTAAGCCCTAATAATTTTCGAGACTAGCGGATGTCTAATGACATCTGTGTGGTCAAATTCGATAATCTTTATCTCTTCGATATGTTTTAAAAGATTTTTTGACTTTATAAGTCCTGATTGAGATTTATTTATTAAATCTATTTGTGATGGATCTCCATTAACAACAAGTTTAGAGTTCTCACCTATTCTTGTTAAGAACATTTTGATTTGTGTTTCTGTTGCATTCTGTGCTTCGTCAAGAATTGCAAAACTATTTTTTAAAGTTCTACCTCTCATAAATGCCAAAGGAGCAATTTCTATTTCTCCGGAGTCTATTTTTTTATCGATTTTATCAGCACCAAAAAGCTCGTATAATGCATCATATAAAGGTCTAAGATATGGGTCTACTTTTTCTTTCATGTCTCCAGGTAAGAAACCAAGTTTTTCTCCTGCCTCTACTGCTGGTCTAGATAAAATTACTCTTTCTATTTTTTTTTCCATTAACATTGTAATTCCAACAGACACAGCTAAGAAACTCTTTCCAGTTCCTGCAGGACCTAATGACATGATGATAGCGTTTTCTTTCAAAGCGTTAATGTATTCTGATTGTTTTTCTGACCTAGCTATTACTGATTTTCTTGGTGTTTTAATTAATTGTTTAAAAGATTTTACATTTGATTGATCTAATTCTATATTTTTTTTCACTGAAAGAAGTATATCCTCTTTTTCAATAATTTTGGTTAAAAAATACTTATTGATGAGGAACTTTATCGCTTCACAAAAAAGCTCAGTTTTTTCTTTTTTTCCTTTGCAAGTAATGGAATTGCCTCTAAAAAAAATATCAGTGTTAGTAAATTTTGCTAAATCTTTTAAGTTTTGATCAAACTGACCTACTATGGACATTAACATTTCATTGTCAGTTATTCGAACATTAATTGTTTCTTTGTCGATTTTTTTTATAATTAAATTTTGATCTAACTTAGTTATTTGTGACATACTTAAGCTGCAAAATCTCTTTTGTTTTCCTTTTTTAATAGAGAACCAAATAACGTGTTATGGTTACCATTTGTAATACTTACTTTTCTTATTTTCCCTTTGAGGTTTTCTGAACTTTTTACAATTACAGAATTAGAAAATTCATCTTTACCAAAAAATCCAGGCCTATCCTTAAGTTCGTTCTCAAATAGTACGGAACATTCTTTATTAAAAAGATTTTTTCTATATCTCATCTTAACTTCTTCTGCCTTTTTTTGAAAAATAGAAAGTCTCTCTTTGGCTAAAATTTCATCAATTTTTTTTAATTTTGCAGCTGGTGTGCCTGGTCTTGGACTATAAATAAAAGAATAAAAATTTATATATTCAACTTTATCAATAAGTTGCAAAGTATCATTGAAATCTTTTTCAGTTTCACCAGGATAACCAATAATAAAATCACTAGAAAACTTTATATAAGGGTTTACTTTTTTTAATTTTTTAACAACTTCAAGATAATCTTCTATAGTATGTTTTCTATTCATTTCTTTCAAAATTTTATTGGATCCGCTCTGAACCGGAAGGTGTATTAAAGGCATCAATTTTGTATTTCTCCCATGAACATCTATCAAATCTTCGGAGAAATCTATAGGATGCGAAGTAGTATATCTTATTCTTTTAAGATCTTCGATTTTCGAAATTTCTTTAATCAAGTCAGATAGTTTTTTTCCATTATAATTGTATGCATTTACGTTTTGTCCTAATAAAGTAATCTCATTTGCTCCATTATTTACTAAATCGAAAGACTCTTTTACTAATTCATTTATTGATCTAGAATATTCTTCTCCTCTTGTGTATGGCACAACACAAAACTTACAAAATTTATTGCAGCCTTCTTGTATAGTTAAAAAACTAGAAACATTACTGCTAGAATTCTTGATTATGTTCAAATTATCAAACTTTTCGTCCACTTTAAAATCTGTTAAATTAACCTTTTTTGAGTCTTTATCTATTTTTGAAATTATTTCATTAAGCCTGTGATAAGATTGAGGGCCGACTACTGCATCAATATATTTATCTTTTTTAAGCAGAATATCGCCTTCAGCCTGAGCAACACATCCGGCAACTATTACTATTGGTTTTTTTTTGCCTCTAAACGCTTTTTTAATACGGCCAACATCATGGTAAACTTTCTCTGTAGACTTTTCTCTTATATGACAGGTGTTTAATATATAGCAATCAGCATCTTTTAAATTTTCTGTTTTTAGGTAATCAATTTTTTTTGTTATATCAAATATACGATTGCTATCATACTCGTTCATCTGGCAACCAAATGTTTTTATGAAGATTTTTTTTTTCAAATTATTTTTTTATTTTAGAACCATACAGCTCAAGCTTATGGTCTACTAGATTATATCCTAGCTTTTTTGCAATTTTTTTTTGCAGCTCCTCTATATCTTTGTCCACAAATTCAACTATTTCACCACTGTTAATATCAATTAAGTGATTATGATCATCGTTAATTTCATATCTTGCTTTGCCAGCTTTAAAATCATGTTTAACTAATATGCCGGCTTCTTCAAACAGCTTTACTGTTCTATAAACTGTTGCAATACTAATTTTATCATCCAATGCTGTGACTCTTTTATGTAATTCATCTACATCAGGATGATCTTTAGATCCGTAAACCTCTTTGGACTCTGAGAGAATCTTAGCTATCACTTTTCTTTGATCCGTTAATCTTACACCTTTTTGTTTACACTTTTCCTCTATTATACTCATAATCTAATTTTAACTTAAATAGATAGGCTTTATCAATTTTTTTTCTGACAATTTACTTTTTAATAATTTATTTATGTTTTCTTGGTTAAATTCTCTCAAATCTTCGCTATTATATCCATATAATTGTACTTTTTTACTTATTTCCAGACCTTTTGCCACTGCTAATGAAACTCTTATTCCTGAAAAACTACCAGGGCCTTGATTTACTAGGACACTAAAATTATCATCTATTTTTGCATTATGGCTTTTTAAAAAATTAATTATCTCCAATACCAGTTTATCATTGTTATTTTTTGTATTCTTTAATTTATGAATAAAAAAATCTTTATTTATTCTTAAACCTAATTTATCATCTTTACCTATGCAGTTAATTATCAAAAAATTATCAATCATATTTTTGTTCATTATAGCTTTTGAGATAAATCAATCAAAGATATTTGCATCTGAAAAATTTAGTTTTGAAGATTTTGGTTTAATTTCAATCATGTATCATAGATTCGATGAAAGTAAATATCCATCAACGAACATACAACTAGATGTTTTTAAAGAACAACTCGATATCATAGAAAAAGAGAATATTAAATTTATTCATCCAAAAGATTTTGGTAAAAGTCTAACACAAAATAAAAAACAAAGAAAAATTCTTTTTACTGTAGATGATGGTTTATTGTCATTTTACAAAAATGCGTGGCCTATTTTAAAGACAAAAAGAATTCCCTTTATTTTATTTGTTAACACAAGAGAAGTGGGTTCTTTTAATTATATGAACTGGGATCAGATCCTTGAGCTATATAATGATGAAAATGTTGAAATAGGAAATCATAGCCATTCACACGAGTATTTAGTTGAAGAAAATGCTGAAATAATAAAAGCAGACATCATTAAATCTATGAAAATTTTCGAAAAAAAACTTGGAAGCAACTCTGAATTTTTCTCTTACCCATTTGGTGAGTTTAGTCTTGAATTTAAAAAAATTATTAAAGATTTAGGTTTTAAATACGCATTTGGTCAACACTCAGGCGTAATTGATGAAACAAAAGATTTATGGGAACTTCCAAGATTTCCAATAAATGAAAAATATGGTGAAATCGAAAGATTTAATACTTTAATGAGAACGCTACCATTCAAATTTAAAAGTATATCGCCAAATGATATGTATCTTTTACAATCAAAAAATCCTCCTAAAATTATAATAGAGTTTTATAAAAACATAAAAAATTTAGACCAAACAACGTGCTTCTCGAATGAGGGGAGCAAGTGGAGAAATTCTCAAATCACATTTAGAGAAAAAAATGTTTTGGAAATCGACATAGTAGAAAAATTTGTTGGCGAGCGAGGTAGAGTAAACTGTTCTCTTAGGGAAACTAATGGTTTTTGGAGGTGGTTAGGTATTCAATATGTTATAAGTGAAAAATAGTTACGAGTTTAATTCTACCTGTTTTACAGAATTTACTAATCTTACTGGCTCGAAATCTGAAAGTCTATTTTGAGTAATAATTTGATTTAAAATCTTCGTATACTCGGAACCAGTTTGCGCATAATTTTTAAGTGTATCGGTTAAAGATAAACCAGTAATATTTTTATTTTTACTTCTTAAAGATTTTCTTTTTTCTCTAAATTTTAAATAACTTTTATGCGTGTTTAAATTATTTTTATAAGCTTTTACTGAAGCTCTCAAGATGGGAAACTTAAGAATTTTGTGGTTTTTATCACCATCTCTTTTTAGAGGTGCTATACCTTGACCATCCCAAGTCCATTGGCCAAATATTGCGTTCCCCTCTAAAGCAAATCTTGAGGTACCCCAGCCACTTTCCTTTGCAGCTTGTGCTAAAGCAATTGAAACTGGTATCATGTCCATTCTAATCAATAGTTCATCTAAATTACCTTTTTTAACTTTATACTCTAAAAGTTTCTGTCTTAGCCATTGCTTTTCTGCATCAGATGTAAATTTCTTTTCTATAAGAACTTTTAATTTTTCCCTGTCATCTACTATTTTTTCATTTTCCGCTACAATTAAAGGTAAAACAATTTTAATAAATGTTTCTTTTTTTAATTGTACACTTTGTAAATTATCTAAATCTCTGGGAAATTGAGTAAAATAAATAGGTTTTACTAATTTTTCATTTCTAACTTTCCTCAAATCATAATCTACATCCTTAAAAAGTTGAATAACAGTCTCAGTTTTTAAATTAAG
>CACMHW010000010.1 GCA_902613545.1 uncultured Pelagibacteraceae bacterium
TACAACGCTGAAAGAAGATTTCAATGGTATGGCAAGATAGCTATAGGATTAGCTTTAAGCTTTTTAGCAGTTTTTATGTTTCAGATATTTTCAAAAGGTTACTCAGCTTTCCAAAAAACTTGGATAGTAACAGAAGTTCATTATGATAAAGAATTACTTTTAATCGATGCAGAAAGTCCATCAAAAGATGATTTAGAAAACGCAGACTATTATGATGTTGCTTACAAAGCTATGACCTCATTAGATCCTGGACTTCCTGAAGAAGAGGATCGTCAATTGATTCAAATGGTTTCATATAAATATGAGACAGAAGTTAAAGATCTACTTTTAAAAAATCCAGACTATCTGGGTAAAATAGTTCCCATAAAATTAACAGCTTCTGATGATGTTGATCAAGTTCATAAGGGAAATTATCCAAGAGATATCCCTGAAAAGAATAGAAGAGTAAATGATTATCAGCTGCAGATTTACGATATGCTTAATGAGAGAGGAGATATTTTATCAGAGTTTAACATTAGTTTTTTTACAAGCCCTGATTCAAGAGAGGCAGAACTAGCAGGTATAGCTAGCTCGTTTATGGGAACAGTTTTTAGTATACTAGTATGTTTAGCTTTTTCATTTCCTGTTGCAGTGTTAGCTGCAATTTATCTCGAGGAATTCGCACCAAAAAATAAATTTACAGATTTTATAGAAGTAAACATTAATAATTTAGCAGCTGTTCCATCGATAGTATTTGGTTTGCTAGGTCTTGGTGTTTTATTAGCAGTTTTTAATTTACCAAGATCGACACCACTTGTTGGAGGAATTACTTTGTCTCTTATGACATTACCAACAATAATTATTGCTGCAAGAGCTTCTTTAAAAGCTGTTCCCCCAAGTATAAGAGAAGCTGCTTTAGCGATGGGTGCAAGTAATATGCAAACAACCATGCATCATACTGTGCCACTATCAATGCCTGGAACTTTATCTGGAACGATAATTGGCTTGGCTCAAGCTTTAGGGGAAACAGCCCCTTTAATTTTAATAGGAATGGTTGCTTTTGTGAATACAATACCTGGTACGCCAGTTGACCCTGCTGCAAGTTTACCAGTTCAGATATATATATGGTCAGAAAGTGCTGAGAGGGGTTTCGTTGAAAAAGTATCTGCATGTATTATGGTGCTTCTAGCTTTTTTAATTTTAATGAACTTGGCAGCTCAAATCGTTAGACACAAATTTGAAAAGAAATGGAGTTAAATGAGTAAAATAAAAGCGGAAAATGTAAATGTTTATTACGGATCCAAACAGGCATTATTTGACGTCTCTATAGATATAGCAGAAAAAGAAGTTACAGCTTTAATTGGACCATCTGGGTGTGGAAAGTCTACTTTCTTAAGATGCTTGAACAGGATGAACGACGTCATAGAAATTTGTAGAGTTGAAGGAAGTATTAAAATGGACAACCTAGAACTGAATTCAAGAAAGTTAGATGTTGTGAGACTTAGGGAGAGCGTTGGTATGGTTTTTCAAAAACCCAATCCATTCCCTAAAACAATTTATGAAAATGTAGCTTATGGTCCTACTATTCACGGTATTGCACAGAGCAAAGAAGAAATGGATCAAATAGTTGAAACAAGTTTGAAAAAAGCTGCCTTATGGAACGAAGTTAAAGATAGACTTGATGAAATCGGAACTGGTTTATCAGGAGGTCAACAGCAACGACTATGTATTGCTAGAGCTATATCTGTAAGTCCAGAAGTGATTCTTATGGACGAACCATGTTCAGCGCTTGACCCAATAGCAACAGCTCAAATTGAAGAACTTATAGATGATCTTAAAAAAGAGGTCACAATTGTGATAGTTACCCACTCAATGTCACAAGCAGCTAGGGTATCTCAAAAAACAGGTTTCTTTCATTTGGGAAAACTTATAGAATTTGGACCAACAGATAAAATATTTAAAAATCCTGATAATCAGCAAACTCAGGATTATATTACAGGAAGGTTTGGTTAATGAGTGAAAAACCGCACATTGTAAAATCTTACGAAGAGCAACTTCAATTATTAAAAAATACAATAGTGAAAATGGGAACTGGAGTTGAGAAACAACTTGAAAACACTATTCAATCTTTAGTTAAAAAAGACATTAGTTTAGCAGAAAAATCTATCAAAGATGACGAATTGACTGATAAGTATGAAATAAATATAGAAGAGCAAGTTGTAAATTTGATTGCCTTAAGGCAACCTATGGCAATAGATTTAAGAGAAACAGTTGTTGCCTTAAAAGTTTCTTCAGACTTAGAGAGAATTGGTGATTTATCAAAAAACATCTCAAAACGATTAACTAAAATTGGAACTGATTTACCTAATGATATTACTAAAAATTTCGAAATAGCTGGTTTAAAAGCATCAAAACAAGTCAATGCAGTTTTAAATTCGTATTTACATAGAGCTAAAGACACAGCAGAAAATGTTTGGAATTCTGATGAAGAAATAGATCAAATGACTAATTCTAATATGGAAGCTGCAGTAAAGCATTTAGAAAAAAATAAAAACGATATACAAAAAGTAACCCAACTACTTTTCATGCTTAAAAATATTGAGAGGATTGGAGATCATGCAACCAATATTGCAGAGCAAGTTTATTTTCTGATTACAGGAGATTATTTAGAGGGAGACCGACCAAAAGGATAATGAGGGCAAATTTATTCATTGTTGAAGATGAAATGCCTATCGTAACTTTACTTAAATACAATTTAGAAAAAGAGGGTCACAAAGTTGATTATGCAGTCAATGGAGAAGACGCTATTAGAAATATAAAGGAAAAAAATCCTGATTTAATTTTATTAGATTGGATGTTGCCAGATATTTCAGGTGTTGAAGTCTGTAAAAATTTGAAAAGAAGCAATCTTCACAAAAATATCCCAATCATTATGTTAACAGCCAAAGGTGAAGAAGAAGACAAACTTAAAGGATTTGAAACAGGAGCTGATGACTACGTAACTAAGCCATTCAGCCAAAAAGAACTTATTGCAAGAGTTAACGCTTTATTAAAGAGATCTAAACCAAGTGTTGCCGCTGATGTTGTAGTATTTGAGGATCTTAAAGTTGATAGAGTTCAACGAAGAGTTTATAGAGCAGATAAACAAGTTATAGTCGGCCCAACCGAATTTAAACTAATTGATTTTTTAATAAAGAATCCAAAAAGAGTATATTCGCGTGAGCAACTTCTAAATTCTGTATGGGGAGATGATATTTATGTTGAGTCCAGAACTATAGATGTTCATATAAGAAGACTAAGAAAAGCAATAAATATTGATGGCAAGAAAGATCTTATCAGAACAGTAAGATCTGCTGGCTATTCCTTGGATGTTTGAAGATCTTTTGGCTTTATAAATGATATTAATTTTCCTTTAACTTTTGATAACTTTTCCCAATCATTGAAATTAAAACTTACTTCAGCAACGGCTGCAGTAGGAAATTTTCTTTTTAAATTTTCAAATTGTTCGGAGTTTTCTTTAAGACAGATTCGATTTATGAGTTCACTAATTGAAGGTTCATGATTGATTAAAAGTAAAGTTTTATAATTATCAACTGTTTGTTTTAAGATATGAATAATTTCATCCTCACTAGCATGATAAAGCGCTTTTTTTTTAATAATTTTCTTAAAACTGATTTTTTCTGACAATATATTTAATGTTTGTATTGTCCTTTTTGAGGATGAGCAATAAACTAAATCAAATTTTAACTTCTTTTTAATAAAAAATTCACAAATTAATTTTGCTGAATTTTCCCCTCTTTTATTCAATGGCCTGTCATGATCATCTAAATCTGGAAAATCCCAACTAGATTTAGCATGTCTCATCGCATATAATTTAAACATATTTTTAATTTAACATTTAAATATGTCGAAAGCATCATTTTCAGAAAACGCTAATATTAGCAATCAACTCATAAACAGAGAATTATCTTGGCTTCAGTTTAATGATCGTGTTTTAGAAGAATCAAAAGATAAAACAAATCCTCTATTTGAAAGAGTAAAATTTTTATCAATCGCAGGTACAAATTTAGATGAATTTTTTATGGTAAGAGTCGCTGGACTTTTTAATCAAATTAAAGATGGTTTTGACGAATTAAGCGCAGATGGATTAACTGCAGAGGATCAATTGAATAGGGTCGTATTAAAAACTAAAGATCTATTAAAGAAGCAAAACGAAGCATTCCTAGAGTTGAAAAAAGAGCTATCGAAAGAAAAAATTTTCATTCGAAAAATGTCAGAACTAAATAAGAAGGATCTTATGTATCTAAGAGAATATTTTCAGGAAACAATTTATCCTATAATAACACCTACTGCCATTGACCCATCACATCCCTTTCCTTTTATACCAAATAAAGGCCAAGCAATTTTACTAAGAATGACTAGAATAAAAAAAAAAAGAGAACTAAATGCAATTATAGTTATACCAAGAGCACTTCCAAAATTTGTATCTCTAAACAATTCTGAAACAATAAATGAATTTGTCACAATTGATGACGTAATTTGTAAATTTGCTAATGAAATATTTCCAGACCATAATATCGAGGCAAGTTTGCAGTTTAAAATAATTAGAGACAGCGAAATTGAAATAGATGATGAAGCTGCTGATCTTGTGAGATATTTTGAAAAAGCAATTAAGAAAAGAAGAAGGGGAAACGTAGTTAAACTCGAAGTAATCACTAATTCAAACAAAAAACTTTTAAATTTTATTTCAAAAAAATTTAAAATGGATGAAGATCATATTTATGAGGTTGAAGGATTGGTTGGAATACAAGATATAGATGAAATTTGTAAAAAGAAAGATCCAAAGCTGAGATTTAAAAAGTTTAATCCTAGAGAAGTTGAAAGATTGAAGGAATTTGATGATAAATTTTTTTCAGCTATAAGAAGTAAAGATTTTGTTGTACACCACCCTTTTGAAACTTTTGATGTAGTAATTCAATTTTTAGAAGCTGCAGCAAAAGATCCCAAAGTTATCGGTATCAAACAAACTTTGTATCGAACCACACCTGACTCTCCTATCGTAAAAGCACTAAGTAGAGCAGCAGAAAACGGAAAAGTTGTTACAGCCGTAATAGAAATAAAAGCTCGATTTGATGAGGAAGCTAATATTGAATTATCTAGGAAACTAGAGAAAGCTGGCGTTCAAATTGTTTACGGATTCGCAAAATATAAAACGCATGCAAAGGCAAGTTTAGTTTTAAGAAAAGAAGGAGCTAAAACGCGAAGCTATGTTCACTTAGGTACAGGAAACTATCATCCAATTAACGCAAAAATTTATACTGACTTATCACTGTTTAGCTCTAATCAAGACTTGGCCAAAGATGTCGAAAAATTTTTCAATTATGTAACTGGTTATGCAAAACCAAAAAAATTGAATAAAATTTTTATGTCTCCATTAAATAGCAGGAATTTTTTTGAAGAAAAAATTGAAAATGAAATTGTAAATGCAAGTAAAGGAAAACCTGCAGAAATATGGGCAAAAATGAATTCTCTTGTAGACCCTGGAATTATTAAGAAATTTTATGAAGCTTCAAACGCAGGAGTAAAAATAAATTTATCAGTAAGAGGAGTGTGTTGCTTAAGACCTGGAATTAAAGGTCAATCTGAAAATATAAAAGTAAAAAGCCTTATTGGCAGATTTTTAGAACACTCAAGAATTTATTGTTTTGCAAATGGTAGTTCTATGCCCTCTCGAGAGAATCAGGTATATATTTCATCTGCAGATTTAATGCCTAGAAATTTAGATAGAAGAATTGAAATTATAATTCCGATAGAAAACAATACTGTGCATGAGCAAATTTTAGATCAAATTATGTTAGCTAACTTTAAAGATAAATCAGAAACATGGTATTTAGATAGTTTGGGAAACTATCATAAAGAACAAGAAAAAGGCTTTTCCGCACATTCCTATTTCATGAAGAACCCAAGTTTATCAGGTCGTGGTAAGTCAATTTTAAGAGCTAAACCTCAAAATTTAAGATTAGTAAAATGAAACCAGAATTAAAAAATCTTTTTAAATTTCAGTCTAATAAAAAGTCTAAGCAAGCCATAATAGATCTTGGATCAAATTCAGTAAGAATGCTCATATACGATAATTTTAAAATTTCTCCAATCCCAGTCTTTAATGAAAAAGCAGTTTGCAAACTTGGAAAAAATTTAGATAAATCTAAAAAACTAAATCCCGATGGAATTAAAGGTTCTTTAAAAGTTCTAAATAGATTTAAAGAAATTTTAGATATTTCAGACGTTCAAGATTTAGAAATTATTGCAACAGCAGCTTTTAGAGAGGCCACTGATGCAAGTGAATTTTTAAGAGAAATTGAAAAAATATTTAATAAAAAACCACTAGTATTATCTGGCGAGGAAGAAGCAAGAACATCAGCAAATGGTGTAATGGTAGGATTTGATGAAGTAGATGGATTAGTTGCAGATTTAGGAGGTGGAAGTTTAGAACTTGCCAGAGTTTCTAAAAATCAAATTTTTGAAACAACCTCTTTACCTCTTGGAGTATTAAGACTTGAAAATAATCCTATTATAAAAAAAAGAAATTTGGGAAAATATGTTAGAAAACTTTTAAGAGATGAAAAATGGCTTTCTAAAAAGAAATTTAAAAATATTTATTTGGTAGGAGGGACTTGGAGATCATTATTTAAATATCATCTCTTTAAAGAAAAACACCCATTACATATTTTGCATCAATATAAACTCTCAAAAGATGTAGCAGTAAAATACTTAAATAGAATTTCAAAATTTAATAAATCATCTTTGAAATCAATGGAATATATTACTAAATCTAGAACTCCCTATTTACCTTTTAGCTCTATAATACTAAACGAAATAATTGAAGCAGCAAGCCCCTCAAAAGTTATTTGCTCAATCAGTGGACTGAGAGAGGGACATATGAATACAATTATAAACCAAGGAATGAGCGAGGATGAAATTTTCAAATTAAAAACTGACGGTATATCTTTTAAAAAAGGGGACTATGGAAAGAGTTTTGAGAAATATTTTAATTTTATTTCACCATTATTTGAAGACAACGAATATTTTAATCGAAGATTACTAACCTTGGCTTGCATCTTAAGTAAAATGGATTGGGGCCTAGGAGCTTTTCAAAAAGCAGAATTAGTTTTTATGGAAGTGTTAAATACTCCATTACTAAAACTAGAACATAGAGATAGAGTAAAAGTTGCATCAGCAAGTTTTTGGAGACATTGTGGCTTAAAATATAATCCGAATTATCAGTTTTTATCCTTATTAAATAACAACGAAATTTTATCCTCAAAGCAAGTGGGATCTGCTTTAAGATTAGCAGAGTCACTCACTAGCATGTCTTCTTTGTTGTTAGATGAATTTAAAATTTATAAAAGAAATAAGACTATTTTTTTGAAAATACCTAACAATCATAGCGATATTGTCTCAAAACAAGTAACTAAAAGACTTAAAAACCTGGCAAGAGAGATGAATGTCGACTCCAATATCATTTATTCTTGAAAATTAATAAATCTTTAACTTAATTTAAATATTTTTTTAGCATTTATATATTATTAACTGATTAACAGTCTCCCAACTGTGTTGTTAATTAATTAGCCCATCAGCCCAAGGTATCAATATTTCCTTGGGCTGGCCTCCAATTACAAAATAATTTTTCTGATTAAATAGACAGCCAATATTCCACCAAGCATCTCAGCAATGATATAGCTAGGAGTATTTAAGTAATTAATTCCAGTAAATGTGTCTGTAAAAGTTCTTGCGATTGCTACCGCTGGATTTGCAAAAGAAGTTGAAGAGGTAAACCAATACCCCGCTGTTATAAAAGTAGCTACTGATGAAGCGACCGCAAGTTTGCCGCTCTTTAAAGATCCAAATATTACAAAAATTAATCCAAAAGTTGCAATGATCTCAGCTGTAAAAATATTTATTCCAGGTCTTATCTTCTGTGAAAGCTGCAACAAAGGAAGATCAAACATAAAATTTGCTAACATTACCCCTAACATGCAACCTAAGATTTGAGCAGAGATATAAGTGATAATTAAATTTTTTTTAATCTTGTTGGTAAAATACATTGCTAAAGTAACGACAGGATTGAAATGTGCGCCGGAGATATCACCGATTGAAGTAATCAGAACAAATAATCCTGCACCTGTAGCTAAAGTATTCGCTATTAACATTACAGCGATATCATCAGTTAGATTTTGAGCCATAATACCTGAACCAACAATAATCATGACTAAAAAACAACTTCCTATAAATTCACCAATAAATATCTTTTTACTTTTCATTTTTTACCCAATGTTTAATTTTTTCATTAATTATATTATAAGTTTCTTCAGCTATTAAATTTATTTTATCTTTATTTTTAGTTTTTTTAATTTTTTCAACAGGGTCCGCGATGTCCCAGTGCGTAATGGTCTTTTTTTTGGGCCATACAGGACAAACTTCTTTATTGGCGTTATTACAAACTGTAATCACATAATCAATATCAATATCATTTTTTAAAAATTCATCAAAATTTTTCGAATAATACGTGGCTAAATTAAATTTTTTTCCTTCAAGATACTCTTTAATGTAGGGATTGATTTTTCCTGAAGGATTACTTCCAGCGCTAAATGCGATGAATTTATTTCGGAAATTATTGTTTACAATACTTTCCGCTATTATGCTTCTCGCAGAGTTTCCAGTACAAACAAATAATATTGTTTTTATTTTCCTCATAAAAAATGTATTGAAGTGTCCCGAACTTACGGAACCAAAATTTGATAAAAACCAATAATAAATAATGGAATCTGTAACCCAAAATTGGTTAATATTGCTTTATCCTTAGAAATAAAACCTGCAATTGTCCAACCAACAACTCCCGCTCCATGAAACATTATATTTACTGGATACATATTCAAATTTGTTAATAAAATACCTGTAAGAACTAAAAAAGTACTTAACCATTTAAGGTATTTTTTAATAAACTTCATAATCAATTATATGATTGTAATGTTAAAGTTTTGTTAACCAGACGAGGCTTTAACTTTTTTCTCGATAAATTCTGGTATCTCATCACCAAGATCATCGTCTTTTTGATTTTTAGGTTGAAAGGCATACAAAACATGAAGTTTGCAATAAGGAAAATCTCCTTCAGGTTTTCTACCGCAAAAATAGAACTTTTCCTCATTAGGGTGACCGATAGGCCACTTACAAGTTTCATCTGTAAGTTCTTCAAGTGATTTAGGGTTTTCTGGCTCGAAGTTTTTGTCTAATAAAATTGATTGAAATTTGGCTTTTCTTGATGTTGGCGCGGGTCCTCTTCTAATCTGCTTATTATCATTGGTTCTAGGCGAATTAGATTGCTTGGAAGGCGCTCTAGCTTCTAAATTTAACCTATGAGCTTTTCCAATGACTGCGTTTCTAGTAGTGTCACCTAATGCTTCGGCTATCTGACTTGCAGTATGCCCTTTTGACCAGAGTTCTTTTAATTTAGCGACTTTTTCTTCTGTCCAACTCATAGTATATAATTACAATATTTAGTAATTATTAAAAACTTAGGGCATAATATTGGGGTTTAAAACATTAAAACGCATCAAAGCTGTGAGTAGATTTAGTTTTGCACAGTTTTTTTAATAACAGGTTATAAGACTATCAATGGTTGAAATTTCGAAAAAATATAAAATTGGAAAAAGAAGATTTGGATTAGTTAATTGGTACGGAACATGGACTTTATATAAAAAAGAAGTTCTAAGATTCTTAATTGTGTGGATACAAACTATCTTTTCTCCACTAGTTTCATCTTTACTCTTTTTACTTGTCTTATCTTTAGCTATTGGAGCAGATAGAGGCGATGTTCTTGGAGTGCCTTTTATAACTTTTTTAGCGCCAGGGTTGATTTCTATGCAAGTAATTCAGCAATCCTTTTCTCATTCTTCATCATCTTTTATGATTAAAAAAATTGATGGAACTATAGTCGATTTATTATTTGCTCCTCTATCTGCTGGAGAAGTTACGATCTCAGTTTCTCTTGCGGCTGTAACAAGGAGCGTAGTAATTGGAATAGTCTCAATTATTGTATTTCATCTGATTATTGATATTGAGATAAAAAATTACTTAATGCTAATAGCTTTCACTTTACTTTCTTCATTTATCTTGGGAAATATTGGAATAATCGCTGGACTATGGGCTGAAAAATTTGATCACATGGCAACAGTCACTAATTTTGTAATAGTTCCATTATCTTTCTTATCAGGCACTTTTTATTCAATAGAGAGACTTCCAGACTTTTTGCAAGTAGTAAGTAAAGTTAATCCATTTTTTTATATGATTGATGGTTTTAGATATAGTTTTATTGGCACTTCAGACGGTTCAATCTCTGTTGGTTTAGTATATTTAACTGCCCTAAGCTTTGTTAGCTGGCTTGTTTGTTATTTATTGTATAAAAAAGGTTATAAAATAAAATCATGAGTAAAATTTTAAATACTTATAACAGAAAGAAAATCTCTTTTTCTAAAGGAAAAGGAAGTTTCTTGTATACAACGAATGGAAAGAAATATTTAGATTTCGTTCAAGGAATTGCTGTAAACTGTCTTGGCCATGCTAATAACCATTTAATTAAATCAATAAATAAACAATCAAAAAAATTATGGCATGTTTCAAACGTATTCACTATTCCTGAGCAAGAGAAATTAGCAAAAAGATTAGCACAAAAAACATTTGCAGATTATGTAACTTTTCAAAATTCTGGTGCTGAGGCAACAGAGGCAGCTATTAAATTTGCTAGAAGATATTTTTATTCAAAAGGTCAGCCGAGAAAAAATAGAGTTCTTTGCATTAATAACAGTTTTCATGGAAGAACTATCGCAGCTATATTTGCCAGCAATAGTAAAAAAGCAATTGAAGGTTTTAAACCTAAAGTAGACGGTTTTGATCATTTCAACTTTGGTGATCACAAAGGTTTAGAGAAAGCAATAACTAGCAGAACAGCTGCTATAATGGTCGAGACAATTATGGGCGAAGGGGGCATTAAGGTTATTCCAGATTTTTGTCTCAAAGGCTTGAGAAAATTATGTAATAAGAAAAAAATTTTATTAATTCTTGATGAGGTTCAATGCGGTATTGGAAGAAGTGGTAAATTTTTTGCTTTTGAATATGCAAAAATTAAACCCGATATTGTCCCAATTGCAAAAGGGATTGGTGGTGGTTTTCCAATAGGTGCAGTTTTAGTTAATAAAAAAGTAGCATCAGGCATGAAGCCAGGAACACACGGTTCAACGTTCGGAGGAAACCCTTTAGCAATGAGTGCTGGAAATGCTGTTATGGACATCATGTTTAAAAAAGGTTTCTTAAATAATGTAAGTAAAAACGGAAAATATTTTATAAATCAACTTGATAAAATAAAAAATAAGTATCCAAAGATTATTAAAGAAGTCAGAGGTAAAGGCCTGCTCATCGGACTATGTCTTCACGTAAATCAAGCTAAATTTATTCAAAAACTTTTAGATAATAATTTGCTGTCAGTAAGAGCTGCAGAAAATGTTGTCAGACTTTTGCCTCCTTTAAATGTAACAAAGAGCGAGATTAACTTAGGTTTAAAAATAATAGAGAAAGTTTGCAAAAAATTTTAAATGAAAAACTTTATAAATATCTCTGACTGTTCTTCAGTAGAGCTTAAAGCGATTATTGAAGAAGCAAAAAAGAGAAAACAAAATAGATCTGGATTAAATAAATCTGCTCCTGATAAAGATAAGCCTTTTGAGGGTAAATCGATGGCTATGATTTTTGAAAAACCATCTACTAGAACAAGAATGTCATTCGACATTGCTGTTAAACAATTAGGCGGATCATCAATTATCTTAAATCCAGATGGAATACATTACGGCAAGGGAGATGAGACTTTAAAAGATACTGCGAAAGTTTTGTCAGAGTATGTTGATATCGTTATGTTGAGAACCTCATCTCACAAAAATTTAGAGGAGTTTGGAAAACATTTAAACATCCCAATTATCAATGGTCTTTCCGATCTAAGCCATCCATGTCAAATCATGTCTGATATTCTTACCTATGAGGAAAGCAATGGTTCTATTGAAGATAAAACTGTTTCTTGGATTGGTGATGGTAATAATAATATGTCAAATTCTCTAATTGAGGCTGCGGGTAAATTTAATTTTAAACTCAAAATTGGTTGTCCAAAAAAATATTCTCCGAATAAGAGTATTTTAAAGTTAGCTAAAAAAGAGAGAATAAAATTAACAATTACTTCAAAACCACTAGAAGCAGTAGAGGGTGCTGATTGTGTAATGACTGATAAATGGATCTCAATGAATGATAAAGTGAATAAAGCCTCTAAAAAGAAAATTTTAAAACCTTATCAAGTTAATAAGAAATTAATGAGCAAGGCAAATTCAGATGCTATTTTTATGCACTGTCTTCCGGTGGGAAGAGGCGAAGAAGTTACGAATGAAGTGATAGATGGTAAGCAATCAGTGGTTTGGAGACAAGCTTTGAATAGAGTTCACGCTCAAAAAAGTATTATTAAATGGTGTCTTGATTAAGGTAAAGGTTTTGGGTTATCGCCTTTTGAATTCATATATAAAATAACTGACGCTCTATCTTTTTCTTTTCTAAGACCAGCAAAAGCCATTTTAGTCCCTTTAATATATGCTTGTGGTTTTATTAAATAGCTGTTCATTTCCTCAAAAGACCATTCTTTAGCATAAGCGACCATTGCTTTAGAATATTTATAATCACTTACTGAACCAGCTGTTCTTCCGATCACGTTCCATAAATTTGGACCAATCATATTTTTTCCACCAGCAGCAATCATGTGGCAGGCACTACATTTCTTAAAAACCTTTTCTCCATGAGCTAAATCTCCCATAGCAAGCAATGCTTTGATATCAACCACTTCTACTACTTTTTCAGTGGTTTCTGAAGACACGGAAGTTGAGGCAGCCTCTAATCCTTCAACCAAATAAGCAGACTGTTTTGGCTTTTCTACATGAAATAAAATATCTGTAAATTTCCCAATACCAATCACTATAAGAGCCGTTAGAAGAACTGCTGCAATTATTTTATTTATTTCAAAACTATCCATAATTTTGGTAGATACTTAAAGACGTATAACATGAGTTATATAAAAAAAACTTAAAATTACCATTTTTTTTTGCGTCTCTAAGACGCATAATTATGAATAAAACTGCAATAATAATACCATCAAGATTAGATGCTCAAAGACTACCTAACAAACCTTTGAAACTTATAAATAACAAGGAGATGATTCTTCATGTTTATGAAGCAGCCAAAAAGTCAAATGCAGGTGAAGTTTATGTTGCAACTCCAGATAAGGCAATATTTGAATTAGTCTCAAACTATGGAGGCAAAGCGGTATTATCGTCAGAAACTCACAACACGGGGACAGATAGAATTTTTGAAGTTTTTAAAAACACTTTAAAAAGTTCACCAAATATCATTGTGAATCTTCAAGGTGATATGCCAAATATTGAACCAAAAATTATTAAAAATTTAATTAATTATATGCAACAGGGTAAATGTGAAGTAGGAACTTTAGCGAGTGAAATAAAAAATAATTTTGAGTTTGAGGATGAAAATATTGTAAAAGTTTTGGTTAAAGAAAAATTGAAAGAGGGAATTTTTTCAGAAGCTTTAGATTTTTTAAGAGTAAATCCTGGAAAGGATTATAAAACCTATCATCATGTAGGTATTTATGCCTTTACTAGTATAGCTCTTACTAAATATGTGAGTTTAAAAAGATCAAAACTTGAGTTAAATAGAAAATTAGAACAACTTAGAGCTATGGAAAATGGTATGTCAATACATGTTGGCTATATCAATTCATCTCCTTTAAGTGTAGATACGGAAAAAGATTTATTTCGAATAAAAAAACTGATGGAAAAAAATGAGTAAAAAAATTGCTATACAAGGTGAGCTTGGAGCTTACTCACATATTGCTGCTGAAAATTTATATGCTGGCGCAGAAATAAAAACCTGTACTACTTTTGAGGAAACATTTAAACAAGCTTATAATGATCAAAATTATAAAATAGTTATACCTATAGAAAATTCTTTAGCAGGGAGAGTTGCCGACATCCATTATTTGCTTCCAAAATATAAACTACAAATTCATGGAGAATATTTCCAAACTGTAGAACATAATCTTTTATGCAAACAAGATGCAACAATCGACGATATTAAATATGTAAGAAGTCATGCCCAAGCAATAGGACAATGCCAAAATATTATCAATAAAAGAAAATTCAAATCTATAGTCTCAGCTGACACAGCTGGTTCAGCAAAAGAACTTGCAGAGGGAAAAGATAAATCTATAGCCGCAATTGCATCAGAACTCTCGGCTAAAATTTATAATCTTAAAATCTTAGAAAAAAATATTGAGGATGAAAAAGGAAATGTAACACGTTTCTTAATAATGGGAAAAAAAATCGAACAACCAGAATTTAAAAGTAACAAAAATTATATAACAAGTTGTATATTTAGAGTTAAAAGTGAACCATCAGCTCTTTATAAATGCTTAGGCGGATTTGCAACAAATCAAGTAAATTTAACAAAGCTAGAAAGCTTTTCAGTTAAGAATACATTTGATCAAGCAAATTTTTACTTAGATCTTGAGGGTCATTTAGAACAACCTGGAGTAAAAAAAGCTCTTGAAGAACTTGGTTTTCATACAGAAACTTTAGATATTTTGGGAGTTTATGAGGCATCATCGTTTAGAAAGAATTAGTCCACAAAATTCAATTCTACCCTTGTAGTATTTAAATCTAACTTGATATAATCATATTGAGGTTGGCATCAGGTGGATGTTTCATAAACCCGGTCAGGTCTGAAAAGAAGCAGCCGTAGTGAAAATTTTTCAGGTTGTTGCCTGCCTCTTTATAAAATGACAAATAAAATTTTAGCGCTTAAATATCGACCACAACAGTTTAAGGATTTGATTGGTCAAGAGGTAATGACGCAAACCATTACTAATGCAATTAAGATTGGTAAAACGCCTAATGCTTATCTCTTAACTGGAATTAGGGGTGTAGGAAAAACAACTACAGCAAGATTGATTGCAAAGGCCCTTAACTGCGAAAAAAATAATAATCCAAAAACAAAATGTGATGCGAATACTTTTTGTATTACTTGTCAGGAGATTGTTAATTCAAATCACATTGATATTTTAGAAATGGATGCAGCTTCTAAGACAGGTATCGATGATGTAAGAGAGTTGATTGAAAATTCTAAATACAGCCCCACAAGTGCTAATTTTAAAATATTTATTATCGATGAAGTCCATATGTTATCAAAACAAGCTTTTAATGGTTTGCTTAAAACCTTAGAAGAACCTCCATCAAGATTAAAGTTTATTTTAGCTACAACTGAAGCAAGAAAAATTCCAGTAACAATCTTATCTAGATGTCAGCGTTTTGATCTTAAAAGAGTAAGTATTGAAGTGTTATTTAATCATTTAAAAGAAATTTCTCTGAAAGAAAATGGAAAAATAAGTGATGATGCTATTAAATTAATTGCCAAAACTTCAGAAGGCTCAGTAAGAGATTCCGTCTCATTATTAGACCGAGCTCTTATTTCACAATCTTTAAATAGTAAAGTAATAGAAGAGGAAGATGTTAGAAAAATGCTCGGCCTTGCTGATAAATCAAAAGTAATTTTGCTATTCAAAGAGATTTTAGAAGGAAAAGAAAAGGAGGCGTTAGACCGACTACACGATCTTATTGAGGATGGGTTAGATGCGAAAAACTTTCTTAATGACATTTTAGAAGTTTTGTATCTTTTTGGAAGAAGGATTAATCTAGGTCCTTTGAACAAAGACATGAGCATTTCAGAAACTGAGGTTCAAATGATTGATCAATATTCAAAGAACGTAGATATGAAAGATATTGGATTATTTTGGCAGCTAACCATTAAAACTATTGACGATCTTAAAATAGTATCTAATGAAAATTTATCTTTAGAAATGTTCATTATGCAATTATTACATTTAAAAAATATAGATGAGGTTAAAGAAATGGATGATACCTTAAATGTAAAACCAAAAATTCAAGAAAATTTACAAGGAGAAAAAATTGAAGATAAAAAAGTAGAAACTAGTTTTACTAATAAGACTAAAAATCAATTAAAAAGCACTAACCAAATTAAAACAAGTCCATTAAAGAGCTCAAAATTTCAAGATGAAAAACAAAAAATTGAAATCACAAATTTTCAAAATTTAATTGAGCTTGCAAATAAATATAAAGAGATTGAACTAAAATACGATTTAGAGCGTAATGTTAAATTAGTAAGTTTTAATAAAGGAAAGATAGATATAAGTTTTAATGAAAAATTAAATAAAGATTTCATCAAGAATTTAACTGAAAAGTTATTAGAATGGACCGGAGAAAGATGGATTATTTCCCTAAGCAAAAACTCTGAGGCTAAAAGTGTATATGAAAAGAATATTGAAGCAAAAAATAATTTTATAGATGAATTTAAAAAATGTAAAACAGCTAAAGAAATTGAGGCTGCTTTCCCAGATGCTAAATTAATTGATATAGAGGAAGATTAAATGACAAACTTCTCAGACATGCTTTCAAAAGCTAAGATCATGCAAGAAAAAATGAAAGAAGCACAAGATCAAATTAAAAAAATTGAAGTATCTGGTGTCTCAGGCGGTAATTTAGTCAAAGTTATTTTAAAGGGTGATTATGAAATTAAATCTATTGAAATTACAGAGGCTGCCAAAAAAGAAAATCAAGAAATAATCAATGATTTAATAATTGCGGCATTTAATAATGCAAAAGAAAACTTAAAAAAAAAATCTGCAGAGGAACTGTCTAAAGTAACTGGCGGTTTAAATTTGCCATTAGATTTTAAATTACCTTTTTAATGGAAAACGATATTCCAGAGATTAACGAATTAATAAAGCAATTTTCCAAATTGCCAGGACTGGGTCCAAAATCTGCTAAAAGAATAATTCTTAAATTGATAAATAATAAAGACAGTATGGTAAAGCCTTTAGCTAAATCATTAGCCACAGTATATAAAAACGTTGTTAGATGTGTTGATTGTGGCAATTTAAAAATAATTGATAGAGTTTGTATATGTTCTACTGACAGTGCTTATGATAAAATTTGTGTGGTAGAAAATTTGGCAGATATGTGGGTTATAGACTCGGCCAATATTTACAAAGGTCATTTTCATATATTAGGAGGCACACTAAATTCAAATGAAAATTATGAACAAAAAAATTTACTTATCGACTCCTTAGTTAGAAGAATTAAAAAGAATAATTTAAAGGAGGTAATTATTGCTACAAGCGCCACTGTTGAAGGGCAAACAACAGCTCATTATATTGAGGATACTATTAAAAACGGTAAAATTAAGATCACTAAATTAGCACAAGGCCTTCCAGTTGGGGGAGAAATAGAACAACTCGATGATGGAACTTTATTCTCAGCTTTTAAAAACAGAGTTCCTGTTACGGATAGTTAAATAGAACTTTTTGTTTCTAATCTTTTTTGGTGTAACAGTGGCTCTGTATATCCAGACGGCTGAGTTCTTCCTTTAAATACAAGATCACACGCAGCAGAGAATGCTATAGAATTTTCATAATTACCCGTCATCTTTTTATAGTTGGGGTCATTTTTGTTTTGTTCATCAACAGTTTTTGCCATTTTTTTCATAATTTCCATAACCTGCTCTTTTTTACAAATTCCATGATGCAGCCAATTAGCAATATGTTGAGATGATATTCTTAAAGTAGCTCTATCTTCCATTAAGCCAATATTATTAATATCTGGAACTTTAGAACATCCAACTCCTTGATCAACCCAACGCACTACATAACCTAGTATACCTTGAGCATTATTTTCTAATTCACGATTGATATCTTCTATCGACCAATTAGGCCTGTCAGCTTTTGGTATTTCCAAAATATCCTCCACCCGAGCTTTGTTTCTAGACTTAATTTTATTCTGTTCATTAAAAACGTTTACTTTATGATAATGAATTGAATGTAATGTCGCCGCAGTTGGAGAAGGTACCCAAGCGCAATTAGCTCCAGATTTCGGATGACCTATTTTTTGATCCATCATATTTGCCATTTGATCTGGCATAGCCCACATACCTTTCCCAATTTGAGCTTTGCCAGAAAACCCACAAGCCAGACCTATATCTACATTCCAATTTTCATATGTATTGAGCCAAGTGGATTTTTTCATTTCACCTTTAAAAATCATTGGACCCGCTTCAAAAGAAGTATGCATCTCGTCACCAGTCCGATCTAAGAATCCAGTATTGATAAATACAATTCTATTTTTGACTTGCCTGATACATTCTTTTAAATTTACCGTTGTTCTTCTCTCCTCATCCATTATTCCAACTTTAATTGAATATTTTTTCATACCTAGTGTTTCTTCAACTTTTTCAAATAAAGTGTTTGTAAACGCAACCTCCTCTGGTCCATGCATTTTTGGCTTTACAATGTAAACCGAACCAGTTCTTGAATTATTTTTATTTTTGAAATCATGTAAAGCACACAGATTAGATATAAATGCATCCATAATCCCTTCAGGAATTTCACTACCATCTTTTAATATAATAGATGGATTTGTCATTAAATGACCTACATTCCTATTTAAAAGTAATGCTCTTCCATGAAGAGTAATTTCTTCTCCATTTTTAGAAGTATATTTTCTATCTGGATTTAATTTTCTAGTAATTTTTTTTCCATTTTTCTCAAATTTAGATATTAAATCACCTTTCATTAAACCAAGCCAATTTCTATAACATTTAACTTTATCCTCAGCATCAACTGCAGCAACAGAGTCCTCATTATCAACTATAGTTGATAAGGCAGACTCCATAATAATATCTGAAATTGATGCTTTATCATTTTTCCCAACCATAGAATTTGGATCAAATACAATTTCAATGTGAAGGTTGTTATTTTTAATTAATATTGAATTAGGTTTTAATTTATCACCTTTATATCCAATAAATTGATGATCGTTTTTAAGTTGATCCTTTTCTTCATCTGCCGATAAAATTAGTTGATTATTCTCTAAATAAATTTTTGAAATTTCTTTCCAACTTTTTTGCTTTAGGGGAAAATTTTCATCTAAAAAATCTCTTACATAATTAACAACTTCTGTGGCACGCTTTACATCATAATCTTTCTTTTTCTCTCCAGGTATTACATCAGTTCCATACAATGCATCGTATAAACTCCCCCATCTAGCATTTGCTGCATTAAGAGCATATCTCGCGTTATCTACGGGAACAACTAATTGCGGACCAGCAATAGATGAGATCTCCTCATCAACATTAGAGGTTTCTATTTTGAATTCATTTTTTTCCTCAATTAAATAATCAAGAGACTTTAAAAATTTAATATATTCTGTCTTGTCAAATTCTTTGCCTTTATTAGATTTATGCCAATCGTCTATTTTTTTTTGAATAGTCTCTCTTTTTTCAATCAGATATTTATTTGTTGGCGCCATTTCATGAACAACATCCGAAAATTTTGCCCAAAATTGATCTGGGTCTAACCCAGTCTCTGGAATAGCTTCGTTATTCACAAAATCAAACATTACAGAACTAATTTTTAACCCATTTTTCTCAATTATTTTCATAACGTGCTGAGCTTTACATTATTTTATAATATAATAATACTAGAATTATTGTACCATTTTATATGAAAAATTATTTGGATTTTGAAAAAGAAATTAAAGCTTTAGAACAAGAAGTTGATGGATTAAAAAGCCCGTTTGGATCTGAAGGTATATCAGAAGTAGATACCAATAAAATTAAAAATACTCAGCAGGAAATTAATCAAAAATTACAGGAAATTTACTCTAATTTAAATAGTTGGCAAAGAACTCAAGTTGCAAGACATGAGGACAGACCAAAAGCAAATTACTATATAAAAAAAATATTTTCACAATTTACACTTTTATCTGGTGATAGATATTTCGGAGATGATAAATCTGTCATCGCAGGTTTTGGTTTAATTGATAATAAGTCTGTTTTAATTATCGGTCAGGAAAAAGGTGAAGATTTAAATAGCAGAATAGAAAGAAATTTTGGAATGATGAGACCAGAAGGGTATAGAAAATGTATTAGGCTGATGAAACTGGCTGACAGATTTCAGATACCTGTAATTAGCTTTATTGATACACCAGGGGCGTATCCTGGTTTAGGAGCTGAGCAAAGAGGCCAGGCGTCTGCCATCGCAAATTCAATCGAATGCTGTATGTCATTAACAGTTCCAAACATATCAATAATAATCGGTGAAGGAGGATCAGGTGGAGCAATCGCACTGGCGTCTTCTAACAAAGTAATAATGTTAGAAAATTCAATTTACTCTGTTATATCACCAGAAGGATGTGCATCAATTCTTTGGCGTGATCCGAGTAAATCTTTACAAGCAGCAGAGGCTATGAAATTGACTGCTAAAGATTTATTGAAGTTAAAAATCATAGACGAAGTAATACCAGAACCTCTTGGAGGTGCACATCGTGATCCAGAAGTTATTGCAGCTGATATAAAACATTCTATTGTAAAAAATTTAAAAAATTTTGAAAATTTTAGCAAAGATGAAATTTATGATCACAGAAAATCAAAATTTCTTCAAATTGGAAGAGATCAAGGTTTTAATAAGTCAACTAATATTGGTGATAGCGGGTTAAGTTATAAAGAATCAGGTATTAAAAAACTTAAATTTCACATACTCCAAAATAAATATATTTATGGTGGGATCGGACTAGTTGTAATTGTTGGCTTAATAGCTTCATTATTTTAATATTGTTGCAAAAAAACAATTGCGTCAAATAATAAATTTCTTCTATTGACTTTTATCGAGCAAATCTATTTAAGGAGTTCAAGACTAACTTATGGTTAGTTAAAGTTAATAATAATAAGGAACAAAGTAAATATGAGTACACTAAAAGGTAAAGTAAAGTGGTTCAATGGTACTAAAGGATATGGTTTCATTGAAAGAGAAGACAAAGAAAAAGACGTGTTCGTCCATTCTTCTGCGGTTAGAGAAGCTGGTTTAAAGTATTTAAACGAGGGTGATGAGTTAACGTTTGAAGTGGAGAGCACAGAAAAAGGTCCTTCAGCAGTAAAACTGCAGAAAACATCTTAATCTAAATTTCCAAAATCACTGATTATCGGGACATTAACTTTAGTATTACTATTTTTATTGTCCCGCTAATTTCATCTTGAAATAGACACAATTATTTTCTAAAAAGCTATCATGTTAAGTAACTATATAATCGCTTCAACTCTAAGATCACATTCGCACAGAATGCACGCTAGGCTATTGCTTAGCTTATAATCAAAAATATATAAATTTATTAAAAATTAAGATAAAAATAACAAGGATGCAGCAGTAGCTCAGTTGGTTAGAGCACTAGTTTGTGGAACTAGGGGTCGGTGGTTCGAATCCACCCTGCTGTACCAAAAAATGACAAAAGAAAAAAACAACAAACCTTCAAAGGAACTCCCAATAGGGTTTGTAGATAGGCAAGAAGAAGAATTACTCGTACGAGATTTTATAATTTCTAATATTAAAGAAGTTATGATCAAATATGGTTTTCAATATCTTGAAACACCAAGTTTTGAGTATTCAGACAGTATTGGAAAATTTTTACCAGATAAGGAAAGACCAGACGAAGGTGTTTTCTCGTTTAGAGATGAAAATAAATGGTTATCCTTACGATACGATCTTACCGCGCCACTAGCGAGGTATGTAGCAAAAAATTTCTTAGAAATTCCAAAACCATTCAAAAGATATCAACTTGGAACTGTTTGGAGAAACGAAAAACCAGGCCCTGGTAGATTCAGAGAATTTTTACAATTCGATGCTGACTTTGTTGGAACAAAAAGTTTACAAGCAGATGCTGAGTTATGTGTCATGATTTCAGAAATTCTTGAAAATTGTGGACTAACTAAATCAGAATACATTATAAAAATTTCATCGCGAAAAATAACTGAGGAGCTATTTAAAAAAATTAATATAAACGAAAATCAGCAAAAACTTACAGCTTTAAGAGCGCTAGACAAAATCGATAGGCTTGGTTGGGATGGAGTAAAAGAATTGTTAGGTGCTGGTCGAAAAGACAAATCTGGAGATTTCACAAAAGGTGCAAATTTAAAATCTGAGGATATTGAAGTAATAGAAAAAACGTTAAAGAAAAAATCTCCCGATACAGAGGATCTTGCTGAAATATTAAAAATTTTTAAAGATTACAATTTCACTAATTTTGAATTTGATCCATCAATTATTAGAGGGTTAGAATATTATACTGGGGTAATTTTTGAAGTTAATTTAAAGTTTGATGTAAAAAATAAAAAAGGGCAAGTAATTCAATTTGGTTCCATAGGCGGTGGAGGGAGATATGATAATTTAGTAAATAATTTTGGCAACTTTGATGCTCCTGCTACAGGTATATCAATAGGTTTAGATCGATTGGTTTATGCATTGATGCAGAAAAAGGAATTCAAAGTAAAACAATCAAAACCTGTCGTAATCTGTGTTTTTGATAAAAATTCAATGAAAGAATACATAAACGTACAAACGACATTAAGAAAAGCAGGCATCAGTGCGGAAATTTACCCTGGAGAAAGTAAGTTAAAAAAACAAATGGAATATGCAAATAAAATAAAATCTCCGGCTGTTATTTTATATGGAGAAGATGAAATAAAATCAGGTAAACCAACACTAAGAAATTTAAGTAGCGGTAAAGAACAATCAATTAAAATAAAAGAATTAGTTAATGAAATCAAAAAAATTATCTGAAACTATTATTAAAAATTTTAAAAGCAATGGTTTTGTTTTATCAGAACCTGATGTTCTTTTAGACTCTGATTATATTATTGAGAGATCAGGAGAAAAATTTAGAAGCTCAATGCTCACATTTGATAGAGTAGATGGAAAAACGATGTGCTTAAGACCCGATTTAACTGTAGCTTCATGTATAAGTTTCTTGCAAAAAAAATCTTCCTCAAAAATTTATTATTCCGGCCAGGCATATAGAAGATCAGGTAATAAAGGTGCGGATTTTATCAATGACCAGTTAGGGATTGAAATTCTAGGTTCAAAAAATCAAATTCAAGATGATTTTAAAATTATAAGCACAATTTTAAGCTCCGCAAAGAAGATAAAGAGAAAAAAAATTTTAATAAAAGTTGGAGATATTAGTTTATTTAAAAGTTTAATTAATGCTCTGGATATGCCCGAAAGATGGAAGCTTAGACTTATAAGACATTTTTGGAGACCAAGTTATTTTGAGGAACTTTTAAAAAGATTGGAAAAAAATACTGATATTGACGCAGTTACTTTTGATACAGATAAAAAAAGATTTTATGAAATGAAAAAGAAAGACCAAGACAAAGTGATTGCCGGAAGGTCGATATCGGAAATATTAAAAAGATTTGATAAAAAGATTAAAGATCCAAGATCTTTTGTTAATGGAAAAAAAATTGTAAAAATTATTAGATCCTTTTTAAAAATAAACTGCAAACTCTCAGAACTTGACGAAAGATTGTTAGATTTTGCAAAAAAAAATAATCTTAAAAAAAATATATTTAAAGACTTTAAATCTATTCTTAATTTGAAAAAACTTAATCAAGATATCAATTTCATCGCAAATTTTGGTAGAGACGTAGAATATTATACTGGAATTGTGTTTGAAGTATTCTCAGGTAAAAAGGAAATTGCTAGGGGTGGTCGTTATGATGACTTACTTAAAAGTCTGGGGGCAAAAAAAAATACTCCAGCAGTTGGTGCTGCAATTAACTTAAAAAATATATGAAAGATCTAATTACCATAGGTTTACCAAGTAAAGGACGATTAAAAGATAAAGCAATATCATTTTTTAATGATAAAGGATTAAAGATTTTACAAAGTGAGAAAGAAAGAAATTATTTTGGGACAATTGAAAATAAAAATAATATCAAGATTATTTTTCTTCACGCTAAAGAAATTATTCAAAGATTAGGAGACGGAACTCTTGATATAGGTGTGTCCGGATTAGATCTCTTAAAAGAGTCTAATAAAAACTTACAGAATAAAATCAATATTCAAAAAAAACTTGATTTTGGTAACGCCAACTTAGTTATAGCAGTGCCAGATGATTGGATAGATGTGCAGACGATTGCTGATCTTGAGGAGGTGTCTTTTGATATTAGATCTAAAAGAAATTCTAGATTGCGAGTGGCAACTAAATATCCAAATTTAACTAATGATTTTTTGATTTCTAAAGGGGTCACCCAATATAAATTGATAATCAGTCTTGGTGCCACTGAAACTTATCCATTTATAGGTTCGTCCGAAATCATTACAGATATTACTTCTACCGGCAAAACTTTGGCTGATAATAATTTAAGAGTTCTTAAAGATGGTTTGATACTAAGCTCAAATGCATGTTTATTTATTGCAAAAAAAAAGGCTGCGAAACTGCAGCCTTTTTTAAAATTTTTTGTATAGGTGAAATTACATTCCCATTCCACCCATGCCGCCCATTCCACCCATGCCGCCACCCATTGGAGGCATTGCAGGACCAGCATCTTTTTCCTCAGGTTTGTCTGCAATCATTGCTTCTGTTGTAATTAACAGTCCAGCTATTGAAGCAGCATCCTGTAATGCTGATCTTACAACTTTAGTTGGATCAATAATTCCTTTAGCAAACATATCTACATAATCTTCATTCTGAGCATCGTAACCTTGAAAAGCTTTTTTACCTTCTAATAGTTTACCTACTACTACTGAACCATCGACACCTGCGTTAGCAGTAATTTGTCTGATTGGAGCTTGAAGAGCTTTTTTAACTATTTCAACACCAGCTTTTTGGTCATCGCCTTTTACTTTAACACCATCTAAATCTTGTGCAGCGTAAAGTAATGCACAACCACCACCGATTACTACTCCCTCTTCAACGGCAGCTCTAGTTGCATTAAGAGCGTCTTCAACTCTGTCTTTTCTTTCTTTCACTTCAACTTCTGTAGCACCGCCGACTTTAATTACAGCTACTCCACCAGCGAGTTTAGCTAATCTTTCTTGAAGTTTCTCTTTATCATAATCAGAGGTTGTTTCATTGATCTCAGATCTAATTTGATTACATCTTGCTTCAATATCAGATTTTTTACCTTCACCAGCTACAATTGTGCTGTTCTCTTTATCAATTTTTACTTTTTTACAAGATCCAAGATCACCAATTTTGACGTTCTCTAATTTAATTCCAAGATCTTCTGAGATAACTTGTCCTCCAGTTAGAATAGCAATATCTTCTAACATTGCTTTTCTTCTATCACCAAATCCGGGAGCTTTAACAGCTACAACTTTTAGACCACCTCTTAATTTGTTTACAACTAAAGTTGCTAAAGCCTCACCTTCAACATCTTCAGAAATTATCATTAACGGTCTGTTAGCTTGTACTACTGACTCAAGCAAAGGTACCATAGGTTGTAGATTAGTTAATTTTTTTTCAACTAAAAGCACTAAAGGATTTTCAAGTTCAGTTGTCATCTTTTCAGTATTTGTAACAAAGTAAGGTGACAGATATCCCCTATCAAATTGCATACCTTCTACAACATCCAACTCAGTTTCAACTCCTTTTGCTTCCTCGACTGTAATTACACCTTCATTCCCAACTTTTTGCATTGCTTTAGAAATCATATCACCAATAGACTTTTCACCATTTGCAGAAATTGTTCCAACTTGAGCAACTTCCTCGTTGGCTTTTACTTTTTTTGAAGATGTTTTTAATTTATCAATGACTTGCTCTACCGCTTTGTCGATACCACGTTTGATATCCATCGGGTTCATTCCAGCTGTAACATATTTAAGTCCTTCATTAACAATCGCTTGTGTTAAAATGGTAGCAGTAGTAGTTCCGTCGCCAGCATTGTCATTTGTTTTGCTTGCAACTTCTTTGACCATTTGAGCACCCATGTTTTCAAATTTATCTTCAAGTTCAATTTCTTTTGCAACAGAAACGCCATCTTTTGTAGTTCTTGGAGCGCCATAAGATTTGTCCATCACAACATTACGTCCTTTTGGACCCAACGTTACTTTCACAGCGTTTGCCAACGTATTAACTCCTGTGAGCATTTTTGATCTAGCTTCTGTGTCAAATTTAATTAGTTTTGCCATTTTCTTCTCCTATAAAGTTTATTTTTTACTTTTTGAAATTCCCATTATGTCTGACTCTTTCATAATGCTGTACTCTTTACCGTCAATTTTAACTTCAGTTCCAGACCATTTTCCGAATAGAACTATATCTCCAACTTTGACGTCCATTGCAGAAACTTTTCCATTTTCATTTTTAGCTCCAGGACCTACAGCTACAACTTCACCCTCCTGTGGTTTTTCCTTAGCAGTGTCTGGTATGATAATTCCGCCAGCAGTTTTTTCCTCACTGTCTAGCACTTTGATAAGCACACGATCGTGCAGAGGTCTAAATTTCATATGTATTTTCTCCTATAAATTTTTACGTAGTGTTGATATGGTATGTTTTAACTATATTTCAAGAGGCAAAAATCATTAAAAAAACCATTAAATACTATATTTATGGGCATTAAAAGGAGAGAAACAGTAAATTGAAAGAACTTAAACACTTAGAAGATATATTCGAAAACTATGACACGTTTGTTATAGATTTATGGGGCGTTATGCACAACGGTGTAGTTCTCAATCCGAAAGCTATAGAGGCGGTAGACCAACTAAAAAAGAATCTAAAAAAAATTGTATTTCTATCTAATGCGCCTAGGCCCAGCTCTAAAGTTATTAATTTTTTACTCAAAATGAAAATGGATAGAAAATTTCTTGATCATGTAATCACCTCAGGCGAAGCAGCAATGCATGCAATAAATCAAAAAAAATTTGGAAAGTCATTTTTTCATCTTGGACCAGAAAGAGATATTTCGGTGTTTGAAAAAGTAAAAGACAACCGAACTGATCTTCATGAATGTGACTTTATTTTGTGCACTGGGCTATTTGATGATTATGATAATGATTTAGATTATTATAAGAAATTCTTATTAAAACATATCTCAAAAAAATTAATTTGCACTAATCCAGATTTAATAGTTCATAGGGGAAACACGGAAGAATTATGTGCAGGATCAGTGGCAAAAGTTTTTGAAGATCTTGGAGGTGAAGTCATTTATTTTGGTAAACCACACAAGGAGATTTATAATATGTGTTTTGGTTCTAATGAAAAAGTTTTAGCCATTGGCGATAACTTAAGAACAGATATTAAAGGAGCTAACAATTTAAAAATTGATTGTATATTTATATCTGAAGGGGTTCATCGAAAAGAATTCAATAATTTTTCTGATCTTAATAAACTTTTAGAAAAATATGAAGTAAAAGCAAATTTTTTTCAAAAAGAGTTAAAGTGGTAGAATGAAAATTTACAAAAACCCAAATTTAAATTTAAAACATTGTAACGGTGTAATTGCAATTGGAAATTTTGATGGATTACATTTAGGCCATCAAAAAGTTATAAATGAAGGAAAGCGAAAAGCAAAAAAAAACAAATTACCTTTTGGAGTTATGACTTTTGAGCCAGTGCCTGTAATGTTTTTTAATAAAAAAATTAAAAATCATAGAATTAATTCTTTAGAGCAGAAAAAGATTCACCTTAAAAAATTTAAATTAGATTTTTTAATTATAATAAAATTTAATAAAAAATTTTCGTCTCAATCACCAGAACAGTTTATTAAAAAGATAATTTTTAAAAAAACTAAATGTAAATATTTATACGTCAGTAAAAATT
>CACMHW010000011.1 GCA_902613545.1 uncultured Pelagibacteraceae bacterium
TCCCCAGATGGTGTTGTTACACTTATCATTTCACCCTTATTTTTACCTATAAGAGCTTTCCCTATTGGACTTTTAAAAAAAATTAAATTCTTTTTTATATCTGCTTCATCCTGGCCTACCAATCTATAAGAAATTTTTTTATCTGTTTCTAAATCTTGAACTTTTACGGTCGATCCAAAAATAACTTTTCCATTATTTTCAATTTTAGTGACATCAATTACATTCGCTCTTGCAATAATATCATTAATTGCAATTACCCGGCTTTCAATTAATGCTTGTTGTTCTTTTGCTGCATGATATTCAGCGTTCTCTTTTAAATCTCCATGAGATCTTGCTTCAGCTATTGCCTCAACAATTTTTGGTCTCTGAATATTTTTTAGATCTTCTAATTCTGTTTTTAAATTTTGAAGACCGCTTACTGTAATTGGTTCTTTTTCCATGACTATTTCCACTTTGCTTCAGGCGGAAGTGACATTAAAATTGAGTCAATATTTCCTCCCGAGTTTAATCCGAACTTTGTACCTCTATCATACAATAGATTGAACTCTACATACCTTCCGCGTTTGAAGAACTGTTTTTCTTTATCTTTGTTTGTCCATTTAAATTTTTCTTTTCTCTTTATAATTTTTTTTGAAATATCTATAAAAGAAAGTCCAAGTTCTCTTACAAACTTAAAGTTTTTAATCCAATCTTTGGTTTCATAATCGAAAAAAATACCGCCAATGCCTCTAGATTCTTTTCTGTGTGGTAAATAAAAATATTCATCACACCATTTTTTGTATTTTTTATAATTCTTTTTATTTTGAACACATACTTTTTTTAGTTCACCATGTATCATTTTTTTTTCTTTTAGATCTTTATAACTTGGAGTTGCATCCATCCCTCCACCGAACCACTCTTTAGAAGTTACTATAAACCTAGTGTTGAAATGTATCGCAGGCATTTTGGGGTTTCTCATATGAGCTACCACAGAAACTCCTGATGCCCAATATTTACCTTTCTTTTCAGCACCTAATATTTTTGATCTGAATTGTTTAGGAAAAATTCCTGAAACGGTAGATTTATTGACTCCAACTTTATCAAATATTTTCCCATTTGATAACAAAAGTGAAGTTCCCCCACCTTCTTTTTTTTTATTTTTACTCCAATCTCTTTTTGAGAATTTTACTTTATTATTTTCAAGATATTCAAATTCTTTACAAATTTGAGTTTGTAAATATGAAAACCAGCTATCAGCCATTTTTTTTCTAAAATTAGGTGTTATCATTTAAATAAATTATTTTGCCTTAAAGCTTCAGCAGCTACTATCGCAACACTCATTGCAACATTTAGAGATCTAGTTTTTTTGTTCATAGGGATCTTAATTTTATTTTTGACAATTTTATGTATCTCTCCCGGAACCCCAGCACTTTCTTTTCCAAATAAAAGCATATCATCCTTTTTAAATTTAAACTTATGATATAATTTTTTCGCCTTAGTTGTCATTAAAACAATTCTTGATTTCTTATATTTTTTTTTAAGTGCCTCAAAGCTATTGTGCCGAACAATCTTACTTAAGCCAGCATAATCCATAACGACTCTTTTAAATCTGCGATCATTTAAATTAAAACCACATGGTTCTATCAAGTGAATATTTAAACTCAGACAGGCTCCAAGTCTGATTATTGCTGCAGTATTTTGAGGGATGTCAGGTTTATAAAGTACTATGTGCATTATTTAAGCTTTATTTATGTGTCATTCTGACCCTAGAAATCTTAAAAATATGGTTTTATTTAATATTTACATTATAAGCACTTACATAAATGAGCAAAGAGGAAAAAAAAGTTAATAGAAGAGATTTTTTATTTACAGCTAGCTATACAGTTGGAGCAGTAGGTGTTGGAGCAGTTATTTGGCCGATGATTGACCAAATGAATCCTGATAAAGCTCAACAAGCCTTAGCTACGACAGAAGTTGACATTAGTAGTATTGAACCTGGTAAATCTATTACTGTTTTATGGAGAGGAAAACCAGTATTTTTAAAAAGAAGAACTTCAGAGGAAATTGCTGAGGCCAGAGCAGTAAAGTTGGACGATTTGCCTGATCCTCAAAAAGATGAAGATAGAGTAAAAGAGGGTAAAGACGAGTGGTTAGTAATGTTAGGCGTTTGTACACATTTAGGATGTGTACCTTTAAAAGACAAAGGCGATTTTAATGGTTGGTTTTGTCCTTGTCATGGTTCACACTATGATGTATCAGGCAGGATAAGAAAAGGACCAGCGCCGACGAACATGGAGATACCAAAGTTCGAATTTGTTGATAACAATACAATTAAAATTGGATAAGAAATTATGAGTGAACACGAATACGTACCAAAATCTAAAGCAGCTAAATGGTTTAACGACCGTTTACCATTGCTTACTCTCGGAGCTCACCTTACGGATTATCCTACTCCAAAAAATTTAAATTATTGGTGGACCTTTGGGGGAATTTTAACTTTTTGTTTGATAACTCAAATTGTTACTGGGATTGTTTTAGCAATGCATTATGTGGCTCATGCAGATTTAGCTTTTGCAAGTGTAGAACACATAATGAGAGACGTTAATTATGGATGGTTAATTAGATACATTCATAGTAACGGAGCATCAATGTTTTTTTTAGCAGTTTATATTCATATTTTTAGATCTTTATTTTATGGATCCTATAAATCACCGAGAGAAGTTATTTGGATTATTGGTCTTATGATTTATTTATTAATGATGGCCGCCGCTTTCATGGGCTATGTGTTGCCTTGGGGTCAAATGAGTTTCTGGGGCGCTACAGTAATAACTAATTTATTTAGTGCGATCCCATTAGTTGGAGATAGTATAACAACTTGGTTATGGGGAGCATATTCTGTAGATAATCCAACACTAAACAGATTCTTTAGTTTACATTATTTAATCCCGTTTTTAATTTTAGGATTAGTAGTTTTACATATTTGGGCTTTACATGTTCCAGGAAATAATAACCCTGTAGGTATTGATATAAAGAAACCATCTAAAGATACAGTTCCATTTCATCCTTATATAACAATTAAAGACGCTTTCGCGCTTTTAGTTTTTATGATCATATTCGCTGGTTTTGTTTTCTTTACTCCAAACGTTTTAGGACATTCAGATAATTATATTCCAGCAAATCCATTAGTTACTCCTGCTCACATAGTACCTGAATGGTATTTGTTACCATTTTATGCAATTTTAAGATCTGTCCCTGATAAATTAGGTGGAGTGATTTTAATGTTTAGTGCAATTTTTATTTTATTTGTCCTACCTTGGTTAGACACATCAAAAGTTAGATCTGCTGTTTTTAGACCGATTTATAGACAGTTCTTTTGGATATTAGTAATAGACGTTCTAATGCTTGGTTATGTTGGTGCGATGCCAGCTGAAGGAATTTACTTAGTATTAGCTAGAGTAGGAACTATTTATTATTTCTTACATTTTATAGTGGTTATGCCTGTTGTCGGTTATTTGGAAAAAACGGATCCGATACCAATGAGCATTTCAGAACCAGTACTGTCTGGTGGCGCAGAACCATCTTTAGCTAGGAAGGTTAATGATAAAGTCTAATTTAAAACTATTCGTTTTATCTTTTTTGTTACTTATCTCACTTAGACCACTACAAAGCGCTGAAATGGTCGATCCAATTAAAGTGGATTGGAGTTTTAAAGGTTTAACAGGAACCTTTGATAGAGCATCACTACAAAGAGGTTTTCAAGTTTATAAAGAAGTCTGTGCTTCTTGCCATTCAATGCAATATCTTAGCTATAGAAATCTAGGAGAACCTGGTGGACCTGAGTTTTCAGAACAAGAAGTAAAAGCGATTGCAGCTAGTTTCGAAATAGAGGATGGTCCAGACTCTCAAGGAGAAATGTTTACTCGACCAGGAAAACCTTCAGATAAGTTTAAAAGCCCATACCCAAATGTTCAAGCTGCTACTGCTGCAAACGGTGGAGCGTATCCACCTGATATGTCAGTTTTAGTCAAAGCAAGAAAAGGAGGAGCTAATTACATTTATTCGGTTCTAGTTGGTTACGAAGACCCTCCTTCAGGTGTAACTCTTGATGAAGGTGTTTATTACAATAAATATATGGCCGGTAATAAGATTAAAATGCCAAATAATTTAATAGATGGATTAGTTGAATATGCAGATGGCACGGAATCTACTGTTGATCAAATGGCCAAAGATGTAACAACTTTTTTGGCTTGGGCTGCTGAGCCAGAACTTGAAGAGAGACATAAAACGGGTGTTAAAGTGATTATTTATTTAGTACTTTTAACAATTCTTGTTTATTTAAGCATGAAAAAAATATGGTCAAGGATTGACTCTGAAGTATAAAACATCACCATCTTTTACAATATAATCTTTACCTTCGATTCTTAGCTTTCCATTTTCTTTACATTTTTCTGCACTACCATATTTTATAAAATCTTCACAAGATACAGCCTCCGCTCTGATAAAGTTTTTTTCAAAATCGGTATGAATGACACTAGCTGCTTTTGGGGCAATAGTATTTTTTCTTACTGTCCAAGCTCTACTTTCTTCAGGTCCAGATGTAAAAAAAGTGTCTAATTTTAAAAGATCATAACCTTCTTTAATAAGTTTATTTAAACCCGTTTTATTTAGTCCAATCTCTTGCATAAAATTTTCTTTTTCAACTTTGTCTAAACCGGAAAGTTGATCTTCAATATCAGCACAAATATTTATTATTTTTTCATTCGGATATTTTTTCTCTACCTGAGTTGTGTAATTATTCCCTGAAGAGAGATTTTCCTCATCTAAATTACAAACTATTATTTTTGGTTTAATACTTAATAAGCCAATGCTTGACAAAAACTCTTCTTCTTTTTCGTCATTTACTTTTGCTTCCTCGCCTTTATTTAAAAAGACTAATTTTTCTTCTAAAATCTTTATTTCTTTATCACTTAGAAGTTTTTTTTTACCTTTTTCAAGTTTTCTTTGAATTATACCTAAGTCTGAAAGTATAATTTCAGTCTTAATCGTTTCCAAGTCGTCTGCTGGATTAATCTTTGAGTTAACATGAGTAATTTTTTCAGAGTCAAAACATCTTACTAAATGTATAATTGCATCCACCTCTCTTATATGGGACAAGAATTTATTGCCTAATCCTTCACCTTTAGAAGCTCCTTTTACCAATCCAGCAATATCTACAAAAGTTATATTTGTATAAATTTTTTTTTTTGAATTTGATAGTTTTGCTAGCTTGTCTAGCCTGTCATCAATGACGTCAACAATACCGATATTTGGATCAATTGTGCAAAATGGAAAGTTAGCGGCTTCTGCATTTTTTGAAGCAGTTAAGGCATTAAATAAAGTAGATTTACCAACGTTAGGTAACCCAACTATTCCGCATTTAAATCCCATTAAGGTTTTGATTTACTTTACTAGAAAATAGGTCTATTTTTTTTTCAATTAATGTTGGAATTTGCTTAACAATATTGTCAGTTATTTCTTTAATTTTTTCTTCCTCATCTTCCTTAAAATCTTCTAAAACATGATTATTAACCTTCTTCTTTTGTTTTGGATGACCGATACCTATCCTTACTCTAGAATAATCCTTGCCTATAAATTTATCTATTGACTCTATACCGTTGTGCCCCGCGCTTGTCCCTCCAAATTTAGCTTTTATTTTTCCAAAATCTATATCCATATCATCATGAAAAACTATTACGTCTTTCGCATCAATTTTAAAATAGTCGATCAGTTCTTTGATGGCTGTTCCAGAATTGTTCATGAAAGTTAATGGTTTTATTGCGTAAATTTTTTTTTCATCAATATTACCAGTTGTGAGCAGTCCTTTAAATTTTGGCTTTTGTTTAGAAAGCTTAAAATGAGCGTTAATAGCATCAATTATTTTAAAACCAATATTATGTCGAGTGTTAGTGTAATTAGAGCCAGGATTTCCTAATCCAACAAGTAAAAGCATTTTAATTATTTCTTTTCAGGAGGTTTTTTTTCTGCAGGTTTTTTTTCTTCAGATTTTTTGTCACCAGCACCGTCTTTTGCTTTGTCATCTTTTTTTGCAGCATCACCTTCTTTACCTGAAGCTTCAGCACCCTCTACAGGAGCCTCACCTTCAGCACCTTCCACAGGAGCATCTTCGGCTGGTTTTTCAGGTTCCTTGATTACTGTTGGAGCAGCAACTGTGGCAACTACGAAATCTCTATCAGTGATTGTTGGAAGAACATTTTCGGGAAGTTTTACTGATGAAATTTTGATGCTTGTTCCAATATCCGTTCCAGTCAAATCTACAACAATTTCGTTTGGAATAGTCTCCGCCGGACATTTAAGCTCTAATTTTCTTCGTACTATATTTAATACCCCACCTCTTTTAAGACCTGGGGAGTCTGGGTGATTAATGAATTTTACAGGTATTTCTAAAATTATTTTTTTACCCGATAAAATTCTCATGAAATCAATATGTATAGGCTCTTCTGATACAACGTTAAAAGCAACATCTCTTGGTATCACTTTTTCTTTTTTTCCATCAACTTCAATTTCCAATACTTTAGACAAAAAGGTGTCAGAATTAATTATTGTCGATATTTCCTTTTTACTAATTGAGATATTCTGATTTGGATCTTTACCACCATATAATACTGCTGGAATATAGCCGCTAGCTCTTAACTTATTATTTGAGCCAGTTGATGTATTTTTTCTTATTGTAGCTTTTAGATTACTCATAAATTTACTGAGAGGGTATATAACTCATGTTATTAACTAAAACAAGTATTAATTAAACAAATCTGATACAGAATTAGAGTTTGCTATTCTTTTAATCGCTTCTGACATCAGTGAGGCAATTGATAACACCTCAATTTTATTATTATTTTTAATTTTTTTGTAATTATCAATAGTGTCAGTAATTATTAACTTTTTTATTTTTGAGTTTTTAATTTTTTTTACCGCGTCTCCGCTTAAAACTGCGTGAGTTATAAAAACATAAACATCTGAAGCGCCACTTTTTTTTAATGCATCAACTGCATTCACAATTGTGCCTCCACTATCGATTATATCATCTACAATTATACAAGTTTTATTTTTAACATCACCAATTATATTCATGACTTCAGATTTACCAGGCGCCGGTCTCCTTTTATCAATTATTGCTAAATCAGCTTTTATTCTAGTTGCCAACGCTCTAGTTCTAGCAACACCACCTACATCAGGCGACACACAAATAAGTTTTTTTGAATTTAATTTCTTTTTTATGTATTTTGCAAAGAGAGGGGCTGTATACAAGTTGTCAACTGGCATATCGAAAAATCCTTGTATTTGCCCTGCATGTAAATCAACTGTTACAACCCTTGTAGCTCCAGCGTTTGAAATTAAATTTGCAACAACTTTAGCAGAGATAGATGTTCTTGGAGCAACTTTTCTGTCCTGTCTTGCGTACCCAAAATATGGAATTACTGCAGTAATAGTTTTCGCCGATGATCTTTTTAATGCATCAATTATAAGCAAAAGTTCCATAATATTATCGTTTGCAGGATTTGAGGTAGATTGAATTACAAAAACACTGTTACCTCTAATATTTTCATTTATTTCAATGTAAATTTCTCCGTCAGCAAATCTCCTTATGTTTGTATTTATCAGTTTGAGTTTAAGATTCTTTGAAATATCTTTGCTAAGCTTGAGATTGCTAGTTCCAGATAAAATTTTCATGAAATGAGATTACTTATACAATTATTTATAAAAGTTTTCAAATTTAATCTAAACTAACTTTATTGTTGATATAGACCGACCATAATCTCTTTGATGGAGAATTGTAGACCTTCTATAGCTGAAAAAGTTATCCCTCTCTTTAAAAGTGTCGTGATTTACATGATCAATAACAACATTTTGCTCAGTAAGTTTTTTAGCCACATATTCCCTTAAGTTAAACAACTTTTTATTTCTATTTTTAATTGTAAAGAATTTCTTATTTTTTTTTGATTTTTTTACAAATTCTTTAAAAAATTTTAAATCAACCTCGTAGCTGTCTTTCCCTATACATGGTCCTATAGTTGCATAGATTTTATTATCAGAATTTAATTTTCTTATTTTTAAAATTGTATTTTTAATAATTCCAGAAATTGCACCTCTCCATCCAGCATGAATACATGCAATAATTTTATTTTTTTTATCATAAATTAGTATCGGTACACAATCTGCAGTTACAACCCCTAAAGCTATCTCTCGCATTTTGGTCACCATTGCATCTGCGCGAATTTTTTTTTTGTAATTATTTTTTTTTATCTCTATTACTTTGTTACTATGCGTTTGATACATTAAAATTAAATGATTATTTTTAACATTCATTTTTTTTGCCACTTTTTTTAAGTTCATAATTATATTTTTTTTCTTATCTTTAGAGCCTCTGCCACAATTGAGTCCTTTATAGATTCCTCTTGAAAAACCACCTTTTCTTGAAAAGAAACAGTGTTTTAAGTTGTAAAATTTTTTAAACTTTTTTGAATAAAACATTATTTAAATCCCAAAAAATTATTACTTTTAGATTTAAAAGCAAAGATTACTTTAAACAAATCTCCCATGAGCTTTTTGTTTAAAAGCCTATTTAAAGTGGACAACATATAATTTTTTTGTTTCAAATTCATTTTTTTTTCAAGAATTTTTGCTCTTTCAACAATACCCATTTTTTCTAAAAAAAACTTTTGTGTAACAATTTTTTTCACATTCATCTCATTTTTTATAAAGTACTCTTTCAAAAGGCTAAAATTTACTAAAGAAGTGATATCTGCTTTTCCAAGGTTTTTAAAAAAGTCGTCTGTTCTTACTTTCTTATTTTGCATGACCATTTGAATGGTACTTTTATTGAGAAGTTTGGTATAACCATAATCTATTAGCAAAACTCCCCCTGAAAGTTTCTTAATTTTTTTTACTATTTTGTTCATTTCGAGAATTCCTAATTTTGGAAACTCAATAAATTTGAGATCTTTAAAAACTCTAAATTTTTTTATTTCTTTAATATCTTCTATTTTAGCCCTCTGATAAACTTCTTTAAAACCTTTAACGCGATCTAAGTAACAATATTTTTCTAACAACATTTTTTTTTGGTAAGTAAATTGTTTAATTGGTATTGCATCAAAAAATTCATTTCCAAAAAAAATTACTGGACCTTTATTAATTTTTTCAAAATTATTAATCCACTTTACTTTTGAATCTTTTAATTTTTCTTTTTGAATATTTTTAAGAAAATCACTCTTTTCATATAAATAAATGTTTATAGAATTAAAAAGATTTGGGAATTTTTTTAATGTATTAACAAAAACTTTTGCAAAGCTACCATCCCCAGGACCGAGTTCCACAAAATTGAAATATCTAGGTTTGCCTAATTCTTCCCATGATGAAACAACCCATATTGAAATTATCTCAGAAAACAAATTTGAAATTGTTGGAGCCGTAATAAAATCACCTGCTCTCCCAAATGGAATTTTTTTTGTATAGTAACCAATTTTTGGTTTATAAAGAACCTTCTCAACAAATTTATCAAAAGGAATAAATTGATTAGATTTAAAATTAAAATATTCGATATTATAATTCATTTCTTTTCAAATACAGAATTAAACCGGCAAAAATCATAAATGCACTTAGTAACATTCCCATACTTACAAATCCAAAAATATATCCTATTTGTATATCTGGCAGCCTAAAAAATTCTGAAAAAATTCTAAAAACTCCATAATAAATTAAAAATGAAAAAGAACAATTTCCTATTTTATAATTTTTTTTAAATATTAAATAATTTAAAATAAGGAATAAAATTAACCCTTCTAGGAAAGCCTCGTATAATTGTGAAGGATGTCTTGCAACATTATCTATTTTTGGAAAAATTACTGCCCAATAAACATCTGAAGCTTTTCCTACTAATTCACTGTTTATAAAATTCGCAATACGACCTAAAAAAATTCCAATAGGTGATACACAAGCTATGATATCTAGTAAAAAAAAAGTTTTTATATTATTTTTTTTTGAAAATATAAAAGTGCCAATAATTATACCCAACATTGCACCGTGAAATGACATACCGCCCTGCCAAATTTTAACAATATCAAAAGGATTTTTTAAGTAATAATTCATATCATAGAAAATTACATAGCCGAGTCTTCCACCTAAAATTATTGAAATGATTAAATAAGTAATCAAGTCATCAAAAAGAGTTAAATTAAATTTTTTTTCAAAAGTTTGAAATTTTTTAATTATGATTATTTTGCCGTACCACCAACCAATCAATATTCCAAATATATAAGCCAAAGAATACCATCTGACTTCTAAAAACCCAAAATCAAATAGTATTGGGTCTAAATTATGGTAAAACATATCTACTTATAACATATTTGAAATTAAGATAACCATCAAATAAGATAAGTTATGAGCAATTCTGAAAAAATTTTAAAAACCATATCTAATTTGATTGAAAATGGCATTTTGACATCTCAAGATGTGAGAAAAGAAATATCAACTGATTTAAAATTTAAAAAAGATAAATTAATTAGTAAACTTAACTTAGTTTCAAGGGAAGAGTTTGAAGTATTAAAAAAAATTGTTCAAAAACAAGAAGCCACTATAAAAAAATTAGAAAAAAAAAAATTAAAAAGGTAAAAAAATCTTAACTTGTAATCCATTAAATTTACTTTTACTTAATTTTATATTTCCGCCATGGGAGTTTATTATATCTTCAACTATAGCAAGTCCAAGACCTACACCTGACTGATTCAGACTTCTGCTTTTATCTAATCTGAAAAATGGCTTAAATACATTTTTATATTGATCATCAGGAATACCTGGGCCATCATCTTCAATATTAATCACAGCAAGATTTTTACTTTTTTGAGCCTCAATGTGAACTTTTTTTCCATATGTAAGTCCATTTTGTATAATATTTTCCAAAGATCTTTTAAGAGCCGAACGCCTACCCTTGATACTTATAGTTTCAATATTTGAAATTTCTAAATTTTGATTATCAAATTCGTTCTTAATCTGATTAATTAAATTTTTTAAATCTATATTTGTACTTGTTTCTTTTGACTGAGTTTTTGCAAATTGAAGATAATCATTTAACATTTTTTCCATCTCATCAATATCTTTTGACATTTTATTTGACAAATCTTTTTGCTCTAACATCGCAAGCTGTAGCTTTAGTCTTGTTAAAGGCGTTCTAAGATCGTGACTTATACCTGACAACATCTCAGATCTTTGATTAAGATGACGATTAATTCTTTTTGCCATTCTATCAAATTCATAAGCTGCTTTTCTAATTTCTTGTGCTCCAGACGGCCTAAAATCATTAACATAGTCTCCCTTTCCGAATCTTTCAGCTGCTTTAGCAAGTCTTACCAGAGGTTTGGTTTGATTTTTTAAAAATATTAAAGCAATAATAATTAAAACTAATGAAGGTAAAGTTGTCCATAGAACAAAAAGTCTTACAGAAGAAGTTGAAACCATTTCTTTAGGTACTAAAAATTTAATAACATCATCTTCAGATTTAATTTTTATTTCAACTGCATTTTTAAATTTTGCAGTATTAAACCAATAATTATTATTTCCAAAAGTTGATTTTAGTTCTCTTCTAAGAGATCTATCCATTGGACTAAATCTTCTTTCTCCTGTAGTTATAGGAAATTTTTCTTGGCTAATACCTATTTCAAAATTGAAATTATTTTTGTAGCTATCTGTAAAAAAGTCCAAATTTTTTTTATCATTTTGATATACCTCCTGTATAGCCTTAAGTTGAGTCACAAGAGATCTAGTTATATTTTTGTTCGCTTTTATCCAAATACTGTCATAAAAAACAATTGTAATGATCAATTGTAAAATAATTGTTGGAGCTGCAACTATTATCAAAGCTCTATAAAAAAGTCTTTTAGGTAATACTATTTTTAAAAATTTATTCAATCCAGAGAACATAGCCTGATCCCCTTATAGTTTGTAAATATTTTGGATTTTTTGGATTACTCTCAAGCTTTTGCCGTAGTCTAGTAACCATTACGTCAATAGAGCGTTCTTGATTGATTCCAGATATCCTTCCGATCTCTTCTCTTGAAAAAGTTTTACCAGGATTGGATAACATTTCGATTAGCACTTTTTTTTCTGAATTATTAATTTTCCTAATCTTATTGTTAAAATTTATTGTCATTTTATTAAGATTGATCTCAGCTTGTCCAACAAAGTATTTGGAAGAGAGATCTAATATATTTTTATTTTTAACAATATTTTTTATTCTCAGCAATAATTCTTTAGGTTCAAAGGGTTTTCCAATATAATCATCAGCTCCTAGTTCTAAACCTTTTATTCTATTTTCAACTTCTCCTTTAGCAGTTAATAAAATAATCGGTACCTGAATTGTTTTCTTTATTTCCTCTGTTAATTCATATCCACTTTGTCCTGGCATCATCACATCTAAAATTAAAATATCAAATTTAATATATTTTAATTTTTCTTTGGCTTCTTCTGCGTTTTCCGCAGTAGAAATTATATAATTATTATTTATCAAGTAATCTTTTAAAAGATCTCTAATTCTATCATCATCATCTACAATTAAAATATGTAATTTATTATTTTCCATCTATAATTTTTTTTAAAACATTTTTAAACTTAATAACAGAGTCTGAACTTGAATTTTTCAACGCATTAAATATTCTTTTTTTTTGACTGTTATACAGAGCATCGAAAAATATTTTTCCCTCTTTATCTAAAAATAGATTTTTTTTTCTTGTATCCTCATCATCTTGAATTTGTTTTATCATCTTTGATTTAATTAAATCTCTTAAAACTCTATTTAAACTTTGCTTAGTTACTTTAAGTTTAAAAATTAATTCTCCTAAATTTATTCCAGGATTTCTCTCAATTAAATTCAAAGCTCGAAGATGAGCTGGTCCAAAAAATTTTTTTGATAAAATTTCTTTAGGATCCGAAAAAGTTTCTCTGTATGCATAGTAAAGAAGTTGAATAAATTCTTTAATTTGTTCGTCTTTTAGATAGAGCAAATCTTTCATAATGGTAAGTTATATTGACTTATCCTAATTTGAAAGATACTTTTTTAATTAATAAAAATCTATATATTTACATCTGATGGAAAGTATACCTTACGATAAAAGATCAGGAAAAATTTGGTTCAACGGTAAAACTGTTGAATGGAAAGACGCCAATATTCATATTTTAAATCACGGACTTCATTATGCCAGTTGTGTATTTGAAGGGGAGAGAGTTTATGATGGTGAAATATTTAGGCTAGAGGAACACACTGAACGATTATTTTACTCAGCAAAAAGAATGGGAATTAAAGTTCCTTATAGTCAAAAACAAATAAATGATGCATGTAAAAATATTGTAAATGTTCAAAAAGTTCTTAATGGGTATGTGAGGCCTTTAATTTGGAGAGGAAGTGAGATGATGGCTATTTCAGCACAAAAAAATAAAATCCACGTTGCAATCGCTACTTGGGAGTGGGGTTCATATTTTGATCCTAAGTTAAAATTAAAAGGAATTAAATTAAATATATCAAGCTGGAGAAGACCAGCACCAAATACAATTCCGTGGGATACTAAAGCAGCTGGTTTATATATGATTTGCACTTTATCAAAACACGAAGCTGAAGAGCAAGGATTTACTGACTCATTAATGCTCGACCATGAAGGCAATGTTGCTGAAGGGACTGGTGCAAACATTTTCTTTAAGAGTAAATCTGGCGAATTACATACACCTATTCCAGATTCCTTTTTAGATGGAATAACAAGAAGAGAAGTAATTAAGATTGCAAAATCAAAAGGAATAAAAGTTATAGAAAGAAAAATCAAACCTGAAGAAATGAAAAATTTTGTTGGATGTTTTTTGACTGGAACAGCAGCAGAAGTTACCCCGGTTTCACAAATTAATGATTATAATTTTGAAGTCTGTAAAGTCATCTCAGATTTGAATGATGCTTACCAAAACGTCGTGAGAAAAGACTCCGCAGCTTAATCTTTACTATCTTGATTTATAGCGTGATCTATACCCCTTCTAAGGTAATCGTATCCTGTATAAAGAGTTAAAAATGAGGATAACCACAAAAGAATAATACCTACAGTTTGAGCATTATAGTCTTGAAAATTAATTATCTTATTTCCAATATCACCTGTTAATAAAATAGCTATTGAGGACATTTGAATAAAAGTTTTTAATTTTGACAAACTTGTCACCTGCATAATTATTTTACCTTTAGCTAAAAATTCTCGAAGACCCGAGACTAAAATTTCTCTAGTAAGAATAATTACTGCTGCTATTACTTCATAGTTTTTAATGGTGCCATTCATAACGAGCAATATAAGAGCTGCACAGACCAAAATTTTATCTGCTATTGGGTCTAATAATTCTCCTAATTTAGACTCTTCCTTAAATAGTCTTGCTAATAATCCATCAAGATAATCAGTAAAACTTGCTAACACAAATAAAAAGAAAGGTATAAGGTCACCAAAAAAACCCGGTATAAAAAAAGTTATAACAAAAATTGGAACTATAATTATTCGGCCAATAGTTAATATATTTGGTATCTTTAATTTCATTTATTCGTGAAAATAATCATATATTTTCTTTGCTATGCTGTCTTCTATTCCTTCAACTGATTTTAAATCATCAAAGCTTGCAGACTCAACAGCACGTGCAGACCCAAAATGATTTAATAAAGCTCTTTTCCTTTGTTTCCCAATCCCTCGGATTTGATCTAATAAAGATTTGCTAAGGTTTTTCTTTCTTTTGGCTCTATGAGTGCTTATGGCAAACCTATGAGCTTCATCTCGAAGTCTCTGTATAAAAAATAATAATGGATCATTTCTTTCTAAAATATATTCTTTATTTTTGTAATAAATTTTTTCCTCTCCAGCATTTCTTCTTTTACCTTTAGCTACAGCTAAAATTGGTAAGTCATGCAATCCTAGTTCATTAAGAACTTCTCTAGATACAGAATACTGTCCTTTACCACCGTCTATCATTATTAAATCTGGCAATGACAGAGAACCAGACTTTTCCTTAATAGCTTTAGAAAATCTTCTAAATAAAACTTCTTTCATCATACCATAGTCATCATTTTTTACTTTTTCATTTTTAATATTGAATTTCCTGTATCTTTTCTTAACAAAACCTTCATTACCGAAACAAATTAATGATCCGACAGAGTCAGTCCCCTGAATGTGGCTATTATCGTAAACTTCTATCAATTCAATATTGTTATTAATATTAAATTTAGATGCTAATCCCTCGATGAGATTATTGTTAGTATCAGATTGTACGAGTTTTTGTTTTAAAGATTGTTTTGCATTTTTCTCTGCAAGACTTGATATACTTATCTCATTTTTACTTTTTGCTAGCTTAATAATGATATCTTTTTTGTCCTTCTCAGAGAACGTTTTTTCAATAAGCTTTTTGTCTTTGACTTCACAGTTGGTTAATATCAGCCTAGGAATAGTTTTGTTTTCATAAAATTGAGATATAAAAGAACTTATTATATCTTCTACACTGTCATCTGGATCATGTTTTGGATAGAAAGCCTGATTACCCCAGTTTTGTTTTGACCTGAAAAAAAACACTTGTACACATGTTTTTCCTGTCTCTTTATATATGCTAATTACATCAGCCTCCGTTAAATTTGTTTGATTTATTTTTTGAGAGGTTTGTATTTGAGTTAATGCTTTTATTCTATCTCTAGCTATCGCTGCTTTCTCATAATCCAATTCTTTACTAGCTTTTTCCATTTCTTTGGATAAGTTTTTCTGAATCCTTCTAGATTTACCCGAAATAAAATCAATAGCGTCTGTAACTGTAGATTCGTATTCTTTTTCATTTATGTGTCCAACACATGGAGCAGAGCATCTTTTAATTTGGTATAAGATACAAGGTCTCTCTCTATTTTTGAAAACTGTATCATCACAGACTCTTAAAAGAAAAATTTTTTGTAAAATTTTTATTGTCCAATTAGCAGAACCAATTGATGCAAATGGACCAAAATAATATCCTGTTTTTGATTTTTTTCCTCTTAACTTTGTAAGTTGTGGCCACTTATCTTTATTACCAATGTAAATATAAGGAAAAGATTTGTCGTCTCGCAGAAGTATGTTGTAACGAGGTTTATGTTTTTTTATTAAATTTGCTTCTAATAGTAGGGCCTCACTTTCATTACTTGTAGTAGTAGTTTCAAGATTATGCGTAAGTGAAAGCATTCTCTCAGTTCTAATAGGAAGATTAGACTCAGTGACATAACTTTTGAGTCTATTTGGGATATTTTTAGCTTTACCAATATATAAAATTTCACCAGTGGAACTAATCATTCTATAAACACCGGGATTTTTTGGTATCAGCGGTATTTTTTCTTTTATTACTTTTTTTCCTAACTCTAAACTATTAATCATACTTTTGATTTTGATACCTCGATGCCAACAGATTTAGTTTTCTTTAAGATATCTAACTTTTCTATCTTAAGATTAATCTTCTTAACAAGTTTATTTTTAAATATCATATTGAATATATTTTCTGCCAAATCTTCAAGTAACTCGTGATGTTTTAGATAAGCAATTTTCTCAATTTTACTAACAATTTCCTCATAATTAAGTATTGAATTAAAATCTTTGTTATTTGGAATCACATATGGATTTGTTAAAATTTCAATATTAAATTTTACTCTTTGTTTCTTTTTTTTCTCAAAATTGTGTATTCCTATAGAAATATTTAAGATTAGATCTTTTATAATTACTTTTCTTTTATATTTAAATTTTTCTTTTTTTTTAAATTTAATTATTTTCATTCTTTTGTGTTAACTATATCTGGCGTTTGCCAAGCAAGTCTTTGTCCGCTATCAATATTGATAATTTCTCCTGTTATACTTTTATTCTCAATTAGAAACCTTACTCCATTACATATATTATCCAAATTTACTTTTTTCTTTAAGAGTGTAGATTTCCACTGTTTTTTGAAATGCCTTTCAGATTGTCTTTTGTTTTTCAAGGTTGGTCCTGGTGAGACGCCATTCACTCTTATGTTAGGCGCTAATTTCATGGCCGATGTTTTTGTAAAAGTGACCAATGAAGATTTACTTAGAGTGTAAGAGAAAAAAAAAGGAGTTAATTTTTCAACTCTTTGATCAATAATATTAATGATACATCCCTCTTTGTTTTTAATTAATTTTTTAAAATTTTGCGTTAAGATTGCTGGTGCTTTTAAGTTGATATTTATATGCTTTGTAAAGGATTTCTCGGAAAAATTTTCAAGATTATCGTTTTCAAAAATAGAGGCATTATTAATTAAACAATCTAATCCTTTCATAGTTTTATAAGCTTTTTTTATTAAAGTTTCGGTTTGTTTAAAATTATTTAAATCAGCTTTAAATAAGTATACTTCAGCCCCAAGTTCCTCTAGTTCTTTTTTTAATTTTAGGGCACTACTTTTAGATTTGTTAAAGTGGATACCCATTTTTGCTTCAAAGCTAACTAAACTTTTAGCAATTGCAGATCCTATTCTAGTAGCTCCACCAGTGATGATTATTTTTTTGGCTTCCATTTTTTTATCGCTTTTCTTGGTTTTGTGCCAGGCATACCCATAGTCGATCTTCCTTTTGGATAAACTTTACTTTTCAAATTATATTGAGATATTTTAGGATTTAAAGTAATTTCAAGTTCACTAGCTTCTAGTTTTCTCATTTCATCTCTTAGTTTAGCTGCCTCTTCAAATTCTAAATTAGATGCAGCTTCCTTCATTTTTCTGTTTAAAGCTTTAAGATGTTTTTTTAAGTTTCCACCTACGTTTGAGCCTTCACTAATTTTAACGTAATCTTTTTCATAAACAGACTCTAAAATATCACTTATCTCTTTTTTTACTGACTCTGCAGTTATTCCATTTTTCTTATTATATTTTAATTGTTTATTTCTCCTTCTATCTGTTTCTTTAATTGCTTTTTCAATGCTCTTCGTGACTTTATCAGCATATAAAATTACTTTACCATCAACATTTCGCGCTGCTCTTCCAATCGTTTGAATTAAAGAAGTTTCAGATCTTAAAAATCCCTCTTTATCAGCATCTAAAATTGCTACCAAAGCACATTCAGGAATATCTAATCCCTCTCTCAACAAATTAATTCCTACAAGAATATCAAATACTCCCATTCTTAAATCTCTTATGATCTCAATTCTTTCCAGAGTATCAATGTCAGAGTGCATATATCTTACTTTAAGACCATTTTCATGGAGGTACTCAGTAAGATCTTCAGCCATTTTTTTTGTCAGCGTTGTAGCAAGAACTCTATATCCTTTTTTTACAATCTCTTTTGCCTCGTGCATAAGATCATCAACTTGAGTTTTGGCTGGCCTTATTTCAACCGGTGGGTCTATTAAACCTGTTGGCCTAATGATTTGGTCAATATATTTATTGCTTGTTTGTTTTAGTTCCCAAGGTCCTGGGGTAGCAGAGACAAAAACAGTTTGTGTTCTCATTAAATCCCACTCTTCAAATTTCAAAGGTCTATTATCCATACATGAAGGGAGTCTAAACCCATATTCGGCTAACGTACTTTTTCTTGTACGGTCACCTTTATACATTCCATTTAATTGAGGGACTGTTACGTGACTTTCGTCTACAAATATAATTGCATTATCTGGAAAATACTCAAACAAAGTAGGAGGAGGTTCACCAGCTTTTCTTCCTGATAAAAATCTTGAATAATTTTCAATCCCTGCACATGTTCCGGTAGCTTCAATCATTTCTAGATCAAACTTAGTTCGTTCTCTTAATCTTTGTTCCTCTAAAAGTTTATTATTTTCTCTATGTTTTTTTAAAGTTTCTGCTAACTCAGATTTTATTTGTCTGATTGCTTGCTCGATAGTAGGCTTAGGAGTTATATAATGACTATTAGCGTAAATTTTTATTATTGAGTAATCATTTGTCTTGTCTCCAGTCAGTGGGTCAAATTCCTCAATTTTTTCTAATTTATTCAAATTAAAACTTATTCTCCAAGCTCTGTCTTCTAAGTGTGATGGAAAGATCTCTAAATTTTCTCCTCTCACCCTAAAAGTTCCTCTAAAAAAATTTTGATCATTTCTTTTATACTGTAAGTTTATAAATGCTCTAATTAAATCGTCTCGCTCGTACTCATAATTTTTCTTAAGAGTAATAGTCATTTTCGAGTACGCCTCTACAGAACCTAAACCATAAATACATGATACACTCGCAACAATAATCACATCATCTCTCTCCAACAAAGATCTTGTTGCCGAGTGTCTCATACGATCAATTTGTTCATTTATTGATGCCTCTTTTTCTATATAAGTATCAGATCTAGGAACGTATGCTTCTGGAGTATAGTAATCGTAATATGATACAAAATATTCTACAGCATTATTAGGAAAAAAACTTTTAAACTCTCCGTACAATTGAGCAGCCAGAGTTTTGTTTGGTGCTAGAATTAGAGCTGGCCTATTAGCCTTTTCGATAACTTTTGCCATTGTAAACGTTTTACCTGATCCCGTGACCCCTAAAAGCACTTGTTCTTGTTTGTCGTCTTTTAAGTTTTTTAATATTTGCTTTATGGCCTCTGGTTGGTCACCGCTAGGTTGAAAATCACTTTTGATTTTAAAGTTAATACCTCCCTCTAACTTCTTAATTTTTTTTGAGTTATTAACTTCTAGATCAGCTAATTTTTCTTGATAAGTATTTTGCATTTTGTGTTAATAATAAATTGATTATATTATAAATTTCAATGAGCATAGTTTCCAATAGTTTAAAACGTATAAAACCGTCGCCTACTATAGCAGTTACCTCAAAAGCTAGGGAAATGAGAGCTGCTGGAAAGGATGTTATCGGTTTAGGGGCTGGAGAGCCTGATTTTGATACCCCAGACAATATTAAAGAAGCAGCAATAGAAGCGATTAGAAAAGGGGATACAAAATATACTGCAGTGGATGGAACCCCAGCTCTAAAAAAAGCTATCCAAGCAAAATTTTCTAGGGAAAATGGTTTATCATACGAGCTTGATCAAATTTCAGTTGGAACTGGTGGAAAGCAGGTTTTATATAATGCTTTTATGGCTACCATAAATAAAGGTGACGAGGTAATTATTCCAGCCCCTTATTGGGTTTCTTATCCCGATATTGTTTTATTGGCTGGGGGAAAACCCAAAATAATTAAGTGTGATGAAAAAAATAATTTTAAGTTAACACCGGAAAAATTAACAAAAGCAGTTTCAAAGAAAACAAAGTGGATAATTATAAACTCGCCATCTAATCCTACAGGCTCTGGTTATACAAAAGATGAGATAATAGCTTTATCGAAGATTTTAATAAAATATAAAAATTTATATATTTTAAGCGATGATATTTACGAACATATTACATATGACGGTTTTAAATTTTTTACGATTGCGCAAATTGAAAAATTAAAAAGCAGAACTTTAACCATGAATGGAGTGAGTAAATCTTACTCAATGACTGGCTGGAGAATAGGTTATGCCGCAGGTCCAAAAGAAATAATTAAAGCGATGGCTAAAATTCAATCCCAATCAACTAGTAATCCTACATCCATAAGTCAAGCAGCTGCCGTCGAGGCTTTAAACGGGACACAAGATTTTATTTCAGAAAGATCAAATTCTTTTAAAGAAAGAAGAAATTTTGTTGTTGACAGTTTAAATAATATAAAAGGTATAAGCTGTTTAAGTCCTGAAGGAGCTTTTTATGTTTTTCCAAACTGTAAAAAATTATTAAATAAGAAAACAAAACTTAAAACCGATAAAGATTTTGTAGAAAAACTATTAGAAAAAGGTGAGGTAGCTGTGGTTCAAGGCTCTGCCTTTGGTTTAGACGGTTACTTTAGGATATCTTACGCTACTTCAATGGAAAATTTGAAAAAAGCAATGAAAAGAATTAAAAGTTTTTGTGATAGCCTTAATTAGACTCAGATAGATATTTTTCGGCTTCAAGTGCTGACATACAACCCATTCCAGCAGCGGTAACAGCTTGTCTAAAAATTTTATCCTTAACATCTCCTGCAGCAAAAACTCCTGGAATATTCGTTTCAGTAGAGTCAGGTTTTGTTATTAAATACCCTTCTTTGTCCATTTTAAGTTGATCTTTAAATAAAGATGTAGCTGGATCATGACCTATGGCAATAAATAAACCATCAACTTTAAGATCTTTAACTTTATTATCTTTTACATTTTTAATTTTTAATGCATTAACAGTTTTTGGATCTTTAGTACCGATGACATCCTCAACTACTGTATCCCAAATTATTTCTATTTTCTTATTAGATTTTAATTTAGCTTGAAGCATTTTTTCTGCTCTTAATTCGTTTCTTCTATGTATTAAATATACCTTTGAGGCAAATTTAGTGAGGAACATTGCTTCTTCAACAGCAGCATTTCCTCCACCAACTACAGCTACCTCCTTTTCTTTAAAGAAAAAACCATCGCAAGTAGCACACGCTGAAACTCCAAATCCTCTAAACTCCTGTTCAGATTTTAAATTTAACCATCTTGCTTGTGCTCCTGTTGAAATTATAAAACTATCTGCAGTGTAAATCTGACCGCTATCACCTGTTGCTGTAAAAGGTTTTTTTGTTAAGTCAACTTTGCTGATATGATCTTGTATCATCTCTGTTCCTACAGCTTCGGCTTGGCCTTTCATTTCATCCATAAGCCATGGACCTTGAATCACTTTTGAATATCCTGGGTAATTTTCAACATCTGTAGTTGTAGTTAATTGTCCTCCGGGTTGAGAACCATGTACAAGTATTGGTTTGAGCATTGCTCTAGCCGCATAAATAGCCGCTGTGTAGCCAGCAGGACCAGATCCAAGAATTAACACTTTTGTATGTTTTGTTGATTTATTATTCATTATGTAAAGGTATATAGTAACTAATGTTAGAATTAAAAGCACTTCTTTTAACGCAAGGTATGCACGGTATGGTTAGTCAAGTAGAGGGATTAGCCAAAGCTTTGGGCCTAAGTTATAAACACCAAAAAATCGAATTAAAATCTTTTTGGAATTTTATTCCCCCAAAAATCAGTCCAATATCAGAAAATTTGGTAAAAAATAAATTCGTATGTGATTGTAAAGTTATTATATCCTGTGGAAGAAAAAGTGTAATATCATCAATAGCTTTAAAAAAAAGATTAGGCAATCAAATTTTTAATATTCACATACAGGATCCTAAAGTTTCTTTTAAACACTTCGATCTCATAGTAAGTCCGGAACATGATAATTTACAAGGTGAAAACATAATCAACACAACAGGGGCTATTCATTATTTAAATAAAAAAGAAATTAACGAAAATTCGAAATATCTTGGAATTGAAAAAGATAAGAGAAGAGAATTAGTTGCATTTATAATTGGAGGACCTAATAAATATTATAATTATTCAGAAAAACAAATTCATGAACTTTTTAACAAAGTGAAGACTTTATTTACCCCAGATAAATTTAAAATTATTGTAATTCCTTCTTACAGAACACCTGAAAATATTTTAAAAATTGCATTTAACACTTTTAGCATTAATCACCATGTTGTGAAAAATATTGATAAAAAAGCTTATCTTTCTGCACTAGCAATTTCAAATTATATAGTTGTAACATGCGACTCCACGTCAATGATTTCTGAAGCTGCTATAACCGGAAAACCTGTTTATATTGCCATGATGAAGTCATTTAAGCCAACTGGAAGATTTAAAAAATTTTATTCACAATTGAAAGATTTAGGTATAACAAGGGAATTAGAAGATAGAGTTGAAAGTTGGAGTTATAATAGTTTAAACGAGGTAAATAGAATTGCTCCAATTGTAAAAGCAATAATGAAAAAACATGGAATTATTTAAATCATTAGAAAAAAGAACTAAACTATTTAGCGATCCATTCAAACATTTTGAAATCAACCAGCCACTGACTCAAAATGCTATTGATGAGATCTGTAGTGCAGAGATAGCTGATCCTAGAAAACAAAATTTAAATTATGATGGAACAAGAGCTCTTGATGGAGGAGAGGGAGCCTTTCGAGCTGGAATTAAAGATGGCGGTAAAGCAAAAAAACTTCGATGTTATGTTACTAAAGAAAACTCTAATCAATTTCCAAATTTAACAAAATTTATAGAAGAATTAAGATCACCTGATGTTTATAAAAAGATTGGATCATTAATTGGAAAAGATTTAAGTAATTCTTATGTAAGGCTAGAGGTAATTTGTGATAGAGAAGGTTTTTGGTTAAAGCCTCATTGCGATATTGAGGAAAAATTAATGTCATCAATAGTTTTTGTTAATTTACATAATGAATCGGAGAATTTAGGTACTGATTTTTATGACGCAAAATTGAACAAAGTTAAAACAGTTCCTTATAAACACAATTATGGATACTTCTTTACCAGCGGACCAAACACTTGGCATGGAATGGAAAAAAAAGAGATTAAAAAAGAGAGAAGATGTATTCAAATAAATTATGTTACATTTGAAACTGATTGGAAAGTTAAAAGTTAAAGATCTTGTAAAGAAGTAACGCTGATATCTTTCAATTTAAGAGATTTAATACCCTCCAAACAAACCTTGGCTGTCGACATATTCGTGCAATATGGAACTTTATTAGCTAACGTAGCCCTTCTTAAAGCTACCGCATCGCTCAACTGAGCTTCACTATTTCCGCCACCTGTATTAATTACTAATGCTATTTTTTTAGTATTTAGAATATCAACAATATGAGGAGATCCCTGATTTACTTTATTAATTTTTTTGCACTTAATCCCGTGTTTGCTAATATAATCGGCAGTACCTCCGGTTCCACAAAGTGTGAAATTTAATTTAATTAATTGTTTTGCTAATTGCACCCCCTCTTCTTTATGACTATTTTTTAAAGAGATAAAAGCTAAGCCTTTTTTAGGAAGAGAGTTTGAGGCTGCAATTTGACTCTTAGCAAATGCCATCCCGAAATTTTTATCAAAACCCATAACTTCACCTGTTGATTTCATTTCAGGACCAAGTAAAAGATCGCTGTTTGGGAATTTATTAAATGGAAATACTGCCTCTTTTACTGCAAACATATCTTTTGTTTTACTTTTTAAATTAAAATTAGTTAATTTTTCTCCCGCCATCACTCTTGATGCTATCTTAGCGAGGGGTAAATTTTTTGCTTTCGAAACAAATGGCACAGTTCTACTTGCTCTAGGATTAACCTCAATTACATAAATCTTATCTTTTTTAATTGCATATTGAACATTCATGAAACCTTTAACTTTAAGTGCTAAAGCTAATTTTTTTGTTTGGTTTTCAATTTCTTTAATCAAAAAAGGTTTTATTGATACCGGAGGTAAGCTACATGCCGAGTCACCTGAGTGGATACCTGCTTCTTCAATGTGTTGCATAATACCGGCTACGAAAACATTTTTACCGTCTGATATTGCATCAACATCAACTTCCATTGCATTATCAATAAACTTATCAATTAAAATTGGATTTTTTTCAGCGACTTTAAATGCTTCTTTTATAAAGTCTTTGAGTTGCCTTTTTTCATGAACAATCTCCATTGCTCTTCCACCTAAAACGTAAGATGGCCTTACCATCAAAGGCAAACCAATTTTATCCGCAATTTTTGTTGCTTGAGGAAAAGTTCTAGCTATACCACTTTCAGCTTGCTTTAAATTAAGTTTATTTAAAAGATCTCTAAATCTATCTCTATCCTCAGCAAGATCAATCGATGAATATTGAGTTCCTAAAATTGGAAGCTTGTTTTCGTGTAAAAATTTTGCAAGTTTTATAGGAGTTTGTCCTCCAAATTGAGCAATGACACCTTTTACATTACCTTTTGATTTCTCTTTCTTTATAATATTGAAAACATATTCATCTATTAAAGGTTCAAAGTATAATCTGTCACTTGTATCGTAATCTGTTGACACGGTTTCAGGATTACAATTAACCATAATTGTTTCATATTTAGCTTCTTTTAGAGCAAAACTTGCTTGGCAACAGCAGTAATCAAATTCTATCCCTTGACCTATTCTATTAGGGCCTCCTCCAAGTATTATAATTTTATTTTTACTAGAAGGATCGGCCTCACATTCTGAATTATAA
>CACMHW010000012.1 GCA_902613545.1 uncultured Pelagibacteraceae bacterium
CATTAGCAAAAATAAATGATAAGTACTTTTTCTTGATGGCTGGTGTAGGTTTTGACTCTCGAATTGTTGAGTCTATAAATACTAATATTAAAAAGTATCTTGGAAAAGTAATTTTCGCTTTAAAAGGCTTTCAGCATTTTTTATTTTTAAAAAATAATAAAATGGAGGTTGAGGTAGATAATGAAAAAATTATGGCTGATTGGATTTTATGTACTAATTCAAAATACTATGCTGGTCCCCATTCTATAACAAATGATACCAATATATTTGAAAACAGGATAGTGGCTTACATATTTAAAGACCTGACCAGAATAAAATTACTTTATTATGTTTGGTTAATTTTAACCAAAGGCGACTTAACTCCTGCAAAAAGTGTAATTAAAAAAGAATTGAACAGATTAAAAATAAATGGTGTAAACAATAAAGTTCTATCACAGGTTGATGGTGAAAATTGTGGTTACGTAAACAGTCTTGAGATCCAAAAAACAGACAGATTTATAAATTTATTAGTTCCGTAGGATTTTCTAAATTTTTTCAACTTTTAGTTTAAAAGATTTTTCTTAATTTCATTTGAAAAATTTTTTAGATTATTTTAGATTTTTCTTTTTTGGAGGATCAATATGAAAAAAAAGTTAAAAAAAAACGAAAAGAAAAAGAAAAAAATACTAAAATCAATCGATAAGCTTAAAAATAAGATAAGCACTAAACAAAAAAAACTATCAAAGATTGATCTAAAGATAGCTAGTATCGAGAAAAAAATCGCTGAAAAAAGAGCTAACAAAAATAAAGAACCTATCACAGCATCTTTAAATAATTAGTTTATAAAGAAATTAAATGCCCCTGATTTAAAAATATCAGGGGTTTACTTTAATTTACCAAAAAGGTTTAAAAGTATAACTCCGAGAATAATAAATACTAAACCAATTATTCCATATAGGTTTGGAGTTTGATTATATTTAAAGACGCCAAATAAAGTAACAGCGAAAATAGTAAGTGCTCCATAACTAGCATATGTTGTTGAAACAGGAATGATGGTCATAGCTTTAGACAAACAAAAGATACAAATGATAATACTTAAAATGCAAAAAATAGTTGGGCCAAGTTTTGTAAAACTCTCAGTAGTTTTTAAAAATCCATTAGAAATAATACCGGTTACTATAGCCAAGAATAAGTATATATATCCTGAAAACAAACTAAGACTTTTCATTATACTTTCCTAATGAAAATTGGCCTCGATCACGGAAACGGACTAGCCATGTGACCATTGCTTTTTCCACATCTGCAGGCTCAATGTCTAGATCCTTAAGTGTTAAGTGATTATTCGATACAATATTATCTTGTTCTGAAAGTATCTCACACTGATCTCGTGTAAGAATAGGAGGAAAAGGTAACAAATCAGTTATAGCGCTCTGAATTTTGGCAATTGGCATAGGCATCTGAATAATTAATCTTTTTTTTCCAATAGCCTGCATAATAGACTCTATCATTTCTTTAAATGTAAAAATTTTAGGTCCCCCTATCTCATAAATTTTTCCAAAATTATCTTTCAATTCAATTGCTTTCATTATTGCTTTAACAACATCAGTTACCAGTATTGGCTGAAATTTGTAACGAAGATTTGGTATAGGGATTACAGGAAAAAAACTTAGTCGTGCAAAAAGGTTACTGAAGTTTGAAGAATGACTCTCAACAACTGAGGGTCTAATTATAACAGAATTTTTAAAATTATTTAGTATATTTATCTCCCCTTGAAATTTTGATCTTTGATATAATGAGCGACTATCTTTAGATGCACCTATGGCCGAAACTGCAATCAGCTTTTCAACATTTGATCTTGCACATATTTTTGCAATTGCCTCAGGAAGCTTTGCATGTAGTTTATAAAATTTTTGTTTTCTTGTTTCATATAGTATGCCTACGAGATTAATTACAACATCGGAATTTTTAATTGCATTTTCTACTTCACTTAAATTTTCAGTATTCCATTCTAGTAACTCAATAGCTCCAGGCGTGGCTTGCGTCTTTAAATGTGTATTACGGAAAGCTGACCTTGTTACACAAATAACTCTATAATTTTTTTTGATAAGAGACCCGATTAAATTTGATCCAATTTGACCAGATCCTCCAAATAAAGTGACAATTTTATTTTTCATGATATTAATTAAGAATTATATGAAAATTCATAAAATACAAGGTGACTTAACGGCAGAAATAACATCTAAAATAAAAGATTACTGCAGCATTGATTGTGAGATGCAGGGCTTAAAACCTGACAGAGATAAATTATCAATTGTGTCTTTAACTGGTGATGATGAAAACGTTTATATTATCCAACCGAATAAAGATTATAAAGCTCCTAATTTAGTTTCAATTTTAGAAAATGAAAAAATTTTAAAAATTTTTCACTTTGCAAGAATGGACGTTCATTTTTTAGATGTATATCTTAAAACAAATGTTAAAAATTATTACTGCACTAAGCTTATGTCTCGTTTGGCAAGAACCTGGACACAAAATCACGGACTTAAAGATCTCACTTCGGAGATTTGTAAAGTCAAATTGGATAAAAAATATGGTAGTTCGACGGATTGGTCTAAAGGATTGGACTCAATTTCAGATAACGAACTTAATTATGCCGCAAAAGACTGCTTTTATCTCAAAAAAATTAAAGACTCTTTAGAAAAAATTTTGAAAAGAGAAAACAGGTTTGATTTATTTGTAAGTACCATGAATGGTTTAGAAAGTAGAATTAAATTAGATAAGGCAGGATTTAAAGATCCAGATATTTTTGAGCATTAATGAGCAAAAAAAATTATATAGCTGCAGCCAAAAAATCTGCTGACATACAGATTAATGAATTAAAAAAACTAAAAAAAATTTTTAATAAATCATTCATTAAAGCAGTCGACTTAATTCTGAATTGTAAAGGTAAGATTATTTTTGCAGGCATAGGTAAGTCTGGTTTAATAGCAAGAAAAATATCTGCCACATTCTCAAGTGTAGGTATTCCCAGTTTTTTTTGTGATCCAGCTCAAGCCTTACACGGTGATATGGGGCAAATAGAAAAAAAAGACATCCTAATAATATTTTCTTATTCTGGGAATACATCTGAACTAACTAATATGATAAAATATGCTAATAGATATAGTATTAAAATAATTGGTATAGCTTCAAAACCAGATAGCATATTATTAAAAGCTAGCGACATAAAACTGATATTGCCTAAAGTAAAAGAGTCTGATGTAACTGGAATGGTTCCAACCTCAAGCACATCTATTACTCTACTTTTGGGAGATTGTCTGGCAACTACCATAATGCGTCAGAAAAAATTTTCTAAAGAAAAATTTAAAATTTATCATCCTGGTGGAAATATTGGTAACACTTTACTCTTAGCAAAAGATATAATGCTAGTTGGGAAAAAAATACCAATTATAAATTATAAAAAAAAATTTAAAGAAGCTCTTTATGAAATGAATAAAAAAAAACTTGGAACTGTTGTCATTACAAAAAAACAATATATCAAAGGATTATTAACTGATGGAGATTTAAGACGAGGAATGAAAAGCTTCTCTAATAATCAAAATCTACTAGAAATCATGACACAAAGACCACTAGTTGTTAATGAAAATATGCCAGCTTCAAAAGCATTAGGTTTAATGAATGAAAAAAAAATAACAAGCCTTCTTGTGGTTTCAGATAAAGACTATAAAAAAAATAATAAAAAGCTTAAAGGTATTATTCATATTCACTCTTTATTAGAAAATGGAATAAAATAATGGAAAGAAAGAAAAAATTAAGAATTATACAGTTAAGTTTACTGTTCTTAGCTTTTTGCATAATTTTATTCACTTATTCAGAAAATAAAAACACAGTTCAAAAAAAAGAAATCCTGACAAAAACTACAAAGGAGAAAGTCAATAAGGAGTTAAAGGGAGAAAATCAAGATGACGAGGCCAACGTGTTTTATAACATAAGTTACTCAGGTATTGATTTATCGGGAAATAGGTATTTACTTAAATCAAAAATTGCTAAAACTAGTTTAGAGGATGATGAAATAATAGATATGACAGAAGTTAAAGCAGTTTTTTACTTTAAAGATAATACTAAACTGAATGTTTCATCAAAATTTGGTCAATACAATAATAAAACATTAGACATGATTTTTAAAAAAAGTGTAAAAGCAGATTATCAAAATAGTGTTCTTTTTGCAGAAGAAGCTGAGTATTCTAATTCTAAAAGTCTGTTAACGATATCTGACAAAGTCAGGTTTAAAGATACAAGAGGAAACCTTAAAGCAGATAAACTTTTATTTGATTTAAAAAAACAAACACTTAATATCTCTTCTATTAATGATAATATAAATGCCAAAGTGAGTTTAGATGAAAAAAGGTTTTAGAATATTAAAATTTAAAAAAGACAAACCAATTTTTGAAGTAAAAGATATAAGCAAATCTTTTGATGGAAGGCCAATTTTAAAAAAACTTTCGCTAAAAGTTTTTCCTGGAGAGTGCGTTGGAATTTTAGGACCTAATGGATGTGGTAAAACAACTCTTTTCTCTATATGTATAGGTGAACAATCTCAAGAGGGCGGAAAAATACTATTAAATAATAAATCAATTGAACAAATTCCAATACATTTAAGAGCTAAGGAAGGTTTGGGATATTTACCGCAACAAAGAAGTGTATTTAATATGTCGGTATACGACAATATCTTAGGAATTGCTCAAATTTCTATAAAAGGAACTGCTAATCAAAAATCTATTACAGAAAAAATATTAGACCAATTTAATCTGCAGCATCTTAGAACATTAAATGCATCTGTGCTTTCAGGAGGTGAAATTAGAAGATTAATGATGGCAAGAGTTATGATTAATAAACCAAAAATAGTCTTATTAGATGAACCTTTGGCTGCTCTTGACCCATTAGTAATACAAGACATTCAAAAATATATTTTGAAAATTCAATCAAGTGGGACAGCCATATTAGTTACTGACCATAATGTAAAAAATTTATTTGATATAACTGACCGAAGCTACGTTTTAGGTGAACAAACTGTTATAGCAGAAGGGACTTCTAGAGAGCTGCTAAAATCTTCAAAGGCTATAGAACAATACTTTGGAACACAATTTTCTTAAAGTAAATGCCATCTAGAAAATTTAACTTAGTATTAGGAAAAAAAATTAAATCATTTAAAAAAACCATTAAAGTTGATCCTGATAAGTCAATCTCAATAAGAAGTTTGTTGATAGGATCTATAAGTCAAAATATTTCATCACATAAAAATGTTTTGGAGTCTGAGGATGTACTATCAACGATTAAATGTCTTAAAAAATTGGGCGTTAAAATTAAAAAAAAAGGTAAAAGAAATTATTTAGTTTATGGAAAAGGCCTCGGATCTTTAGATGCAAGAGCAGTAACAGAATTGAATTTTGGCAATTCAGGAACCCTAGCAAGGCTTTTAATTGGAATACTATCTACAACCCCAAATATTAAAGTTAAAGTACGGGGGGATCACTCTTTAAATAAAAGAAGTATGAAAGCATTAATTGAATTAATGTCAGAATTTGGTGCTATGTTTTTACCAAAAAATAAATATTATTTTCCATTAACATTAGTTTCAACTGATATGCCTGTTGGAATTCAATACCAAGCAGGAGTATCGGCTCAATTGAAAAGTGCAGTCATTTTTGCTGGATTAAACTCATATGGAAACACGAATATTACTGAAAAAAATAAAAGTAGAGATCATACAGAAAATATTTTGTCTAGGAATAGTCAAGTAATAAAAATAAAAAATGGGAAAGAAAAAAAAATAGAAGTTTTTGGAAAAAAATATTTAAACTCAATCAACATAAATGTCCCCGGGGACCCATCTTCAGCTGCTTTTTTTACTGCATTAACTTTATTAAATAAAGGGTCCTACCTAAAAATTCAAAGTGTTGGTTTAAACCCTACCCGTATTGGATTTTATAAACTTCTTAAAAATATGGGTGCTAATATTAAATTTGATAATTTAAAAAAAGAAAATAGTGAATTAAGAGGAGATATAATTATAAGAAGCAGTAAGATTAATCCAATTAAAGCTGATAAAAACTATTATGTTAATTCAACTGATGAGTATCCTATTCTTTTTATTATTGCAGGATTAGTTAAGGGTATTTCTGTATTTAAAGGCATAGGTGAACTTGCTAATAAAGAAAGCGATAGAATAAAAGAAATGCAGAAAATTCTTAAACAAGTTGGGATTAAAAGTATTTCAAAAAAAAATGAACTAAAGATTTTTGGTAAGGGAATGATTAATACAAAAAATAAAATGGTGAATGTTCCTAATTTAGGAGATCATAGAATCTGTATGTCATCTTTTATCTTAGCAATACTTACAGGCAGTAAGATGAAAATTAAAAATTTTGAAACTGTTTTTACCTCTTCACCATCCTTTTTAAAAATAATGAAAAAATTAGGAGCAAAATTTGAAATACAAAAATAAAAATATACAGGTATCATGCGATGGTGGGGCAGCAACAGGAAAATCAACTGGAGCAAAACTTATTTCAGAAAAGTATGGACTAAAGTTTCTCTCTTCTGGATTATTGTATAGGTACGCAGGTTTTCTACTGATAAAATATGAACCTAAAAATAAGATTAAATTCCTTAAAAGAAAATTTAAATATTTAGAATATTCAAAAATTAAGAAAAATAATTTACATACACCAAAAATTTCTGAATATACCTCTATTATTGCTAGAAATAATAATATAAGGAAAATTTTAAAAAAATATCAAACTAATTTTGCAAAAAAATATAAAAGTTGTTGTATAGAAGGTAGAGATATTTCAACAAAAATTCTTCCAAATTCAGATTTAAAATTTTTTTTTAAATGTAGCCTGAATAAAGCATCATTAAGAAGGTACAAGGAACTAAAAAAAATAAATTCGAAAATAAAACTGAAAGATGTTAAAAAAGCCCTTAGAATAAGAAATATAGCAGACTCAAAAAGAAAAAACTCCCCTTTACTTAAACATAGAGATTCGATAGAAATCGACACCGGAAAACTGAATAAACAAGCTATGTTGTCAAAAATGTCAAAGTATGTTGAAAGAGTGGTAAAACACAAATAATTATGGCTCAAGAACCAGAGTTAAAGAATACAAGTTCCCTTCATAAAGAGTTTCAAAATCTCCTAGATAAAGACTTCAAAGATAGAAAGCTTAAAGAAAACGAAATTATAAAAGCGACCGTCACAGAAATAACAAAAAATTTCGTCGTAGTTGACTGCAAAGCGAAGATGGAGGGCATGATACCTATTGAAGAATTTAAAAATGATGAAGAATTAGCTAAATTAAAACCCGGTTCACAAATTGAAGTCTATTTAGAGCGTATTGAGAGTTTTAAAGGGGAAATAATTATTTCTAGAGACAAAGCTAGAAAAATGAAAGCTTGGAAAAAGATGGAGAAAGTATTTGAAACTCAAGAGGAGATGACAGGCTATATTACTGGTAAAGTCAAAGGAGGTTTTGTTACTACTGTTGAAGGTTTGCCGTGTTTCATGCCTTCATCACAAATTGATGTAAGGCCGTTAAAGAGAATTGATCATTTAATGAATACACCTGTAAAAGTAATTGCAACAAGAATTGATAAGAATCGTGGTAATGTATGTGTATCAAGAAGAGCTGTGCTTGAAAAAAGTAAGAACGCTGAAATTACCGAAGCTTTAAAAAATATCAAAGAGGGAGATATAATTGAGAACGCAATTGTTAAAGCCACTACGGATTGGGGTATATTTTTAGATATTAAAGGTATTGACGCGCTCCTACATGTCTCTGACTTGAGCCATGGAAGAGTAAAAAAACCATCCGACTTAGTAACCATCGGGCAAAAACTAAAAGTAAAAATTACAAAAATTGACGAAAAGACCAATCGTGTATCAGCATCTGTAAAAGCTTTAACAGAGGACCCATATGAAAATATAGAAAAGAAATACAAAGTAGGTGAAATATATGAGGGTACAGTGACTAAAATTATGGACTATGGATGTTTTGTTAAAATAGAAGATGGCATAGAGGGATTAATTCATAATTCAGAATTGGATTGGACTAATAGAAACGTTAGGCCGAGCAAGGTTCTTTCGGTTTCTCAAAAAATAAAATTTAAAATTGTTAATATCGATAAAGATACTAAAAGGATTTCACTTTCTTATAAAGCTACACTAGAGAATCCGTGGGAAAAAATAAGAGAGAAAGTAGGACAGGAAGTAAAAATTAAAATTAACAATATATCCGATAAAGCTATCTTTGGAGACTTAGTGGATGGTGGTTTAAGTGGAATGCTTCATTATAAAGAAATCTCATATGATGAAAATATTGAAAATTTAAAAAAATTTAAGAAAAACGAGATTTTAAACGTAAAAATAATTGAAATTAAAGATGATAAAATAAAGTTTTCTAAAAGAGCTTTAGATAAAGATCCTTTTGATTGGTTTAAAGATAATAATAAAAAAGTTGGAGATATAATCACGACTAGAATTCATGAGGTTTTAAAGACCGGTGTTAAAGTATCAATTGACAAAGATAAAAAACTTATCGTAACTATAAGAAAAGCGGACCTTGCTAAAGAAACTGCGGACCAAAGACCTGAAGTGTTTAGTAAAGACAATGCACTGGACTCTAAAATAATTGAACTTGATTTGAAAAATAGAAAAATTAAATTAAGTGTAAAAGCTGCACAAATAGATGAAGAAAAATCACTTATCGCTAAATTTGGAGAAGGTGCAACAAAGTCTGGAGCTACACTTAAAGGAATTTTTGAAAAAGCAATAGGAAAAAAAGGAAAAAAAGAAAAATAATTGTCAAGACCCTTACTCATCAAGCAACTTAAAGAAAAAAACCCACAACTCAATCGACTCGAACTTGAAAATATCTTAGATATCTTCTGCAACGGAATTAAAAAAGCTCTTTTAGACGGAAAAAATGTTGAGATAAGAGGATTTGGAACTTTTTTTATAAAAAGAATTAAACAAAAATACTCTGCCAGAAACCCTAAAACAGGAGAAATAATTTATGTTCCAGAAAAAAATAAAGTAAGATTTAGAGCAAGTAAAAAACTTTTAGAATTAATTAATAAATGAAAAAACCAAAAATCTTTATTGCCTGCGATACCACTAACCTTAATAAAATTAAAAGGATAATTAGAGAGACACAAAATTCAAGGCTTCCTTTTGGATATAAATTCGGTCTGGAGTTTTTAAATTCGAAAAGTGGGAGAAAATTTGTAGCTAATTTAAAAAATAAAATTACTTTTGGTGATTACAAGCTGGCTGATATTCCTAATACTTGCGCTTCAGCAATTAAGGCTGTAAAAGATTTAAAATTAAACTATATAACTATTCACATTAGTTCAGGATTAGAAGCATTAAAAGCCGCCAAAAAAGTTTCAGGGCTTACTAAAATTATTGGAGTTACAATTTTAACATCATTAGATAATAAGTCTCTTAAAGAGATAGGTTTTGATAAAGATGTAAAAAAATTAGTTCTTCATCAAACTAAGCTAGCAGCAAAAGCAAAATTAGATGCTGTTGTATGCAGCCCACAAGAAGTTAAAATTGTTAAAAAAATTTTTAAAAAAGAAATAATTACTCCAGGAATTAGGTTATTAGGTGATTTAATCGGGGATCAAAAAAGGATCATGACTCCTAAAGAAGCTTTTCAAAATGGTGCGACTTCTCTTGTGATAGGTCGAAGTCTTACTAAGGGCAACGTAAAAAAAAATATTCAAAAACTTATCAGAGAATTAAAATAATATGAGGGTTAAAATTTGTGGCTTGCACCCACTTAGAGATGTTAAGCTTTGTATTGATCTTGGAGTAAATTTCTTAGGTTTTGTATTTTATGAAAAATCCCCAAGAAACGTTGACCTAAAAGAAATTAAAAAGTTAAAAAGCTATAATAAATCAAATTCAAAATTTGTGGCCGTAACAGTCGATCCTAGCGATGAATTTATAAAAAAAATTGTACTTGAAAATTTTGACTATATACAACTTCATGGATCAGAGACCAAGGAAAGAGTTAAAGAAATTAAATCAATGGGACTTAAAGTTATAAAAGCTATAAAGATAAGAGATGAAAAGGATATAGACAATTATAAAAAATATATAAGTGCCGATATTATTTTATTTGACACTCCTGGTATGGAAAAATCTATTGAGTTTCCAAAAGACTTAATCTCAAAACTTCCAAAAGGTGAAAGGTATGCTTTAGCAGGCTCAATTTCTGAAAATAATATCGAAAATATAAAGAATTTAGGAGTTACCTTTTGTGATTTGTCTAGTAATTTGGAAACAGATGCTGATATAGGATACAAAGATCATAAAAAAATAAAAAAATTTATTAAAAAAATAAATGAGCTTGAAAATTAAAAAAGGTATACCGTTAATTGATCAACACGATAAAAATGGTATGTGGGGTGGTAAATTTGGAGGTAGCTTTGTTCCAGAAACACTAAAAAAACCGATTGAAGATTTAGAAAAGCTATTTTCAAAACTTAGAAAAGATAAAAGTTTTATCAAAGAAAGAGACTATTATTTTAAAAACTACGTAGGCAGCCCAACGCCTCTAATACCATTAAACCAAATAACTGATCATTTAGGCGGAGCTCAAATATGGGCAAAAGTTGTTTCTGAAAACCCTGGCACAGCTCATAAAATTTATAATGCAATTGTTCATTGCTTAATAGCAAAAAGAGCAGGGAAAAAGTTTGTCTGCGGTGACACAGGAGCAGGTATGGCCGGAAAGACACTTGCTATGGTTGCTAAAAAATTTGGTTTAAAGTGCAAAATTTTTATGGGGGTAAAGGATATTAAAAGACAGAAACCCAATGTAGATGCTATGAAAAAATTTGGAGCTGAAGTAGTTCCTGTCACCTCAGGAAGTCAAACTTTAATAGATGCAGTCAGTGAATGCATGAGATACTGGGTGTCCAACTGTTTAAAATCTCACCTCGTAGTAGGCAGTACAGTCGGACCAAATATCTTTGTAAAGATTTGCGGATATTCAACTTCTCAAATTTCTAGAGAGCTTATAGTTCAAATTAAAGATGAATTTGGAAAAATTCCAAGACGTTTAAAGTTATTAAATGTTTGTGGAGGAGGCTCTTCAAGTTATGGTTTTTGGAGTTCATTTATGGACTATGATAAAAGACAAGTTGAATTTGTAGGAATAGAGGCTGGTGGCCCTAAAAAAAGTAAATTACATGCAGCACCGCTTACAAATAATTCAAAAATTGGAATTTTACATGGGGCAGCTCAATATGTTATCCAAGATAAAGATGGCCAGATAGGTCTCACTGATTCTATTTCGGCTGGACTCGACTATAGTGGAATTTCTCCACTCCATTGTTTTTTGAAGGACACAAAACGTGCTAGATATACTTCAGCGACTGACGAAGAGGCTTTAAGCGCCTATAAACTTGTTTCTAGTATGGAAAATATTTCACCTTCACTTGAACCAGCTCATGCTTTTGCAGAGGCAATAAAAATTGCACCAAAATTAAGTAAAGATACAGTGATAATAGTCAATAGTTGCGGCGACAGCTACAAAGATAGAGATATAATTAAAAAAAGACTAGGTTCATACATAAGATGAAATCAGAAATACAATTAGCATTTGAAAAATGCAGAAAAGAAAATAGACCGGCGTTAATTTCTTACACAGTTTCTTCAGATCCTAATAAAGAGAAATCCTTAAAAATTTTAAAATCTATATCTCCTCACATCGATCTCGCAGAAATTGGATTTCCGTTTTCTACGCCAATTGGCGACGGCTCGGATATACAAACAAGTTCCTATAGAGCAATTAAAAATGGTTTTAAAATGAGAGATATATTTCAACTTATAAAAGAGTATAAGAAAACCAATTTCTCAAAACCGATTATACTAATGGGATATTACAATATGATTTTTAATTATGGAGAGAATAAATTCTTAAAAGATTGTAAAAAAGCAGGTGTCTCAGGAATTATTTGTGTAGATTTACCTTGGCCTGAAAATAAAAATTTTGCAAAAAAATGTAAAAAGGAGTCAATAAATTTTATTCAACTTTTAGCACCTACAACAACAAAAGATAGAATGAAGAAAATTATAAGAGACTCGCATGATATGGTTTATTATATATCTATGCTTTCAACCACTGGGGGTAAACTTAAAGTATCTCCAAGAAGAATTTTAGAAAACTACAAAAAAATTAAAAGAATCAACTCTAGAAAAAACGTTGTGATTGGTTTTGGAATCACTGACAAGACTATAAAACCTTTAAAATCTGCGGACGGGCTAGTTTGTGGTAGTTTTTTGTGCAAAACAATTACTAAATCACTCAAAATGAGACAAAATCCTGTCACAAAGTTAGATAAGGTTTGCTATAATCTAAAAAATAAAATTTTATGAACTGGATCAAAAATTTAAAAAAAAGTTTTGTAGAAAAGGTTAAAAATACTTTTCAGAGACAAAGACCATCTAAGAAAGATCAGTCTGATAGCATGTGGATCAATTGTCCAAGTTGTAATCAAATGCAACTAAAAGAAGATTTAAAAAAAAATTTTAATGTTTGTACATGTACTCATCATTTTGACTTAGATCCAAAAATAAGATTTTCTGAAATGTTTTTTGACGATGGTGAATATGAGTTAATTGATTGTCCCGAGTGGGCAGACCCAGATCCTCTTAACTTTAAAATTGGAGAAAAAAAATTTATTGACAAATATAATGCTTACAAAAAGAAAACCGGTCAACAGAGCGCTATACTTGCAGCCAAAGGAACAGTTAATGGACTAAATATTGTTGCTTTTGGTTATAACTTTGCTCATGGAGGAGCTGCACTAACTCAAAGAGAAGGCGAACATTTAATTGCAGGCATACAAAAAGCTTTAGATGATAAAGTTGATGCAGTAGTTTCTTTTTACCAAAGCGGGGGGATGGCTGTTACTGGAAATTTAAATTCTTTAAAAAATATGCCTGTACAAATGATGGCAATGAAAATGTTAAAAAAAGCAGGAATAGTAACTATCGGAATTTGTGGCTCTAAAATTACTGGTGGAACTTTTTGTAATGTCTATGGAAATGATTTTATATTTGCTGAAAACCCAAAAAGTGAAAATTTGTTGTTCGCCGGGAAGAGAGTTTCTGCATCTGTTAATAAAGGTCACGAACTGCCTCAAGATTTTGGTCAGGCATCAAGCATAGTAGATCACGGAATGATTGATGGTGCTTTTGAGTCAAGAATGGAGATAAGAGAAAAGATTACAAACTTAATAAGAGTTCTTCTTAAGAAATCAGAGATTGAAGCTAAAGCTGAGTCAACGTCTAATGTCAAAGTTGATATACCAGCAGTTAGCTAATCATAAGTTATTTAATAAATCTGTTAAGTTTGGTCTTAAAAGAATAAAGCTATCACTTAAATTATTAGGAAATCCTGAAAGGAAGCTTAAAAACGTAATTCAGGTTTTGGGAGAGTCAGGAAAGTTCACAACTTTATATTCATTAAAATCATTTATAGAGGCTAATGGTCAAACTACCACAATGCATATTTCTCCTTCGCTAAAAGATATTAGAGAAAGATTCTATATGGGAAATAACTATCTTTCGCACAAAGAAATTAAAAAAACTATAAATCAAATTGAAAAATTAAAAATTCCACTAACAGTATATGAGTGTCTCACTCTGGTGTTTATTTTGAATGCATCCAAACTAAGTACTGATTATAATATACAGGAAACTGGAGCCTTATGGAGACTCGACTCAAATAACGTCCACAACTTCCCAATAATACAAATTTGTACAAATATAAATAAGCAACATTTAAATTTTTTGAAAAAAAAAACCTTAAATGAAATAATTAAAGAAGATGTTGCTTACCTGAGTAATTTTACAAATATTTACGTTGGAAAACAAACGCCTTACGTTCTTCAAAAAATTAAAGCACATTTAAAAAAAAACAAAAGCAAGATTGTGTATCCAGAAACTTGGAAAATAATTAAAAACAATAATTCATTTTATTATAAGGATAAAAAAACTAAGATTAAGCTAAACACTAAACATGTTCATTCAAAAGGAATGAGAGAAAATGTTTGCCTAGCAATAAAAGTAGCACTTGATCTCAACATAGATAAAAAAATTATCCAAAAGACTTTACCTTTACTCTCTTTTGAGGGTCGATTTCAGTACCTTAATAAAGGGAGAATTAAAAATAGGCTGCACAAAAATGAAATTATCATGATTGATGGCGCACATGCTACTGCTGATGCACGAAATTTAGCAGCATATTTAAAAAATATAAAAATTCCTAAATATGGAATTTGGGCTATGACTAAGAATAAAGAACCAGATTTATTTATTAAACAGCTTAAAGGCGTTTTCAAAAAAGTTGTTACTATGCCAATCGAAAATGAAAAAAATTCAGTCCCAGCTTATGATCTTTATAAGGTAGCGACTAAAAATAAATTCAAAGCTGAAAAAAGTAATAATTTTACAGAAGCGGTCAATAAAATTAGTAGTAAAGAAAAAAAATTAATTGTTTGTTTTGGCAGCCTTTATAATTGTGGCAATGTATTAAATCAAAACTAAACGTTTTCTTTAATCCAAGCTGAAACTGTATTGTAATCCGATGCTCCAACTTTTTGCGAAACCACCTTGCCATTTTTAAGAATGTACATTTGAGGCACGGACCTAATTGAAAATTCCGTGGCTGTGTTAATAGCCTCCTCAATGTCTAAAGAAACGAAATCAACGTTTGTCATCTCGTCTGAAATTTTTTCGACTATAGGAGTTAATTGTTTACAAGGGCCTTGATTTCATCCCCCCGTTAATAACGAGGGGACTAAAAACCACACCAGGATGCTTCAAATTTTGCAATCACTGGCTTAGAATTTTCTAAAACTTCTTTTTTAAATGTTTCGTCTGTAACTTTTTTTATGGGCATATGAATTAATTATAAATCTTAGTGTTAAAAGTCAATTTTTTAAATTAATTATAAATAGCTATTTGTTTATAACATAGTGGTTTTGTTGCAGATTTTCCAACTTCTATCATCTCTCCAGTATCTTTGACGCAGTATATGTAATAATAAAATTCGTTATTTTCATAATCTTTTACTTCTTCAATTCTAATTTCGGTTATTTTGTCCATCTTTTCTTTTGAATATATTTGATTTCATTTCTTAAAACATCGACTTCATTTTTAATTTTGCTTAAATAAAATCTATCTGATATTCGATCCAAATATCTTAAAATATTTATAGGCAAATAAACAATATACCTTAAGATAGAATATACTGGTCTTTGAAAAACTAGCCTTAAGAAAGCTTTTTTTTCTAGTTCTTGGTACCTTACTACTTGCTCATAATAATCTAATAATTCAAGTTTACTTCTCAATATTCTTCTTAAATTATTAAAATATTTACCCAAATTTTCTTCATGGTACATATTAAGCAATATCCTTCTTAATTTTTGGTAATTCTTGTTTTGGAATTTCTTCAGATTTTTTTCTTAAGTCTTTTGCAGAAGTTCCCTCTCTCAAAAATTTAGGAATTTCATGATCTGTACCTTCATTGCTTTTAGATTTCCCTATAAGAGCGCTTTCATATAAAATTCTCATCTCCTTTATCATAGCGTCTACTTCGTTCATATATTCTAATTTTTCTTTATCAATATCTTTCTCTGCTCTGATGCTGTCTATAAGATGTTCAGCCATTGGTATCGTTGTAAAATTTTTCTCTTCCAATCTTAAAACGCGTTCTGCTGTTTCAACATGTATCCTCTTGTAAACTTCCTTTGGTAAAGCTTCAGGTTCATTTTGATATATCAATCTTTCTCCAAAATACTTAAATCTTGAATCTTTTATTTTAACCACTTGCTCATACCTTTTATCCCAATCTATTGTATGAAATTTTTGAATGATGTCATAATCAGGAGAATTTTTATCCAAAAACCCTCCGCTGTATAATTGATTATGAGGGTCATTATTTATGCGCTCATCTTCTTTAGAGATATATTTCAATTTTTTTTCCTCTGCGTTCTCCTTCACTGCTCTTTTAAGATTTTCTATAAAAGTAGGATTACTTCTAACTATATCTGCTCGTTCTCTTAATTTGTCCATACCTATAGTCCTAAAAGGTTCTGATTTTAACGCATAGGTTTCATGAAGAATTACTGGATGTTTCAAAGGTATGGATCGAATAAATTTTCCTGGTTTTTTCATTTTTTCTTTTAGTGATTTAAAATCTAGTGATATTAACTCCTTTGGATCCACTTCAAGACAGTAAACCATAGGCCAAGTATATTCTGGATGATCGAATAAGTAAGTGCATGCAAAGGGTCTTGATTTTCCAAAATAATATAAAGCAGTAGTAAACATTTTATTACTAACTATTTGATCTTTAGCTTTTTGCTTAGATATAGTCATAAGTGAAGACTCAAATATTGGTTTTGCAGTCTGCTTTATCTTATTCATAACTTTAGCTGTAATTTCTACGTCTTGAGTGGCTGTATGAAATTTACTTTTATCTGTTTCCGGAAAATTTTTCATTCCTAGATCTTCTAGTTTAAATACAGGATTATTAGAGCTTGAATATGAAGTTTCTAAAGACTTTGGATAAAAAAGCTTTGCAGCTCTTGCGAATGGCAAAAAATCTGCTGCCTCGTTACCATTTGTCTTCAAAACATAGATAGGCAAAAGAGATCTGTAATTTTCTTTTTCTGCTAGAGGGTAATCATACCCGTGTCCATTCCAAGTTGCCCAGATACAAGGTGACCATTGATTTATCTTTTTATGCATTTCTAACATAAGCTGATAATGACTCATGTTTGACTCTTTCAATTTTTTTAAACCTTTATTAACCCACAAACTATAAGGATCAGGTATATAACCAGGGACGTTTCTACAGAATAATTCAAAACGATCTAACTCTTGAAATTGATCGTTGAAAAGCACCGCCGAACAGGAAATAATTTTTCCATACGAAGTACTACTTGATTGTGCTTCATAATCTAGGACTGCTATATTAGGCATTATAACTTATTTTCCTTTTTTTTTAAATTTTCGATCACTTTAAGATCTTTTTCTTCGCTGTCGTCTATACTCACTTCCGATGGAATTTGTTTTTTTGGAGAAAGTCCTAATTTATTCATTCTACTTATTCTGCTCAAGAAACTTCTATTGCCACCGTCTTTTATTTTTCCCATTACATCAGCAACTTTATCTGAAGTATCAGCAATAGCTGCTTGAGCTTTTTTAGCAGTTCCATAAATATCTACTGCTTGATCGCTCACGAGGTTAGCTAGTTTAATGATGTCAGCTATATTTTTACTTTGCTTGTCTGCTTTCCAAGAGTATTCCGCAGTTTTTAGTTGATAATAAAGTATACTCGGACAAGCTAAGGTAACTTTATTTTTCATTGCGTAATCAAATAATGCTGCTCCTCCTTTTCTAGGAAGTGACGTAATCGCTGTTTCATTAGGGCAGAACATAATTACTGTATCAATTGTGTTTAGTCCTTTTATTCCTTGGTAATTTTTTTGAGCTAAAGTATCTATGTGTTTTTTTAAAGAAATTTTGTGTCTATCAAATGCCTCTTTTTTTGAATTTTCATCTTCAGCCGTAATGTATTCTTCCCAAGCTTTCAAAGAAACTTTTGCGTCTACAATTGCATGGCGCCCATCTGGAAAATTTATAATTATATCGGGAATTTTTCTACCATCTTCATCGGTGTGGGATTCTCTTACATCGTACTCTTCACCTTCAGTGAATCCTAAATTCTCCTTAAGAATATGCTCTAAAACTAATTCTCCCCAAGTTCCTTGTTTCTGTGAACCTCCTGAAATCAGAGTATTTTTAATATTATCAGCTGCTTTTATAACGTCAGCTATTCCTGTTCTACTGTCCTCAATAATTTTTTTGATTGATCCTCTTTCTTCTGAATTTTCCTTTTGGTAATCTTTAATAGTTTGCTCTAAGTTTTTAACTGTATTGGCTAGATCTACTTCATCTATTGATTTTTCATTTTTCATCAAAGATTTTTTAAGGACCCAGCCAATAATTAAACCAACTGCTAAACCAATTAAAATTTCAAGACTGAATAGGTTTATCATCATAATTATTTTTTAGCTTTTGTTGGTATGCATTTGCTACGGACTCTACAGTTTTACTTATGGATAGTGTTGCTCCAGGAAGTAAAACTTTTGATAGCTGCTGAAGAGTGTCGTAAGTTTCATGTGAGAGAGAAACATTTCTATATTTTGTTTTATCTGTCATATTTCCTCCCTAGTGTAGTCTTCGATTTTTTTCTTTACTTGTGAAAAGCTCAGGATAGTGCTCATTGTAAAACTTTACGTAGTTTTCAGTGACCTCTGAACTAGAGCTTTCGTCATTTATCTTAAATTCAGCGTAAGGGATTGTATGTATCGCTCTTTGCTTAGCAAAATATAAGATATTATACCACATCTCGCTGTTATTTAATTTACAACCATCCGTAAACTCAGCCAAATTCTTAAAAGCCTCTCTTACGTGGTCGTTTAGCCTATCGATCTCAACTTGCTTAGCATCAACAGGATTGTCATTGCTAATAACTTTAAGATCTTTTTTCAAAGGCACAATATTGTTTGTCTTTTTGCCTTTGTTCTTTCTTGTCTTTTTATAGTCAGACATAACTTACCTTTCTGTTATGACCGCATAATGTGATGTGAGGAAAATTTTTTTCAACAAAACCACAATCTAATACAATTTATATGCGTTCGTTAATGATTCTAATATATATATCTTGTTTTTAAAAGTCAAGAGGAATTTGAAATTATATTTTAATTTTAAAGGACTCTATAGGATTAAAATTTTTTAGGATCAACAACTGTAATACTTTTATCACCCATTTTTTTTTTAAGACTACAGTTTTTTATATCTTTGACTAGATCCTCAATAGGTCTCAAAAATAAATTTTTATGGGTATTTAAAAGTTCTTTAGAGTTTTTTTCTGTTTTTAGCAGTGTATCTTTTGGCAAATAAATTGCTATAAATCCTCTATATAAATAATTTTTCAATCTTTCATATTTAAATTCATTTGGATCATCCATGAAACCCCAACCTATCGTAGGAACTAACAAACTACCTGATCCACTAACAAGCAATCTCTCTTTTACTTTATAGCTTTTTACTGAAATTACAGCATTAAATGGTGTTCCAAGTAAACAAAAATCTCCTAACCATTTATCATCGTTGGATGTTAATCTGAAGTGACCATCTGGAATTGCAGCCTCTAGTGCCCATCCACAAACTCTCTCAGTAATTGTTCCTGTTGTTGATACTGAAAATTTATCAGTTTCATTTAATTTATTCAGTTCTGGAAAAAGCTTATAAATATGCTCAAACTTTTCCCCAGGTTTTTTATCTTTAATTTTGAGATTAGTTAAAACCTTGTTTAAAATCTGATCGGCTTTAGTCTTGGGTACTTTGTCAGCTTTAGATTTTTTAGTCATTGAAATATAATTGCATTATTTTAAAGTTTAGCTTAGTGATTCGTAAAATGAAATATAAAATTGTAGATTTATTTGCAGGCATAGGAGGTATAAGACTTGGCTTCGAACAAGCTGCAAACAAACTGAATAAAAGTGTAGATTGCGTATTTTCAAGTGAAATAGATAAATACTGTATACAAACATATATTACTAATTTTGGAAAAACTAATTTTTTTGGAGATATAACCAAAATTGGTAGTGAAAAAGATATAAATAGAATTATTCCAGATTTTAATATTCTTTTTGCAGGGTTTCCTTGCCAACCTTTCTCGCAAGCTGGTTTAAAAAAAGGCTTCAGAGATACAAGAGGAACATTATTTTTCTGGATTGAAAAAATATTAAAGGTAAAAAAGCCAGAGGCCTTTTTACTTGAAAATGTAAAACATCTTAAAAATCATAATAAAGGAGATACTCTTAAGACAATCTTAAAAGTATTGAGAGAAGATTACTATGTTCCGGAGCCAGTTGTTTTAAATGCAAAAGATTTTGGTTTAGCTCAAAATAGAGAAAGAATTTTTATCGTAGGATTTAAAAATAAAGGATTATTTCGTTTTCCAAAGGCCACAAAAAAAGAAATCCATTTAAGAGATATTTTAGAGAGAAATCCAGATGAAAAATATACTATTTCATCAAAATTGTGGTCTGGTCATAAAAGAAGAAAGAGAGACCATAAAAAAAAGGGTAATGGGTTTGGATATGGATTGTTTGATAAAAATAGTTTTTACACAAATACTATTTCAGCAAGATATTATAAAGATGGAAGTGAAGTTTTAATTTCAAGAGGAAAAAACAAAAATCCAAGAAAGCTTACAATAAGAGAGTGCGCTAGGCTACAAGGTTTTCCAGAAAATTTTAAAATTCCCGTTAGCAAGGTACAAGCTTATAAACAATTTGGAAACAGTGTCCCAGTTAAAGTTATAGAGGCTATAAGTTTACAAATGATCAATTATTTAATTCTAAATAAAGATAGTAAAAAAGTCGCTTAATTTAAAAAATAAATAATAAATCAAATATATTTCAAAATATTTTTAGCTGGAATTGTTTTTTTTATCCATTGAGATGGAATATTTTTAAAACCTTTAAGAGCAGCGAAGTAAGCTCCGATATAATTACATCTAGATGCATTACATCCGCCGGCTTTAATAGTTTTTATAATTGCTGACTTATAATTGTTTGAAGAGATAATACTATGAGTTGCACTAAGGAAATTTCCAGGATCTGAACACGCTTTTCCTAGCTTTCTAACCAAACTTATGTGGTTTTGTTTTTTAAGTCTATAAACTTTTTTAATATTTATAATTACCTCTTTGAAGTACCTATTTTTTTCATTCATTTTGATAAATTTTTTAACAGGATTCTGCGCTCCTTGACTAGCTAAATTTATAATTTTTAATCTAGCTAACCCATAAACTTCATTAATGTTAGAATTAGCTACAGTTCTGATAACTTTTTTTACTTCTTTATCATTTTTACTCACTAAAAAATAATAAGGTAGTGCGCCTGTAAATCCGTCACTTTCATTAACTTTTGTCCCGCCTGTAATACTTTTCTTTGCTTTAATATTCTTAATTGTTTCAATGAAATTTAGATGTATCCAAGGGCCATTCAGAGGTTTTTTCCACTTATTAATTTTTTTATATTTTTTTCTTTGTTTTAAACTTGCATAGTAATTTGAGCCAGGTCCAAAGTGCCTTACTATATTTTTTTTGAAGTTCTTAAGAATATCAGATTTCTTTTTAGAAGTAATAATTGTTTGAAACATAACTTGACCAATATCGTTGTAGCCTGAAACGTTACCTGTTTTGATAGAGTAAAATGGACTTTTGTTCTGTTTTAAAAAAGCTATTTCCTTTTTTCCTTTAATATATTTTTTCAATTTTTTTGGGTCATACACCCAGTGTAAAGGTCTAGCTGCTGCATCGGCTGTTGTAGCTCCCAGAAAAATTTTTACACCTTCATTCATCAATTTATCTTTTTATTTACCGGCAAACTTGAAGTTCTCAACTGTCCGCAACCACTTAATGACTTTTCATCAGCACCGCCACTTCTTCTAACGGTTACAATAAATCCTGCGTTTTTAACTATTTGAGCAAATTCATTTGTCTTATCTTCAGAGACAGGTTTTATTTTACATCCTGGCCATGTATTCATAAAAATTAAATTTAATTTAGACGGAAACTGTTTCATTATTTTTACTAACTCTTTTGCATCTTCTGGGCTATCATTAATTCCCGACATAAGAGTATATTCGACAAATACTTTCTCTTTCACAACACTAGTATAATATTTACAACTTTTAACAACTTCCTCTAATGGATATTTTTTGTTAATAGGAATAATTTTATTTCGTTTTTCATTTGTCCCAGCGTGAATTGAGAGCGCCAAATGAACCCCTACTTCATCAGCAAATTGGATAATTTTATCTGGCACTCCAATGGTTGATAAAGTTATAGATTTCTTACCCATGCGAATTCCCTCGGGTTCCATTAAAATTTTAATAAATTGTTTTGTTTCTTTATAATTTGTTAATGGTTCCCCTGATCCCATGAGAACTACTCGACTTAAAAGTCGTTGATCCCCAAAATCATTTAGGTGTCTTTTGGCTATCATCATTTGCATAACTATTTCACTAGCAGATAAGTTTTTTACTAATAGCTGCGTTCCAGTTGCACAATGAATACATGCACTATTCTTTGACATCGCACATCCAACCTGCACTGATACACAAATAGTATTATGTGATTTACTTGGTATTAATACAACCTCAATTAAATTTTTACTCTCATCGTTTAATTCTAAAAGCCATTTAATTGTTTTATCATCTGCAACCTCAGTTTTTAAAATTTTTGGTAGTTCTAAAGATAAAGCATTATCTAATTCTTTTCTTAGTTCTAAAGTAACAGTAGTTAAATCAGTAAAGCTTGTTATCCCTTTTTGGTATATTCCCTTGTAAAGTTGTTGAGCTCTCATTTTAACTTTACTTTCTTCGACTCCAATCTTTTCAATAAGAAAATTTTTCAACTCTTCAAAAGTTAAACTGTAAAAGTTCTGTTTTTGCATTTATGGGACTTTATAGACTTGAGCGGGCTTGTGAAAGCCCGCTCTATAGGAATGTTAAAGTTTTTTTGGCTCTGTTTTTAAATGCTTAAGAATCTGACCTTTTCGAGGACCATTCTTTAAGGTATAACCACTCGAACCACCTCCGTTAACTTCCACGGCAGTCTGATTTTTGCTTAACTGTAGTGAAATCTTTTGCGAATTTTTTTTTATCGCAGATGATTTGTACAGCTGACTGAACCTATTTGTCATAATCAACTCCTTTGTTCTGCGATCTTTGCAATCCCCATAGAGATTCAGCATGATCTATGCTGACACTTTGCAAGATGATAGCATCATCTTTTCCATGTGATATGGAATTACCTTAGACATTAATGTAAGAATAGAAATTGTCAATGGATAATAAGTTTATATTAGGTTTGTGTATCATAGGTTTTGGTCTCTTGTTATTGATGTCACCTGAGAAACATAGCTGGATTTTTAGTGCTTTGGCCGTGGGGATAGGTAGCGGAATAATAGTTAAAAAAAGAGAAAAAAATGATAAAAACGAAAAGTAATGTCTAAAAAAGTTTTTATTGCATTTGCACATCCTAAATATAAATCTGGTGAAAGTTTCAACTCATGTGTTCGTGATGAATTTATTAAAAGTTCAAAAGAGCGTAACTTCGAAATAGATCTAATGAATATATACGAGGAAAAAACTATTAAGTTTTGGGACGGTAGTCCTCCTGACGAACAAATTTTAAATATAAGAAAAAGAATGGAGGACGCAGATATTATTTTTCTTCTGTCTCCTTGTCATAACTTTACTATGGTTGCTGCAATGGAAAATATGTTGAGTCACGTAATAAGTCCTCCATGGGCGTTTAGCTATAAGACTATATTTGCCAATTGGGGCCGGCCTATCCCAAATAAATTAAAAAATAAAACAGTTATTATTGGTATGACTTACGGTTCACCAAGTCCGATAATAACTTTTGCACTTCATCAAATACCGAGAAGAATAAAAAAAATGGTTTTTAAACATCTTTGTGGTTGTCGGGTTTTGTATTTAAGGATGTATGAAGTGCTCCCTAAAATGCCTCAAAAAGTATTTGAAAAACACATGAAAAGTGTAAAAAAATTAGTGCGAAGTTTATAATAATTTAAAATTTTTTTAAAAAGTATATAAATTATATATGGATAAAATAAAAAATTGGTTTTCTGATACCGCCTCTATAATGTTCGATGACTCGCGCAACGATTTTCGTTCGCTTCCAAAAACTACGAGAATGCAACTGTTGGTTGTAATGAGTTTTTTATGGAGTTTAGTTTTTAGTTTATATGTTTTTAATGTAACAACTTTTGCACTCGGATTTGCAGGTGTGTTTTTAGGTCATGTGCTATTAATTATTTTAACCTATTTTACTTTTAGAATTTTTTACAAAGCTAGAAATAGAGAACAAACAGGCTTTGAAGTGAAAAGAGATTTAAGCCCAGCAAAAATATTTTCAATAGTATTTATAATTTTTTTTATGTTCATATTTACTAAAGGTATAGATGTAATGACTAAATCAAATTCCTATCAAGATCCAAGTTATAAAGGTCCAGATACCACGACTGAAGAGCGTATAAAAAGATTTGTTAAATAATTTAATCTTTATTACAATTAACCAATGAAGTTATTGAGAGTAGGTGAATTAGGTAAAGAAAAAGTAGCTGCTTTAGACCCAAATAATGTAATCAGAGATTTATCAGAACATATTGAAGATCTAACTCCTCAAAATTTTAATGATACAACGTTAAGTAAACTAAAATCCATAGACCTTTCCAAAGAAAGAGAGATTAACCCATCAATAAGAATTGGTTCTTTTATCAAAGATCCAAAAAATTACTTTTGTGTTGGAAAAAATTTCAAACTGCACGCACAAGAAATTGGATCAAAGGCTCCAAAAAATCCTATGATTTTTTCAAAAGCTAATTGCATATCTGGTCCTAATGACGATATTATTATTCCTAAAGACTCAAAAAAAGTAGACTGGGAGTGTGAAATTGGAGTTTGTTTAAAAAGTGAAGTTTATCAGATTTCTCAGGACGATAGTGAAAAATATATTGGAGGTTATTTTTTAGCTAATGACGTTAGTGCAAGAGATTTTCAATTGGAGAAATCAGGTCAATTTATTATTGGAAAATCATCTCCGTCTTTTGGTCCCATAGGTCCTTATCTTGTAACTCCTGATGAAATTAGCGATGCTCAAAACTTAAAAATGAAAACCATAGTTAATGGAAAAACTATGCAGGATGGAAATACTAAAGATATGATCCATTCAATTAACTATATTATTGCATATTTAAGTACATTTATAAAACTACAAAAAGGTGACTTAATAATCGCTGGCACACCAGACGGAGTTGGCGCC
>CACMHW010000013.1 GCA_902613545.1 uncultured Pelagibacteraceae bacterium
AAATCCAAATATTCAAAATTTTAGAGATTTTCCAAAATATCTAAAAAAAGTCAATAAAGCCAAACCTGTAGCAATGTTCTGTACCGGAGGAATTAGATGTGAAAAGGCCTCCATATTTTTAAAAAGAAAAGGTTTTAAAAATGTTTTTCAATTAAAAGGTGGAATACTTAATTATTTGAAAAAAACTGAGAAGAAAGACAGTCTATGGAAAGGAGAATGTTTTGTTTTTGATAATAGAGTATCTCTTAAACACAAATTAGAACAGGGAACCTACTCTGTATGCAGTGGATGTCGAATGACTTTTTCAATAAAAGATAAAAAATCTTACAAATATGAAGAAGGTGTTTCTTGCCCAAGGTGTTATGACACACTCTCAAATTCACAAAAAACAAGATTTCGCATGAGGCAAAATCAAATTAATCTTGCTAAAAAAGCTGGAAGAAAGCATAAATTTCAAAAGGAATATTAATTATGGATTTGACTAAAGGTTCAATTTGGCAACTTTTAAGAAAAGTGACCATACCTGCAAGCACAGGATCCCTATTTCAAACTTTTTATAATCTAGTCGATACTTATTTTGCAGGTAGAATTTCACCAGAAGCGTTAGCAGCGATTGCAAAATCATGGCCAATATACTTCATAGCAATAGCTGTTGCGGTCGGTATTGGAGCCGGAACTACAGCTTTAATCAGTAATTCAATTGGAGCCAAAGAAGATAAAAAAGCCTCAATGTACGTTGCTCAGTCAATAGTATTAGCAATTGTAATTTCAATTTTCGTAACTTTATTTGGCTTAAATTTCTCTGATGAACTCTTGAGAATTATGGGCTCTACTGAGGAAAGTATAATCTTAACACGCGAATATTTAGATATTATTTTTTTTGGGGCTATCATTGTATTAGTTCAACTATCTTTAAACGGAACTTTAAATGCCCAAGGTGATACAAAAAGTTATAGAAATGTTTTAATTTTTACCTTTTTCTTAAATATTTTTTTAAATCCATTATTTATTTTTGGTTATGGATTTATACCAGCATTTGGAATTGCTGGTTTAGCTATCGCTACGCTAGTTTCTCAGTGTATTGGCTTAATATATTTAGCTAATAAAGTTTATTGCTGTAAATTAAAAAAATTCCTTTATCTAGAATGCTTTAAACCAAAAATTGATTACTTAAGCTCGCTTTTTAAACAATCAGTACCAATAATGTTTACTATGTTGATGATAATGTTTGGAGTATTCAATATTTTCTATTTTGTTGGTCAATTTGGAGAATTAGCTACAGCGGGTTATGGTACTGCTGTAAGAATTGAACAAGTTTTATTGTTACCAGTCATAGGTTTAAATACTGCTGTTTTATCAATAGCAGGCCAAAATTTTGGAGCAAAAATGTATTTTAGAGTAAAAGAGGTATATGGAAAAGCTCTAATGTTTGGTTCAGGATTTATGGTATTAGCAGGTATATTTGTTTATCTAACTTCAGAAATTATAATCTCCTTTTTTACTAATGATTTAGAAGTAATCCGAAGAGGAGCACTTTACTTACAGGTAGCAGCTTTAATTGGGCCCGTGTATCCAGTTTTCTTTATTACTTCTGCTTTATTCCAGGCACTCAAAAGACCAATTTTTAGTTTGTACATGACAATTCTTAGACTAACGTTAATTCCGTTTATGTCACTATGGTATGTCATAAATATTAGAAATGGTGACTATCAAGATATTTTTTATACAATTTTAGTAACAAATTGGATGATGGGATTAGTTGTATTAACTTTTGTACCATTTTTTTTAAAGAGAGTATTTAGGATTTCTTTTAAAAAATTATTTGTATTCTAGTTTATTCTCTAATTTTCTTACAAAATAAGATACCACCAAGATAAGCACTAAATATTCCAGAATTAAAAAAGTATATATTTCTAAGGGCCTATAGGTTGTTGTGACTAGCTCATTAGCTTTTCTTGTTAAATCCCCTATACCTATAATTGAAACTAGAGAGGACATTTTTAAAACATAAACAAATTGGTTTCCCATAGCTGGCAAAACAACTTTAATCGCTTGAGGAAGAATAACTAATCTCATCTTTCTCCAGAAGTCCATTCCAAGTGACTCAGACACTTCATGTTGACCTTTTGAAATTGAATTAATTCCAGCTCTAAAAATTTCTGCTTGAAACGCACTCTCACTAATGGTCAAAGCTATTATTCCAGAGATAAATGGTGAGAAACTTACTCCAATCATGATTGGTAGGCCATAATAAATCCAAAGAATTAAAACTAATAAAGGGATGGCCCTAACAATTTCTACGTAAGTTATGTTAAAATAAGTTAAGAATTTATTATTTGACAATGAAGGTAGAGCAACTATCAAACCGATAATCATTGCTAGAATTATTGAAACTACTGAGATATAAATCGTAGTTGTAATTCCGCTAATTAAAAATTTTAGATTAGTTAAACCATCTATATTATCTGGACTTAGAATATACCAACCCCATTCATAGTTTGAACTACATCCTTGAAGTAAAAATAAAATAGAAATTATTTTGAAAAATTTCACTAAATGACTATATTTGTAAATGGAAGTTATTGAAACTTAATTATAAGCTTTTTAGATCGTACTTTGCCAGTAAAGTTTTAAAAAATCCAGACGATTGTTTTTTCTTAATCCAATCGCTTACATAATCATTCCATATTTTGTCACCCTTTGGTACCATCATCGCTAAAAATGCTGGATTTTTTCCTCCATCAGGAACTATGGCTAATTGAGGATATTTAATAACTAGTTTGTTTGCTTCTGTTGAACTTGTAATATTTCCATCAGCTCTTCCTGCTAAAACTTCTTGGAAATCTCTCGCTGGAGCTTCAACTGATTGAAGTTTTGATTTTGGAAAAAATTCTTTTGCTTTTTCTTCCTGAGACGTACCCAGTGTTGTAGCTATTGTAACACTACTATTGTTTAGAGAATCCCAAGTCGAAAACTTTTTTAAATTCTTTTTTAAAACAAGCGGGACAGTTGCATACTTATAATACGTGGCGGTAAACCCAGCTACTTCTGCTCTTTTCGGTGTTTTAGTTACACTTGTCGATATATCGTACCTATCAGCAGTTATTCCTGCAACAATAGTTTTCCATTCTGCAGGCACAAATTTCACTTTTACGCCCAAATCTTTAGCTAGTTCATTCATCACATCAATATCAAATCCTTTGTACTTGTTTGTTTTTGGATCTTTCATTGACATTGGATCCCAGTCTCCTGTCGTACCAACTCTTAGCTCACCAGTTTTTTTGATTGAGTCAAGTTTAGATGCTGCTTGAGCACTTGTTGTTATGAGTAATACTAATAATATTGAAAATATTTTTTTAATCATTTTGTGTTAATAGCTAATCTCTCTCTTTTTTTCGATTCGCAATTTGACCCACTTTAACAGTCTTTTGAAAAGGGGTTGACTTAAAGGCAGTTTATCAGCTATAAAGAACAAAACAAGAACATTTATGAAGTTAACAGTACCTTATTATCTACATAAAGTGGGAGCTGGTTTTCCTTCTCCGGCAACAGATTATATTGAGGACGATATAGATCTAAACTCTCATCTCATAACAAATGCACCAGCTACTTTCATCATTAGAGTACAAGGTAAATCTATGACTAATGTGGGCATATATGATGGAGATCTATTAATAGTAGATAAAAGTTTAAATCCAAAAAATTTTTCCACTGTTATAGCAAATATCAACGAAGAACTTGTAGTCAAAACTCTGGTTAAAAGTAAGGGCAACAACTATTTAACATCAGGTTCAAAAAACACATCGGATCGAATTAATTTAACAGATAATCCAGAAATAATAATTTGGGGAGTAGTAACATATGTCATACACAAACAGCAGTAGAAAAAAAGTTGCATTAATTGACTGTAATTCATTTTATGTTTCCTGCGAAAGATTATTTAATCCTAAAATACAAAATGTACCGGTCGTAGTGCTATCTAATAATGATGGGTGTGTAATATCAAGATCTACTGAAGCAAAAAAACTTGGAATAAGAATGGGAGAACCATATTTTAAAGTTAAAGATTTAGTTAAAAAGAACAACGTTCAGATATTTTCTTCAAATTATGCATTATATGGAGACCTTTCTAGACGAGTGATGAAAGTTTTGAAAGGTTTTACTGATAAAATTGAAATCTATTCCATAGACGAAGCATTTTTAGACTTATCGCATATCAAAGATGAACAAGTTGAAGAATATGGAAAACAAATAAGAGAAAGAGTTTTAAAATGGACGGGAATACCAACAAGTGTAGGAATTTCAAATACAAAAACTTTAAGTAAAGTTGCAAATCATATTGCCAAAAAAAATAAAGCAGGAGTGGTATTTCTAAAAGAAAATATTAATAATATACTAAAAAATTTTGATATTGCAGATGTATGGGGAGTTGGAAGACAGTTATCAAAACTATATATTAAAAATGGAATAGACAATGCTTATAAACTAAAAAATATTTCAAACACATGGGTTAAGAAAAGCACTAATGTTTTAGGTGCGAAAACAGTAATGGAGTTAAGAGGAATTCCTTGTATAGATTTAGAAACTGAGGAAACAAGAAGAAAAAGCTGTTGTGTATCAAGATCGTTTGGAAAAAAAGTTCAGAGTTTAGATAAATTAAAAGAGTCTATAACTACTCATTGTTTAAATGCAGCAGAAAAAATAAGAACAGATGAACAAACTACGAGAGCTGTCACTATATTTATAAGAACAAGTCCATTTGATAAAAATAGAAAATACTATTCAAATTCTATTACTATAGAATTGCCGGTGGCAACTAATAACAGTATTGAACTTGTAAAAACTGCAATTAGCGGACTGGTAAAGATTTATAAATATGGTTATTTCTATCAAAAAGCTGGAGTTATTTTATCGAAGCTTAGAGACGCCTCTGAAAAAGAGCTAAATTTATTAGCACCAATTTTAGAGAATAAATCTCAACCATTAATGAGAGCAATCGATTTTACCAATACAAAATATGGACGAAATGCAATCAGTATAGCTCAAGCTGGTATAAGTAACGATTGGAAAATGAGAAGAGAACACTCATCTAGAATAGATACAGCTTCATTTGACTTCCTGCCTAAAATAAATATATAATTTGTATAAGGGGTGTCATAAAGACTGAGATCAAACCCAAAGAACCTGACCGGTAATTCAGTAAGGGATAAATGAAAGATATATACCTATCAACACAAACAACGCTAATTACTACTCTAGTGGTAGGCGCTTTTTTTATCGCTTTAGGTTATATAAATTTAAAAAAAATTTCAGATAATAAAAGTCTCATAATTGGTGACAGAAATGAGAGTATTTTTTCATTAACAACGAGTTTATCAGCATCTGCCTTGGGAGCTTGGATATTATTCGGACCAGCTTCAGCAGCAACTTGGGGAGGAATAGGGGCAGTAATTGGATATGCGTTAGGCACGGCTGCACCTATGTTATTTTTATTAAATTTTGGACCGAAAATAAGGAGAGAGTTTCCTAACGGGATGTCTTTAACTGAGTTGATAAAAAGAAGATTTGGGACTGGAATTTTAAAGATAATGTTAATCTTGATTCTATTTTATTTAACAATTTTTTTGATAGCAGAAGTCACAGCAATAGCTTTTTTACTAAATTTAATCTCAAAAACACCTTTATGGATAACATCTGGACTAACTTTAATCATATGTCTTTTATATATATTAAGAGGTGGATTTAAACTTTCGATTATTACAGATAAATATCAATTTATAATAGTTTTAAGCATAATATTATTTTCTATATTTTTAATTTTAGGAAATTTAGAAATAAATAGTTATGAACTAATTAAAAAAAATTCTGCAAAACTTATAAGTAAAAATTATATTCCAAATTACACTGCTGGATTGACATTTTTTATTGCTGTAGCAGCAACAAACTTATTTCACCAGGGTAATTGGCAACGTGTCTTTGCTGCAAAAAATAACTTTATTTTAAAAAAAAGTTTAATTTACTCATCAATTATATCTTTTTTGATTGTTCTTTGGATGGGCTACACAGGTCTTATATCTTTTTCAATTGACCCTAAAATACAACCTGATTTAGCTTTTTTTAAATTAATGTTATCTAATGATAATGTTTTAATAATTGTTTCTATTTTAATTTTAGCCCTAGCTTTAACATTAAGTACAATTGATACATTAATAAACGCTATTTCAAGCTTAATAATTATTGATGGAAAAGAACTACATAAACTTTTAAGAGGTAAAGAAATAAAAGATAAATCCAATAAATTAATTTTATTATTATGTGTGATTGTTTTTATTTTTGCTTCTAAAGGCTACAGCATCTTATATTTATTCTTATTTGCAGATCTTCTATGTTGTGCAGCAGTTGTAACAATATTCTATGGTTTTTTTAAGAAAAAAATTAATACAAGATTGTCTTTAGTATCAATTATTCTTGGTTTAAGCTCTGGTTTATTATTTTTCCCAAGTCCAAATTTTCAATCAAGTCTTTTAGTAGGTAATATTATGTCTATAGAAAATTTTAGTCCAATTGTCTTATCAAACTTACTATTTATTTCATTCTTTGTAGCTATAATTGTACCACTTGCAATAATTACAACTCACTCTTTACGTAATTCATTAAGATAAATATATACAGCTATCCAAATTATTACGAAACCAAAAAACTTTTCCAAGGTTAGAGTCTCATCAAAATAAGTTATTCCCAAAATAAATTGCGATGTCGGAGTTAAAAACAAAATCATACTTGCTGGACCGATACCAATTATTTTAAAACCTAAAGTATACAAAAAGAGAGGCACCAAAGTCATAAATCCAGACCAAAATAGATAAAAAGATAAAAGAGGTTCTTTATAAGAAAAAACATTTAAGTTTAAATTTATTAAATAAATAAATAATGCAATTGCTATAGGAGATATTAGCAACGTTTCTATCAAAAGACCTATATCTGATGAAACTTTAATTTTTTTTCTTATTAATCCATAAATACTAAAAGTTATAGCAACAGTAAGACCAATCCAAGGTAGTTCACCAAGCTTTATTAAAAAGTAAAATAAAGAAATTATTACTAATATTACTGCAATAAATTGATTTCTATTTAGTTTTTCTTTTAGAAATACTCTTCCTAAAAATACACTTATTATTGGGTAGATATAATATCCTAAACTTGAGTCTAATAATCTATTTACACTAACGGCATAAAGCCAAGTTCCCCAATTTATACTTACCAATAAACCTGATAAAAAAAGCAATAATTGATTTTTTCTCTTTTTAAAAATTTGATTAAATTCTGGCCACTTTTTATAAAAACTTGTTGTCAAAATTAAAAGAACTGCCGTCCAAATTGTTCTGTGAACAGTTAATTCAATAAATGATGCATAAGATACAAATTTGAAAAAAATAGTACCTACAACACCCCACCAAAGAGATGCAAAAGCTGCGTAAAAAATTCCCGATAATTGTTTTTGTTGCATTACAAATGTGATGCAATATAAGTTAATTTTCTTTATAAAGATACGTAAAGCTTGTGGTGAGATGGGTGAGTTGGTTTAAACCAGGAGTTTGCTAAACTTCCGTAGTATTTAACTATGCTACCGAGGGTTCGAATCCCTCTCTCACCGCCATCTAGTTAAAATAACTATCTATTTGAACAGGCTCTTTTCTCAAAATGTATTTATAAACATTAATATTTTCCAAAACCCGTTGGACATAATTTCTAGTTTCCTCAAATCTTATTTGCTCTATCCAATTTATGTATGAAATTTGTCCTTTAGACGGGTCTCCATTTACTCTTCTCCAGGTTTTTACTCTATTAGGACCTGCGTTATAAGCTGCTATAGCAAAAGGAAAGACACCATTATAATCATCTAAAAGACCATTAAAATAATATGAGCCAAGTTTAATATTATATTCTGGATCTTGAGTAAGTCTGCTAATACTGTAAGGAAGTTTTGCTTGTTTAGCTACAATTTTTGCTGTGTACTTCATCAATTGCATCATTCCTCTAGCTCCAGCCCAACTATTAGCTTTTCTATCAAATTCACTCTCCTGTCTTATAATTGCAAGAACTATTTCTTGTTTTGGCATTTCTTTTTTATTTACTATTTTAGGTGTGGCAATAACTGGGTAGTTATATTTATTATAAAATCTTTTTTCATAAGATGCTTTTTTTGAAATTTGAATAGCAAAATCATATCTTTCTACCAAAGTTGATAACTCAGCTGCCAAAACTTCGCTTCCTTTATCTATATTTAATTGAGCTAAATGTTTCAAAATATCTTTCGCATATTGGCTTGCATCTAATTCATGTAAAAGTATTACATGTTTAATTAATTTATTTTTTTTAAATTCTTTTTCAAATTCTTTATCAAAAAAACTTTCATCCTTTAATTCAAAGTTTCCGCCTGGATTTATTTTATTAAAAGCTAATTGTCCGTAATAAGTCATTGGATATCTAGCAGCTTCTTCATAATATTTATTTGCTGCATCTTTTTCGTTTAAACTTGAATAAGACTCTCCCAACCAAAAAGCTCCTCTTGCTAAACTAATAGGGTATCCAACATTATTATAAAAATTTTGAAAATGGTTAATTGCATACTCTGGAGATTTAAGAAATGTTAAAGCGATCCAACCAGATAGCCATTCTGCCTCGGCAAATGATGGTCCTGATGATAATGAGTGCTCACTTGAAATTTTATAAGCTGTCTTATATCTTTTTTTATATATAAGGCTTCTTGTAACACTTTCCCTTTGTTCCCACCATTTATCAGGTCTTACCATTTGAGTTTCTGTTTTATTTGCATTTTGATATAAAATTTCAAGGGATCCATCTAATCTACCTCTACGATTTCGCCACCTAAGCCTGTCAAATTCCAAGCCAGGATCTTTCTTTAGATATTGAGGAACTTTAGCAATAGCGTTATCAACGCCATAAGAGTTACTCATTAATATTTGTCTGGCATTATATAAAGCTCTTTGATCTGTAGGCAAATATTTTAACATTCTTTTAAGATCCCAATATTTTCTTTCCCAAGCCAAATAATCAGCTCGTGCGATATGATCTTCAGAGGTTAAAAACTTTTTGAATTTTGCTCTATAATATCCTAAATCATTCTTTCTTATCTCAGCTGTTTTCCACCCATCTTTTACTAATTTTTTTACTTCTTCTAGTTTTCCTTGTTCTAGATAAGCTTCAGCTAATTTAATCTTACCTAATCCACCTAAAGGAGGATATTTTTCAAACCAATTAATAACGGAAGTAGGAGAGTTATTTCTTAGGTATATTTTTTCCTCAGCGAGATATCTTATTCTATTAATTCTTGGATAATAATCATTTTGTTCAATAAATTTTTTGTATTCATTGAAAGAAGCACCATTTCTAGTGGTTTTAAGGTGCATCCATGTAATAAGCTTTCTGAATTCACTATCTTTTACTTTCTGAGCACTTTTTAAAGCGCTATTCCATTTTTTTTCTTTAATAAATTTTATTGTTTCTTTTGCCCTTTCAAAATCTTTTTTATTGAGTACTTTAGATGATACAACTTCTTTTGAAGAAACTTTATAAGTAATTGGCTTTTTTTTTGGAAAAACAAAAGCTGAAGAAATTATCTTTTCAGTAGATTTTGTTTTTTGTTTTTCAGCTTTTGTCTTTTCTGCTTCTTGCGTGCTTTTCTCAGTATTTTTATTTTCAATCCTAGGCTTGGGAACTGGTAAATTTTTACCTATTATTTCATTTATTTGTTTTTCTGATTTTTTAAAAATTGATGGTTTTTTCTGAGGTAGTAAGAAATTATTTTCTGAATAAACCTCATTAATATTCAAAAAAGTTAATAAAAATACTAGACTAATTAATCTATTAAGCATAAATTCAAGGATAACTACCTTATAATGTCTTATGCTTAAAGGATCAATTGTTGCATTAATTACTCCATTTAAAAATGACAGTCTTGATGAAGACACCTATAGAAAATTAATTAATTATCACTTAAAAAACGGCACTAACGGAGTAGTTCCAGGTGGCACGACAGGAGAGTCACCCACTTTATCTCATAGTGAACATAAAAAAATTATTCAAATTGCCGTTGAAGAGTGTAAAGGTAAAATACCCACAATTGCTGGAACAGGCTCAAATTCAACAGATGAAGCTATTGATTTGTCTAGATATGCTGAAAAAGCTGGATCTGACGCTCTACTAGTTGTTACGCCATATTATAATAAACCAACACAAGAAGGTTTATACCAACATTACAAAAAAATTAATGATAATGTTGGTATACCAATTATAATTTACAATATACCCTCAAGATCAGTAATAGACATGTCTGTTGAGACAATGTCAAAATTGTATGAATTAAAAAATATAGTTGGCGTTAAAGATGCTACTGGAGATTTAAACAGAGTAGATGCTCAACTAAAGTCTATGGGTAAAGAATTTATTCAATTAACTGGTAATGATGATAATGCATTAGAATTTAATAAACGTGGCGGAGTGGGTGCAATCGGCGTTACAGCTAATGTTGCGGCTAAATTATCTTCTGAATTTCAAAAAGCTTGTAAAAATGATATGACCGAGGCAGCAAAATTAGATAAAATTCTTCAGCCTTTGCATTCTTCTCTTTTTATTGAAAGCAATCCTTCTCCTGTAAAATATGCAGCATCCCTACTTAAAATGTGCAGTCCAAGTGTACGATTGCCCTTAGTTGAAATTAGAGATGAAACAAAGAAAAAAGTTTCAGACGCTTTAAAAGTAGCTAAGTTAATTTAATGAAGCAAAAAATATCTTCTGGACAAAAAATAATTTGCTTAAATAGAAAGGCAAGTTTTAATTACTTTTTTTTAGAAAAAATAGAAGCTGGAATTACACTAAAAGGATCTGAAGTTAAATCATTAAGAGATGGCAAGGGAAGTATAGCAGACTCCTATGCTATCGATAATAATGGTGAATTATTTTTAATTAATTCACATATTCCATTATATAGACAATCTTCTTACAATAATCATAATCCAAAACAAGAAAGAAAACTCCTTTTAAAAAGAAAAGAAATTAACAAATTAATTGGCAGCATAAATCAAGATGGACTTACTATTATTCCAACAAAATTATATTTTACAAAAGGAAAAGTAAAAGTTGAGATAGCAGTTGCAAAAGGAAAAAAACTTTATGACAAAAGACAAGTTAAAAAAACTAGAGATTGGAATAGAGAAAAAGCAAGGTTATTAAGTAAAAATAATAAATGATACATATTAATATCGGGTCTAATCTTGAGTCTATTCATGGCTCTAAAATGGATAATATCTCTATAGCAATTAATCTATTACAAGAGGCTAAAGTTAGAATTTTAGAAATCTCAAATTTTTACGAAACACCATCTTATCCAAATACAAATTTCCCAAAATTTGTTAACATTGGAATATTAGTTAATTTTGATAAAGATTATTCAGAGTTTTTTAGAATTACTAATTTAATCGAAAAAAAATTAGGTAGAGTAAAAACTGCAAAAAATCATCCAAGAATAATTGATATAGATATTATTGATTTCAAAGGCTTGATTAAAAATACTGATAAATTAATTTTACCTCACCCAAAAACCCATTTGAGAAATTTCGTTTTATATCCAATTTATCAAATCGATCCCAATTGGTCACATCCAATATTAAAGAAAAACGTGGAATTTTTGATTAATAAATTAAGTCAAAAGTCTAGGATAGAGATTACAAGGTTGAAGAAAAATGTTAATATTCAAATATGATTAATAATAATGAATTAATTGATAAAATAAAATCATACAACAAGTTTTTAAATTCGGAGTCTTTAAATAAAGCATACAATTTTGCATTAGAGGCACATCAAAATCAAAAAAGAGACGAAGGTGTCCCTTATATCATTCATCCATTAGCTGTAGCAAAAATATTAACTGAATTAAAATTAGATAGCGCTACAATTACCACCGGTCTTCTACATGATACTATTGAAGACACAAATGTAACATATGAAACTGTTAAAAAAGAATTCGGTGAAGAAGTTGCCAACCTTGTTGAAGGTGTAACAAAAATATCTGCATTGGAGGATCAAGCATCAGATGACTCTAAAGCAGAAAACTTTCGAAAATTAATCTTAGCTACTTCAAAAGACATAAGAGTTTTATTAGTAAAGTTAGCTGACAGGCTACATAATATGCGAACAATTCAATTTGTTAAAGATAAAGAAAAAATTATAAGAAAAGCTAAAGAAACTATGGAAATATACGCTCCATTAGCCGACCGAATGGGCATGAATAGAATTCGTGATGAACTAGAAGATCTTTCATTTTCTGTCTTAAATAAACCAGCTAGAGATCTAATTTTAGAGAGACTAAATTTTATAAAAAATAATAAAGATGATACTTTTAAAGATATTTCACATGAACTAATAGAGATTTTGGAAAGCAACGGTATTATTGCAACAATTACTGGAAGAGAAAAAACTCCTTTTTCAATTTGGAGAAAAATTCAAAATAAGAAAATATCTCTTGAACAATTAACTGATATTATAGGATTCAGAGTAATAGTTAAAAGTGTTGAGGAGTGTTATAAAACACTAGGCATTTTTCATAGCAGATTTTCTACGATCCCTGGAAAATTTAAAGATTATATCTCAACGCCAAAAATAAATAACTACAAATCTATACATACAGCCGTTGTTGGTCCAAAAAAAAATAGAATAGAAATTCAAATTAGAACTCATGAAATGCACGAATTTGCTCAAAGAGGTATCGCATCACATTGGAAATATAAATCGTCAGAAAAATTTTCAGAACTTTCTTGGAAAGAGTATGATTGGTTGCGAGATTTGGTAGAAATTATTGAAGCGGGCACAAGCCCAGAACATTATTATGAATTTACAAAATTACAAATGTTCCAAGATAATGTTTTTTGTTTCACTCCAAAAGGAGCTGTAATTAAATTACCAAAAAATGCAACACCTATAGATTTTGCTTATGCTGTTCATACAAAAATCGGCAATAGCGCGATTGGATGTACCGTTAATGGTCGGTCTTCTACTCTACAAACTATTTTAAAAAATGGAGATTTAATTAGCATAGAAACTTCAAAAAACGCGTCCCCATCTCTTCATTGGTTATCATCATCAGCTACCGGTAAAGCTCGATCTGCCATAAGAAGATATTGGCAGGATAAATCAACTGAAAGTATCAAAACTCAAGAAAAAAATTACTCAAGTACTATAGAAGTGGACTTACCACACAAACCCGGTGTTTTGGGGCACATAACGTCATTAATTGGTCTTAATAAAGGAAATATAGTAAATTTAGAAATTATAAAAAGAAATAAAGAACATCTTACCTTCTCGTTCGATTTGCAAATTAAAGATTTGAAAAATTTTACAAACTTGATAAGTCAAATAAAGCAAAGTAATTTAAGGTTTAAGATAATTCGACACAAACAGAAAAAAAATGCTTTCATTAGAAGAATCTTTGAAAATTTTAAAAGAAACTAATGCTCTCTTAGAAGGACATTTTATCTTATCCTCTGGATTGCATAGTCCACAATACGTTCAATGCGCAAAACTTATGAGCAAACCACAGAAAGCTCATAAAATTTGTGTATCATTATCTGAAAAAATAATTAATGAATTCAAAGATTTTGATTTAATTTTATCACCTGCGATTGGGGGTATTGTAATTGGTTATGAAATTGGAAGATTGCTGAAGAAAGAGACAATTTTTTCAGAAAGAGTTGACGGAAAATTTGTCTTAAGAAGAGATTTTCTCATAAAAAAAAATCAAAGAGTTGTAATTGTTGAAGATGTAATAACTACTGGAAAATCTAGTTTAGAGTGTTCGAATATAATTCAAAAAATGGGCGCCATAATTGTTGGATATGCTTGTATTATTGATAGATCGAATGGCAAATCTTTAATTAAAGATAAAATTGTATCTCAAGTACAATTAAGTATTCCAACTTATACAAAAGAAAATTTGCCTAAAGAGCTAATAGGAATAGACGCAATAAAACCCGGAAGTAGAAATCTCTAATGCCAAAAATTAGACTGGGTGTAAACATAGATCACGTTGCAACTGTAAGAAATGCTAGAGGAGAGAATTATCCAGATCCTTTAAGAGCAGCATTACAAGCCGAAAAATGTGGAGCAGATTCTGTTACTATACATTTACGTGAAGACAGGCGCCATATAAATGAGCTAGATCTCAAAACAATTATTTCAAAATTAAGAATTCCATTAAACCTTGAAATTGCAGCAACCAAAGAAATGCTCAAAATTGCTTTGAAAAGAAAACCTCCTTTTATTTGTATTGTTCCCGAAAAAAGAAAAGAAATAACAACTGAAGGCGGCCTTAACCTAAACTATAGAAGAAAATTTTTAACCACAATAATTAAAAAACTAAAAAAAAATAAATCTAGAGTAAGTCTTTTTATAGAACCAAATTTAAAAGATATTAAAGACTCAAAAAATTTAAATGCAGATTGTGTTGAAATTCATACGGGTAAATTTTGTAATCTAGTAAATAAAAATAAAAATTATAAAAAAGAATTATTTAAAATCAAAAATGCAATAAATTATGGCAATAAATTAGGTTTAGAGATACATGCAGGACATGGTTTGACATATAAATCTGCAAGAATTTTATCTAATATTCAAGGTATTAAAGAATTCAATATCGGACATTTTTTAGTTGGCGAGTCTATTTTTGTGGGATTAGAGAGAACAATAAAAAAATTTAAAAATATAATTAAATAGATAATGGGTATATTTGGAATAGGAACTGATATTATTAAGGTGAGTAGAATTAATAAATTAATTATAAATAAAAAGTTTTTAAAAAGATTATTTAATAAAGATGAAATAAAAAAATGTAATAAATCAAAAAATACCTCCAGCTGTTATGCAAAAAGATTTGCAGCTAAAGAGGCCTTTTCCAAAGCTCTAGGCACAGGAATATCAAAAGGACTTAGCTTTAATGAAATTATAATCCTGAATGAAAATAGTGGTAAACCATATATAAAGCTAATTGATCCCACAAAAAGAATTGTTGAAAAAAAATTAAAAAAAAAAAAATATAAGATTTCTTTATCTTTAACTGATGAAAAAAATTATGCAGTAGCTTTTGTGACGATTAGTATATGACAAAAAATAAGATTATTAATATAATTATAGATAATATTAAAACTTTAATAGCTGCTCTGGTAATTGCAGTTTTAATTAGATCGTTAATTATTCAACCATTCTATATACCATCTTCATCAATGGAACCTACTTTGCTAGTAGGAGATAGAATATTTGTTTCAAAATATACTTATGGATATAGCAAACATTCCTTTCCATTTAGTCCAAATGTATCTAATAAACGTTTTTTTTCAAAAAATCCGATTCAAGGAGATTTAGTTGTATTTAAAACACCTGCAGATAATAGAACAGATTATATCAAACGTTTAGTCGGTTTACCTGGTGATGAGATACAATTTATTAACGGTAACTTATATATTAATGAATCTCTTATTCCTAGACGCTCTATTAAAATTTCTGAATCTATAAGGTGTGGTGACTACTTACTAGATACAAATTCATTTATAGAAACTTTGCCTAATGGTGTTGAACATTTAGTTTCTTATAAAAAAGAAGGAACTTTAAAAAATACAAAAAAATATGTAGTCCCAACAAACCACTTTTTTTTGATGGGTGATAATCGAGATTGTTCAAAAGATAGTCGATATCTTGAAGATGTAGGCTATGTAAAAAAATTAAATCTGGTTGGAAAAGCTAAACTTATTTTTTTTTCAAATGATACAAAAAAAGGAAGTATGTTAAAAATTTGGAATCTTAATAATTCATTAAGGTATAAACGAACTTTTAAAAAGTTATAATGAATAAACCCATTAAAGAATTTGAAATAATTCTTAAATATAATTTTAAGGATAAAAACTTGTTGCATAAGGCACTAACTCATAAAAGCTATAATAATAGTAAAAATAATGAAAAATTAGAATTTCTAGGTGATAGAGTACTTGGACTTATAATTTCAAAAACTCTATTAGATAAGTATCCGCATGAAAAAGAAGGCGCAATTGATAAAAAATTTGCTAATCTAGTTAATAAAAAAACATGCATAGATATTGCGAAAAAATTAAATATTAAAAAATTTCTTTATTTAGGATCCTCACATAAAAATCTAGAGAGATCTGCTGACAAAATTGAAAGCGACTGTCTTGAAGCTATAGTTGGAGCGATTTATGAGGATAGTGGTATTAAATCTGCGGAAAATTTTATATTAAATTTTTGGGAACCTTATATTGATAAATCAATAGTTACCATTATTGATTCTAAAACTAAACTTCAAGAATTTAGTCTTAAAAGATTTAAAGTATTACCTAAATATACATTTTTTAAAAAAACAGGACCCCAACACAATCCATTATTTAAAACAATAGTTGAGATTCCTGAGTCTAAAAAGATTTCAGGGTCAGGAAGTTCAAAAAAACAAGCTCAACAAAATGCAGCAGCTAAATTAATAAAGATATTAAAAATATGAATTGGGAAGATGAGTGTTATTTATTATCAAAAAGAAAGTTTAGAGAAAATGCAAATATAATAAATGTATTTACTAAATCTAAAGGCAAAGTATCTGGGGTCGTATACGGCGGTAATTCAAGAAAAATAAGAAATTACTTACAACTTTCGAATAAACTGTTTGTTATTTATAATTCAAAGAATGAAAATAAAGCTGGTTATTTTAAAACTGAGCTGATTAAACCAGTATCACCAAGCTATTTTAATGACAAAAAAAGGACCTCGGCATTAATATCTTTGTGCTCAATTTTAAATATTTTGTTGCCGGAGTTACAACCTAATCAAAGTATATTTAAATCTTTCGAGAAATTTATAGAGTCTTTAAATTTAGAAAATTGGGTAATATTATATATTTTTTTTGAATTAAATCTTATTAAAAATTTAGGATATGATCCCAATTTATCAAAGTTTAAAAATGATTTAACAAATGAAGGTGAAATTAAAAAAATAAAAATAGAGTCATTTTATTATGAGGTACCTGAATATCTTATTTCTAAAAAAATTCCTGATAAAGCTAGTAATTACTTAATCAAAAAATCACTTTATTTCACTAGACATATTATCCAAAATAGATTCTTCATTCCTAATAATTTAGCCTTTCCTAAATCAAGAATTCTATTTGAAAACTATTTTAATTAATTTGTTTTATTTTTTTTGCTATTTCAAGTGCGAAATAAGTTACTATCGCAGAGGCTCCAGATCTTTTAAAAGAAGTTATACTTTCAATCATTGCATCTTCTGATAAAATTTTATTTCTTATAGCTTTTTTTAATAAACTATATTCTCCAGAAACTTGATATACTATTACAGGAATATTAAATTTTTTTTTTATATTGCTGATTATATCTAAGTAAAACATTCCTGGCTTTATCATTACTAGATCCGCACCTTCCTTAATATCTAGACCTACCTCTCTAAAAGATTCTAATTTATTTCTGTAGTCCATTTGATATGTTTTTTTATTTTTTTTTAGTTTTGATTTGCTTCCAACAGCATCTCTAAAGGGACCATAAAAATTTGAGGCGTATTTTATTGCATAAGATAAAATACTAACGTCATAAAATTTTTTTTTATCTAAGGCTTTTCTTATTGCTCCAACCCTTCCATCCATCATGTCTGATGGTGCTATGATATCACAGCCCATCTCTGCTTGAAGTAAAGCTTGTTTGACTAGTATTTTTATTGTTTCATCATTATCTATTTTATTTTTTATTATAATACCATCGTGACCATGTGATGTGTATGGGTCTAATGCAACATCACACATAACACCAATGTCAGGAAATTTTGTTTTAATAACTTTCAAACTTCTACAAATCAAATTATTTGGATTTAAAGCTTCAGAACCTTTATCATCTTTTTTATTATTTGGTGTATAAGGAAATAAAGCAACCATAGGTATTTTAAATTTTCTTACTTCATTTAAAATAGTATAGAGTTTGTCTACAGAATATCTATTAACACCAGGCATAGATTTTATTTGCTCTATTTTATTTTTACCTTCTCTGATAAATATCGGTAAAACTAAATCATTATTTGAAATATTATTCTCAGAAACTAGATTTCGCAGCCATTTAGACTTTCTTAATCTTCTAAGCCTTGTTTTGGGATAAGATCCAACAGTTTTCATGTAAAGTCCTGATTTTTTATAATATAATGCGACAAAAATATTATTATAAATATAAACACTGTAATTTAATTAGTTATTATGGGCAATATAAAATTAAATAAAATTTTTAAAACTGCATGTATTGCCTCAGATCATGCAGGTTATAAATTAAAAGAGGATATTAAAAATTACTTAATAGATAAAAAAATGTCAGTCTTTGATATGGGACCGTATAATGATAACTCAGTAGACTATCCAGATTATGCTAAAAAATTAGGTAATAGAATCAAATTAAAAAAGAGCGATGTAGGTATTTTAGTTTGTGGGTCTGGAACTGGTATGGCCATAAGTGCCAATAAAATCAAATCAATTAGAGCTGCGGTGTGCTATAATACGAAGTCTACAAGATTGTCTAGACAGCATAATAATGCTAATATAATTGCGATAGGATCTAGATTAACAAAAAAAAATTTATCTTTAAAATTAGTTGAGATATTTTTTAATACTAAATTTGAAGGTGGCAGACATTTGAGAAGGGTTAAAAAAATTTAATTATGTCGATAGCTGTAAAATTAAATAAATATTTAAATAGCTTTTTTAAATTAGATTTAAAAGAAGCTGATAAAGAATTGTACAAATCAATCGAGGAAGAGTTTTTAAGACAACAAAATCATATTGAACTAATTGCTTCTGAAAATATTGTTTCTAAAGCAGTGTTAGAAGCTCAAGGATCAGTATTGACTAATAAATATGCTGAAGGTTATCCTGGAAAAAGATATTACGGCGGATGTGAACATGTTGATATTTCTGAAAATTTAGCAATCGATAGAGCAAAAGAATTATTTAATTGCAAATTTGCTAATGTTCAACCTCATTCGGGCGCACAAGCAAATGGTGCTGTTTATTTAGCATTATTAAAACCAGGTGACACTACATTGGCTATGAGCTTAAATTCAGGTGGTCACTTAACACATGGAGCTAAGCCAGCTCAGTCAGGAAAATGGTTTAACGCTCTTCATTACGAAGTGAATAAAAACACTGGACTTATTGATTACGAAAGTGTTGAAAAACTTGCTATAGAAAATAAACCCAAACTTATAATTGCTGGAGGAAGTGCATATTCAAGAATTATAGATTTTAAAAAATTTAGGGAAATTTGTGATAAGGTTGGCGCTTACTTACTAGTTGATATGGCTCACTTTTCAGGATTAGTTGCTGGCGGAGCCTATCCAAATCCAACACAATATGCTGATGTAGTAACTTCTACTACTCATAAAGTTTTAAGAGGACCAAGAGGAGGAATAATTTTAACGAACAGAGAAGATTTAATAAAAAAATTTAATAGTGCAATATTTCCTGGATTACAAGGAGGTCCTTTGATGCACGTAATAGCAGCTAAAGCTGTATGTTTTAAGGAAGCTCTTTCACCAGATTTTAAAAAGTACACACAAAACGTAATTAACAATGCCAAAGTTCTCGCCGAGAAACTAAATGACAGAGGTTTTAAGATTTTTTCTGGAGGTACAGATACTCATTTAATGTTAATAGATTTAAGATCATTCGGTGTTACTGGTAAAGATGCCCAGGCTTCATTGGGAAGAGCTAATATAACTTGTAACAAAAATGGAATTCCTTTTGATAGTGAAAGTCCAATGATAACATCAGGCATAAGATTAGGGACACCGGCTTGTACGACTAGAGGTTTCGGTACTGATGAATTTAAATTAGTTGGTGATCTGATTTATAAAGTAATAGATGGTTTAAGCAAAAATAAAGAAGATAACTCAAAAATAGAAAAAGAAGTTCAAAAAGAAATAATTGAACTTTGTTCATTTTTTCCTATATATAGTAGTTAGAATATTTATGCTTTGTCCATTTTGTAGAGAAAAAGACACGTCAGTAGTTGACTCTCGTCCAACTGAAGACGGTACTGCGATTAGAAGAAGAAGATTGTGTGGATGTGAAAGAAAAGAACGATTCACAACATTTGAGAGAGTTCAGTTTCAAGAATTAACTGTTATCAAAGGCAATGGAAAAAGAGAGCCTTTTGATAGAGATAAAATTTCAAAATCAATAAGAATAGCAACAAGAAAAAGGCCAATTGACTCTGAAACTATAGAAAAGTTTATTTCAAAAATTGTAAGAAATTTAGAAGGACTTGGTGAAAGTGAAATTCCAACACCGACAATAGGAAAATTTATTATGGAAGGTCTTTCATCTTTAGATAAGGTTGCCTATGTACGTTTTGCCTCTGTATACAAGAATTTTAAGGAAGCAAAAGATTTTGAGGAATTCGTAGGCAATATTGATGAAGCGAAATCATAATTTTTTTTCAAATTTAGCATTTAATATAGCAGATAGTAATGTTGGTAAGACAAATAAAAATCCATCTGTTGGATGTGTAATTGTTAAAAATAATTCTGTAATTAGTTCAGGCGTAACATCTATTAACGGGAGACCACACGCAGAATATAATGCACTAAGTAAAAATCTTAATTTCAAAGACGCTTATATGTACGTTACCTTGGAGCCATGCACACATCATGGATTAACGCCTCCTTGTACAAATTTAATAAAAAAAAAGAGAGTCAAAAAAGTTTATTATTGTTTTGAAGACCCAGATATTCGTACATATAAAAAGGCAAAAATTGTTTTAAATAACAGAATTAAAAAGATAAAAAAAATTGATGATAGAAATAAAGATTTTTATAAAAGTTATTTTTTTAATAAAAAATATAAACTTCCCTTTATTGACGCAAAAATCGCAATATCAAAAGAT
>CACMHW010000014.1 GCA_902613545.1 uncultured Pelagibacteraceae bacterium
CCTGACGTGATTGGTCTTTTTTTTGTTCTTTCAACTTTAATATCAAAGTCTTTGTCTACTATATCATTAAAAATACAGCCTGCGCTTCTCATGAGAAGTGAGCCTAGAAAAAAAAGAATCAAATAATTAATAAATAAATTTAAATTTTGATTAAAATAATATGCGTAAGCTAACCCCCAAGAACAAGGCCAGAATAAAAGCATAAATCCTATAGGTTTATTTAATCTGGATAATTCTACGAAAATTTTAAATTGGTTCATGAAATATTACTTGTAAATATCAAACACTATCTACATAATCAATTTGATTCGATATGGATATAGATTACACAGTAGCAGCTCTAATGTTCCCTGCAATTCCCTTAATGATGACCATGTATAGCAATCGTTTTCACACTTTAAGTGCATTAATTCGACAACTTCATGACAAATACACTTTTGAAAAAAAAGTTCCACCGGAATTAGAAAATCAACTTCATGTTTTAAATAAAAGAACTAATTATCTCAAATATGTAATGGGTTTCTCATCCTTTGGTTTCCTTTTTAATATGCTTACAGTGTTACTTTTGTATTTGGACTTAACATTTTATGCTAGGCTTAGTTTTGCGTTTTGCTGCATTTGTATGATAATTTCAATTTTCTTATTCTTACAAGAAGTTAGAATGTCTAATGAAGCTTTAAAATATCACCTTAGTGACATGGACTCTATGAAAAAAGATTTATAGATCAACCCTCTAAAAGTTTTTTTTTAAAAAGTGATATTCCTTGATTGATTTTATGTTTGTAGGACTCCTCAAAAGTATTTAATTGCCATCCTTGCATTCTTGATTTAATTTTTCTGAGGTTTTCTAACTTCCACTCTTTAGTAGTGCTTTCACTTTTCCATTGTTTTTTTTCCTCATTGGTTCTTGCGCATCCATAGCAGTAACCAGTAACAGGGTCAGTTTTACAAATACTGATACAAGGAGAGATTATTTTTTTTGTCATTAAGGAATTAAAATCGCTGGGCCAATTAATTTTCTTGCTTCTAAATCGGCATGTGCATCTTTAGCGTCTGCAAGTTTATATTTTTTTGAAATTCTAATTTTTATTTTTCCAAATTTAATCTTTTCAAAAATTTGATCAGCTCCAGCTTGAAGTTCTTTTCTATTACTAAAATATTGACCTATTGAAGGTCTTGTTAAGTATAGACCTTTGGGTTGTATTTCTTTTGGAACATTCACAGGATCTAAGGGGCCAGACGCATTTCCAAAACTTATCATCATACCTCTTGTTGAAAGACATTCTAATGACCCATGAAATGTTTTTTTTCCTACCCCATCAAAAACTGCGGGTACTCCTTTATTATTTGTAATTTTCATAACCTCTTTTGCAAAATTATCTTTCGTATAATTAATAACATGAGAGTAACCATTTTCTTCAGCTATTTTGATTTTATTATCTGATCCAACTGTTCCAATAACTTTCGCTCCAATACTATTAGCCCACTGAGCAAAAATTTGACCAACTCCTCCAGCAGCTGCATGGAAAAGAACTGTTTCACCAGCTTTAATCTTGTAAGTTTTAGAAAGTAAATAATTCGTAGTTAAACCTTTTGTCATTAGAGTAGCAGCCAACTCATGTGAAATCCCTTGAGGAACTTTAACAGCTATCTTTGCTGGAATAACTCTTTGTTGTGCATAAGCTCCTAAAGGAACCGAGGCGTAAGCAACGTTATCGCCCTTATTAAATTCAGTAACATTTGAACCAACTTCATTAATTTTTCCAGCAGCTTCTAAACCAATTCCACTTGGTAACTTAATGGGGTACAAACCAGATCTATGGTAAGTATCAATATAATTTAGACCAATCGCGTAATTAGTAACTTTAATTTCATCTGGTCCTGGAGAGCCAACATTTACATCTTGAAGTTCTAATACCTCAGGACCTCCACTCTTTTTAATTATAATAGATTTTGTCATTTTTACGGAAACGTACTTTAACTTTTAATATTTAGCAAATGTTCCGTTATTATAATCTTGAATAGCCTCTAGTATTTCAGCTTTTGTATTCATTACAAATGGTCCGCCTCTTGCAATAGGTTCACCAATCGGCTTGCCAGCTATAAATAAAAACTCAGATTTTTTGCTTGCTTTAATTTTTAATTTAGTGCCCCTCTGTAATAATATTAAGTTTGAGTCAGCTGTTTTATTGTGGCTTTTTTCTCCTATGTTTAATTCTCCTTTTAATAGGTATACAAAAGAATTGTGTCCTGAAGGTACATCACAATTAAATTCTTTTCCTTCATTTAAAATTACATGAAAATAAATAGGATCAACGTTATGATTTTTTTCTGGTCCTTCAGCCTCTTTATATTTGCCTGCAATTACTTTTACAGTTTTCTCATTATCTTTGTGTTCTCCAAGTTCATTTCCTTTGATGTAAAGGTATTCTGGCTTATTCTTTTTCATTTTAGCCGGCATATTTATCCAAAGTTGAAAGCCTAATAATTTACCTTCTTTCATAGCAGGCATTTCGGAATGAATAATTCCTCTTCCAGTTTTCATCCATTGTACATCTCCAGATGTCATAACACCTTTAGCTCCAGTACTATCTTGATGTTCAAACTCTCCGTTTAACATGTAGGTTACTGTTTCTATTCCTCTATGTGGATGAGGAGGAAAGCCAGCCACATAATCATCTTTATTTTCAGAACCAAATTCATCAAGCATTAAGAATGGATCGATATAATCTGCCTCTGGAGTTCCAATGCTTCTTTTTAATTTTACTCCTGCACCATCTGAGGCGTTTAAAGCTTTAATAATTTTTTTTACTTCAATTTGAGACATTTGAGTATTTATAATAAAAGTTTAAACTATATCAAGTAGCTGCGTTAAATTGCTGATTTCATTTTTTGGCTGAAAATCGAGGATATCGAATATCGAGTTATGTCTATTAACCCAAATGGAATTATATCCAAAGTTCCCGCCCCCTGAAACATCCCATGTATTCGCGCTTAAAAAAGTGATTTCCTCAGATTTAATTTTATATTTTTTAATTGGTAGTTCATAAACTCTTGGGTCAGGTTTATAAATTTTCACTTCTTCAATAGAAAATAGATCATCAAATAAATTATTTAACTTATTACTTTCAACTAGTTCATTTAGAAGATCAGGCGTCCCGTTAGAAAGTATGGCAAGTTTGAAGTTTTTCTTTTTTAAATCTTCCAAGACCTCTTTTACCTCGGGGTAAGGAGATAAAATTTTGTAAAGATTTAGCAACTCATTTTTCATATTTTTGTTAATATTGAACACTCTCATTGATTTATCCAAACTGTCCTCAGTAACATCCCAGAAATTTTTATGCCTTTTCATTAAACTTCTAAGCCAAGTATATTCAAGCTGAGTAGTTCTCCAAAAATTTGCAAATATTTCCCACTTTACTCCAATTTTATCTTTACATTTTTCAGCAGCTGAATTTACATCAAACAATGTACCGTAAGCGTCAAATACTACTGCTTTTGTTTTCATCATTTATTAAATGTTATGTGAACCATCACATAATGGTTGATCATTTGTTTGTTTACATGAGCAGAAAAAAACTTTTTTAGATTGATCAGCTAAATATTTTAAAGGTACAAATTCAGTTCCTTTATGTGAACCGTCACAAAAGGGTTGTTTAGAACTAATTCCACAAGTGCACCAAAAATAAGATTTTCCTTCCAACACATCAATGCCTATCGGAGAATTTCCAGCTCTTTTACCTTTTTTCATTAAAGCTCCTTTATAAATTCAAAATTTGTTTATATTATAGACACTAATGAATATTAGATTATATCATCCAGACAGTATACTAGAAAATAATACAAGTCTGTTAAGTAAAGAGCACACTCATTATATTGTTAACGTTATGCGACTTAAAAGAGGCTCAAAATTAAATTTTTTTAATAAAAACGGAGAATGGAAAAGCGAAATAATTTTTTTAGACAAAGATAGAGTTGAAGTTCGGTTTTTAGAAAAAATTAAAGAAATTAATAATTTATCTAAAACTGAGCTAGCTATTTGTTTGGTAAAAAAAAATCCAATGGATACTATTTTACAAAAAGCTACAGAACTTGGTGTAAGTAAAATTATTCCAATAGTTTCAGAAAGATCAGAAGTTAAGGAATTAAATCTTGATAGAGCAAAAAAAATAGTGATTGAAGCGACTGAACAATCTAATCAACTTGTGCCTCCAGAAATTGAAAATGTAATTAAATTAAAAGATTTTTTACAAACTTTTAACGAAAACTCAAAAATTTTATTTGCTGATGTTAATTCAAAAGAAAACTTAAAAACCGAAGATCTTAAAAATATTAAATCCTTTTGTATACTAATTGGTCCCGAAGGTGATTTTTCTCCAGCAGAACGCGAGTTAATCCTGCAAAATAGAGCTGTAAAACCTTTTACGTTATCTAGAAACATTCTAAGGTCTGATACTGCTGTAATAAGCGCGATTTCATTAGTAAATTTTATCAATAACTTTCATTAATTGTCGCATTAATTGAAATTGTGAAATCATCTAAAAGCTGTATAAAAACTCATGATTAAAAAAATTGCTTATACACTTTTCTTAACTTGGCCAACAGCGCTTTTAACTAATGAGCCTAAAGACTGGCAATTAGGTTTCCAAAAGTCTGCTTCTAAAAGCATGGATGATATTGTTTGGTTTCATGACTATATGCTTGTGCCAATAATTACAGCAATCACAGCTTTTGTTTTATTTTTACTTTTATATGTATGTGTAAGATACAGAGCTTCTAAAAATCAAGTGCCTTCTACTACAAGCCATAATACATTAATTGAAGTAATTTGGACGCTAGTACCGTGTTTAATTTTGATAGTTATGGCAGTTCCCTCATTTAAAGTTTTATATTCACAAGATGAAATACCTAAAGCAGATGTAACAATTAAAGCCATCGGTTATCAATGGTATTGGGGGTATGAATACCCAGATGAAAATATTATTTTTGACTCATACATGATTGATGAAAAAGACTTAAAAGAAAATCAACCGAGATTGTTAGCAGTTGACAATGCAGTTTACGTTCCGGTTAATAAAGTTGTAAAAGTTATGATAACAGCTAACGACGTTTTACATGCATGGGCTCTACCGTCTTTTGGAGTTAAAAGAGATGCAATTCCTGGAAGAATAAACGAAACATGGTTTAAAGCAGACCGAACTGGAACTTTCTACGGTCAGTGTTCTGAGTTATGTGGAATCAAACATGCTTTTATGCCAATTACAGTCAATGTTGTTTCTGAAGATGAATATAATAAATGGCTAGAAGAGGCTAAAGTTAAATTTGCTAAAGAAGAAATTAATAATAACATCAAAGTAGCAAAAAAAAATTAAGGAGATAAATTAATGTCAGCAACTACTGCAGATCACGAACATCATCATAATCCAACTGGTTGGAAGAGATGGGCCTATTCAACTAATCATAAAGATATTGGAACAATGTATCTTATATTTGCAATTATTGCTGGTTTAATTGGATCTGCTTTTTCAGTTTTGATGAGAATGGAATTAATGCACCCAGGAGATGGAATTCTTGGAGGCGATTATCATTTATATAATGTTTTAGTTACTGGTCATGGTCTAATCATGATTTTCTTTATGGTCATGCCAGCGATGATTGGTGGATTTGGTAACTGGTTTGTTCCGATCATGATCGGCGCACCAGATATGGCCTTTCCAAGAATGAATAATATTTCTTTTTGGCTATTACCAGTCGCTCTAATTTTATTACTAGTTTCGATTTTTGTTGATGGCCCTCCGGGTGCAAAAGGAGTAGGAGGAGGTTGGACAATTTATCCACCGTTATCATCAAAAACTGGTCAACCAGGTCCAGCAATGGACTTAGCAATTTTAAGTTTACACGTGGCTGGCGCTTCTTCAATCTTGGGAGCAATTAACTTTATTACAACAATTTTAAATATGAGAACTCCAGGTATGACTTTACACAAAATGCCATTGTTCTCATGGTCAATTCTGGTGACAGCATTTTTGCTTTTATTATCTCTACCAGTTTTAGCAGGAGCTATAACAATGCTTTTAACAGATAGAAATTTCGGAACCGCTTTCTTTGAAGCACAAACAGGCGGAGATCCAGTTCTATTTCAACATTTGTTTTGGTTTTTTGGTCATCCAGAGGTGTACATTTTAATTTTGCCAGGTTTTGGAATGATAAGCCATATTGTTTCAACTTTTTCAAGAAAGCCAGTGTTTGGTTATCTCGGAATGGCCTATGCGATGGTGGCTATTGGAGTTGTTGGTTTCGTTGTTTGGGCTCACCACATGTACACGGTTGGATTAGACACAGATACAAAAGCTTATTTTTTAGCAGCAACAATGATTATCGCAGTCCCAACTGGAATTAAGATTTTTTCTTGGATAGCAACAATGTGGGGTGGTTCTATAAGCTTTCAAACTCCAATGTTATGGGCAATAGGTTTTATATTTCTTTTTACTTTAGGAGGTGTAACTGGAGTTGTCTTGGCGAACGCAGGTGTAGATACCGCGCTTCATGACACTTATTATGTTGTAGCACATTTCCATTATGTATTATCAATGGGTGCTGTGTATGCAATTTTTGCAGGATTTTACTATTGGTTTAGCAAAATGACAGGTTATGAATATTCGGAATTTTTGGGAAAACTACATTTTTGGTTGACGTTCATAGGAGTAAACTTAATATTTTTCCCACAACATTTCTTAGGATTAGCAGGAATGCCAAGAAGATATGCCGATTATCCAGATGCATTCGCTGGTTGGAATTATATTTCTTCAATTGGTTCGTATATATCCATTATCGGCTTAGCAGTATTTTTATTAAATCTTTTGTATGCTTTCATGAAAAAGAAAAAAGCTGAACAAAATCCATGGGGAGAAGGAGCAACAACTCTAGAATGGACAGTGTCATCACCGCCACCATTCCATACTTTTGAAGAGCTACCTAAAGTAAAGTAAATTGAGCCAGATAAGTATAAAAGCTAGAAACTCTAAACTTGGTTTAGCATTAGACCTAAGTTCATTTTTTAACTTAATGAAACCCAGGGTAATGTCTCTTGTCATATTTACTTGTATGGTAGGTTTATTAATAGCACCAGTTAATGTAAACTTTATAAATGCTTGTATTTCACTCTTAGCCGTGGCTATAGGTTCTGGCGCCGCTGGAACGCTTAACATGTGGTATGAGTCAGATCTAGACGCTTTGATGAGTAGAACTTGTCTTAGACCTATCCCAACAGGAAAAGTTAAAAAAGATCAAGCTTTATATTTTGGTATAATTTTATCAGCTTTATCAGTAAGTATTATTTTTTTTTCTGCTAATTTAATTTCTGCAATCTTATTGGCATCAACAATTGCTTTTTATTTTTTTGTTTATACAATTTGGCTTAAAAGGAAAACTCCACAAAATATTGTTATAGGTGGTGCTGCTGGAGCATTACCACCTGTTATTGGATGGACAATAGCAACTGGGAATATTTCTATAGAACCGTTAATATTATTTTTAATAATCTTTTTATGGACACCATCACATTTTTGGGCTTTAAGTTTATATAAGTCAGGTGATTATAAAAAAGCAAAAATTCCAATGCTTCCTATAATTTCTGGATCTAAGACAACAAAGATAAATATTCTTGTTTACGCTTTGATTATGTCACCAGCAGTTTTAGCTCCTTATTTTTTCAATTTTGCTAGCACAATTTATTTAATTATAACCTCAATAATGACAACGTATTATATTTACTTATGTTTTAAATTATATAGCTCTAAAATAGCTAAGGCTTCAAACAAAATTGCAAGAAAAATATTTATTTACTCAATTTTTTACTTATTTTTCATTTTTTTAATTTTATTAATTGATAATATTCTAAAATAATATGATGGATAAAAAGAAAAAAAATTTAATTACAGCATTGATATTAATCTTGTTTATGATTTTTTTATTTGTGCTAACTTTTTACAATATTGGGATTTATAATAGAGAAATATAATGAATATTAGCAAAAAAAATCTAACGCCTATCGCTTTGGTATCAATATTTTTACTTATGTTAGGTTTATCTTTCGCAGCCGTTCCATTATACGACTTATTTTGCAGAGTAACGGGATTTGGCGGAACTACTCAAAACGCAACTGAAAAAGAAATTCCAAAAATTATAGTAAATCAAGACTATAAAATGAGATTTGATACAAACATTAATAGTACTTTGGATTGGAAATTTTATCCTGAGATGAATACTTTAAACTTAAAACCAGGCGAAGTTCATACAGTTAAATTTAAAGTTGAAAATCCTAGTAATGAAATTTCTTCAGGGTCGGCAACATTTAATGTGTCTCCATCACCATTTGGTATTTATCTAAACAAGATAGGCTGTTTTTGTTTTGAAAAACAAACCTTGCAACCAGGTGAAAAAAAAGAGTTTGTACTAACATTTTTCTTGGATCCTAAAGTTGTTGATGATAATAAAACAAAAAACATGTCTGATGTAACGTTATCTTTTACTTTCTTTTCATCAGGCTATTACGAAAAGAGTAATACATAATGTCAGCGGAAAAACCAAAACACGATTATCATTTAGTTGACCCGAGTCCTTGGCCGATCTACGTTTCATTCGCTACCTTAGTCTTAGCTTTTGGAGCAGTTTATTACTTTCACTCAAAAGCCCTTTGGTTGCTATTAATTGGTTTTGCTTTAGTAGTTTATGGTGCATTTATGTGGTGGAGGGATGTGATAGAGGAGGCAGAACATCAAGGTCATCATACTCCTGTGGTTCAAATAGGACATAGGTACGGTATGACATTATTTATTGCCTCTGAAGTAATGTTTTTTGTTGCATGGTTTTGGGCTTTTTTTAATGCAAGTTTATTTCCACCAGACTCAATTGGCGGTATCTGGCCACCAGCAGATATTAAAACTTTTGATCCTTGGGATATACCATTAATTAACACACTAATTTTATTATTATCAGGAACTACAGTCACTTGGGCGCATCATGCAATGTTAGAAAATGACAGAAAAGGATTAGTAAATGGTTTGATCGCAACAGTATTTTTAGGATTTATATTTTCTTGTTTTCAAGCTTATGAGTATCATCACGCAACATTTACTTTAGATGGCGGAATATATGGTTCCACATTTTATATGTCGACTGGTTTTCATGGTTTTCATGTAATAGTAGGGACTGTTTTTCTTGCAGTTTGTTTATTTCGATCAATGAGAGGTCATTCAACACCTCAACACCATTTTGGATTTGAAGCGGCAGCCTGGTACTGGCATTTTGTCGACGTAGTTTGGCTATTCTTATTTGCTGCGATCTATATTTGGGGAAGTTAATCTCAAATTGAAAAGAGCATTCTTATTTCAACTATTCGTAATTCTATTTGTAACAATATTTTGCGCCTTAGGGACTTGGCAACTTTATAGATTGCAATGGAAGCTAGAGCTTATAAGTGAAATAACTTTTGGATTAGACTCTAAACCAATAGAATACTCTAATTCAATCAATAAAAATTATCAGAGAGTAAGCGCTAAAGGAAAATTTAATTTTGATAAGCAAATTTACCTTTATAGCTTGAATGAAAGTGGAAAACCCGGATATGATGTTGTTACGCCATTTAGAACCGATAAGAATCAAAATGTTTTGATTAATAGAGGTTGGATTAAAAAAGAATTAAAAGATAATCCAAGCATAAATTTTAATGTAGAAACTGACCAAGAGGTAATTGGACTTTTAAGAGAAATATATAAACCAAGTATATTTAAACCAGACAATGATATTAAAAATAATATTTGGTTTTCATTAAATTTAGAAGATTTAAAAGAGGCTACAGGTGAGCAATTTAACAAATTTGTAATTTTTCTAGAAGATAATCAGGCTGAATCACCCTTACCTAAAAAGATAAGTATAGATGTGCCAAACAATCACCTCAAATATGCTATAACGTGGTATGCAATATCAATCTCGATAATTTTTTATTATTTATATTTTAGAAGAAAAAAATGAATTATTTTAGCACTAGAAATAGAAAAAAAAAATTTAGTTTTAAAGATGTTTTTTTGAGAGGTCTCGCCCCTGATGGAGGGTTATTTATTCCAGAAAAAATCAAAAAATACAATTCTGATGATTTAAAAAGATTAAAAAATTTGAAATACTCTGATCTGGCCACAGAAATTGTTTCATCATTTTGTGAAGGAGAAATAGAAAAACAAAAATTGAAATCAATAATTGAAAAGTCATACTATACATTTTCAATTGAAAATGTGGTCAGTATTAAATCTTTAGGAGATTTAAATATTTTGGAACTTTATCACGGACCTACTCTTGCCTTTAAGGATATTGCAATGCAAGTTATTGGAAATATTTACTCTGAATTTCTAAAAAAAAGTAACGATCAAATTAATATAGTAGTAGCAACATCTGGAGATACTGGCGCAGCAGCAGTAAGTGCTTTTAAACAAAAAGAAAATATTAATTTATTCGTTCTACATCCTCACGAAAAAATTTCAAAAATGCAAAGAAAAATTATGACTTCAGAAAATTTTTATCACTCAAATAAAATATCTAAGAATATATTTAATATTGCTGTAAAAGGTAATTTTGACGATTGTCAGAATTTGGTTAAGCAAATGTTTAATGACGAACAATTTAGAAATCATATAAAAATGTCTGGAGTAAATTCTATAAACTTAGGCAGAATAATTTTTCAAATCATTTATTATTTTTACTCGTATTTCAAAATTTCATCAGGAGAGGAGATAAACTTTTCTGTGCCTACAGGTAATTTTGGGGATGTTTATGCTGGTTATTTGGCCCAAAAAATGGGTCTCCCTATAAAAAAATTAATCGTATCTACTAATGAAAACGATATTTTACAAAGAGTAATAAATTCAGGAGAATACAAACCTCTTAAAGTTAAAAACTCTATTTCTCCTAGCATGGATATTCAAGTTGCAAGCAATTTTGAAAGACTAATATTTGACTCTTTAGACGAAAATGATCAAGAAGTAAGCCAACTTATGGAAAAACTTAATAAAGAAGGTAGCTTCAAACTAAAAAAGAAATCTCTAGATTATATTCAAAGTAAATTTTATGCAGAAAAAGTAAAAGATACTGAAACTGCTAATTGCATAAAAGAGATTTACAAAAAGTACAATTTTATAGTAGATCCTCATACTGCAATAGCAATAAAAGCGGTGGAAAAAATTAAAGATAAAACTAAAACTGTATGTTTAGCAACTGCACATCCATATAAATTTGTAGAAACAGTAGAAGAAATAATTGATGATAAATTAGAGGTTCCAATACAATGTTTATTTTTAGGACCAAAAGAGAAGTATGATGTTTTAGAAAACAATATTGACAAGATAAAAAAGTATATTAAAGGAAAAGTAGAATGAGATTGAAAATAGGCGAAAAAATTCCAAGTTCAGAATTATTCTATCTTGACGTAAATAACGATGTGAAAAAAATTGATGTTCTAGATCTATGTAAAGGCAAGACTATTATTATAGGGATGCCTGGAGCTTTTACTAAAACCTGTTCGGCTCTCCATCTTCCTGGGTATATAAAAAATTACGAACTAGCTATTAAAAAAGGAATTTCAAAAATTGTATGTATTGCTGTAAATGATCCTAATGTTATGAAGGCCTGGGGTGAAAATCAAAATACTGGAAGTAAAATTTTTATGGCTGGTGATCCCTTTCTTAAATTTACAAAAGCTATCGGAGCAGAGGTAGACAAATCTCAAAAAGGGTTAGGAATAAGATCAAATAGATACACTATGCTAGTAGAGAATGGTGAGGTTAAAAAAGTAGAGGAAGAAAAAGAGACCGCTATTTGTGAAGTATCTGCTGCTGAAAATTTCTTGAAAAATATTTAATTTTAATTATTTAAAAACTCTCATTTTTGTGTTTCCAGCACCGCTAATTCATCAGCAAGATTATTATATTTATTCCCAGCGTGAGCTTTAACCCATTTCCAAATAACTTTATGTTTTAAACATGCATTATCTAATTTTATCCAAAGATCTTTATTTTTAACTGGTTTCTTATTTGAACCTTTCCAATTATTTAGTTTCCACTTTTTAATCCAATCAGTAATTCCATCTTTTACATATTTTGAGTCTGTAAAAATTATAATCTCTGATTTCTTTTTAATTTTTTTTAATGCCATAATTGGAGCCATTAACTCCATTCTATTATTAGTAGTGTTTTTCTCATTCCCAGAAATATTAAATTTAATAGTGTCTTTATCGAGAATTATTGCAGCCCATCCTCCTTTGCCAGGATTACCTGAACAAGCACCATCGGTATAAATTTTAAATTCCATTAAAAAAAATAATCCTCATAGCTTTTTGCATTTTTGTGGAATTCTAGTCTTTTTAAATATTCTATTGGATCTTTTATTTTTACTAACGCTCCTTCTACTGTATTAATTGCATCAAAAACTCTTGTGAGTAAAAATCTTAGTGCAGCGCCTTGGGACAAAATTTTTATACTATTTCTCTCTTGATCGGATAATTTTCTTATTGAGGAGTACCCCTCAATAAATTTTTTTGCTTTTGTTACATTAAAACTTAAATTGTCCTTCACACCGTCAAAACAAAGAGCATTAAAACATATTGCTATTTCGAGAGCATAAAAATCATTACAGGAAAAAGTAAAATCTATAATTCCACTTACTTTGTTATTTTCAAAAATGATATTATCTTTAAACAAGTCGGCATGAATAATCCCGCTAGGTAAACTCGAAGGCCAATTTTTTTCTATATCTTTAAGGTTTGCTTCAATTAAATTTGGGAGATCTTTATGAATTTTTATACTTTTATCCTTAATATTTTCAAACATATTTCTCCAACTTTCAATTGAAAGAGCATTTTTTCTTTGAATTTTAAAATTTGAAGTAAGCAAATGCAATCTTGCAGCTTCTTTTCCAATATCTTTACAATTCTCATTAGTTAAATTCTCTTTTGATTTACCACTAATAAATGTCAGGATAGTAAGTTTTTTTCCTTTAAATGTTGAAATTGGGTTATTTTCTAAATTAATTAGAGGCAATGGACATTTAAAACCAGATTTGTTTAGTAGCGAAATTAACTCACAAAAGAAAGGGAGATCTTGCTCTTTAACTCTTTTTTCAAAAATAGTTAGAATATATTTTTTTTTATTTACGATAATTACATAATTAGTATTTTCTATTCCTTCTTCTATGGGAGCAAAAGACTCTAAGTTTTTTAATTTATAAAGAGAAATAATTTCTTCTATTTCACTTTTATTTAACTTTGTGTAAACAGCCATCAGTAAAGTTCTTTTGGTAATTTAAAAACAACCTTCTCTTCAGCAACCACAACTTCTTCTATAGATACTTTTCGATTTTTTTTAATGTTATCAAGTAATGTTTGAACTAATTTCTCAGGGGCTGAAGCCCCAGATGAAATCCCGATTATACTTGAGTCATCTATTTCGTGGTATGGAATCTCTTTTTCAGAATGCATTAAATGAGAATTATTACAGCCAGCCTTTTTTGCAACTTCAACTAATCTAACAGAATTGGAAGAGTTTCGACTCCCAACTACAAAAAACATATCGCATCTGGAAGCTATTTCCTTAACAGCAGACTGTCGGTTTGTAGTTGCATAGCATATATCCTCTTTTATCGGGCCCTTAATTTTTGGAAACTTTTTTTTAAGATAAGAGATTATTTCAGCTGTATCATCTACTGAGAGAGTAGTTTGAGTTATATATGCTAAAGGTTTTTTAAAATCTTCCCGTTTTAATAGCTCCACATCATTTATAGTTTCAATAAGTTTAATAGATCCCTTTGGAAGCTGGCCCATTGTGCCAATAACCTCAGGGTGGTTTTTGTGTCCAATTAATAATATATCAAAACCATTTTTATTTAATTGTTCTGACTCTCTATGTACTTTAGAAACTAACGGACATGTTGCATCTACAAAGGATAAATTTTTTAATTTTGCTTCTTTTGGGACTGACTTAGGAACTCCATGAGCTGAGAAAATTACTGGTCTACTTCTATCATCCACGTCAGATAATTCATCAACAAAAATTGCACCTTTCTCTTTTAGTTCCTCAACAACCTGCTTATTGTGTACAATTTCATGACGAACATATACCGGAGCACCGAATTTGTTGATAGATTTTTCAACTATCTCAATCGCTCTTTTTACTCCAGCGCAGAAACCTCTTGGTGATGCTAAGTAAATTTTAAGTTCTTTTTTCATTTTTTTCTAAAAGATATTCTAACAATATATGCGGAAAAGTAAGTGACGCCAAACCAATAAAAATCACCTTGAAAATAGCCTCATCAAGCTTATAAAAATTATTTAAAGAATATATTGCAAATAAAAATATTACTGCAGTCAAAAAAGTTAAAGGGACAGCTTTAATCATAAATTTTTTAAGTCCTGGCTTGAAAGATTTATCCAACTCAAAAATAAGAGTAATTGAATGCCTAATTGAGTGA
>CACMHW010000015.1 GCA_902613545.1 uncultured Pelagibacteraceae bacterium
TACTAGAATTAAAAATAGAGCAGCTAAAAAAAGTGAATGAGATTGATGAAATAGTTGTGAGCTCGGACTCTTTGAAAGCTAAAAAAATTGCAGATAAGTATAAAATTTCGTTTCAAAAGAGAGATAAATACTATGCAAGCTCAAAGTGTTCAGGAAGTGATTTTTTTCAACATTTGGCTTTAACTACTCATGGTGATTATTTAATGTATTGTCCTTGTACATCTCCGATAATTAAAATTAAAACGTATAAAAAATTTATAAAAAAATTTTTTTTAATCAAAAATAAATTTGATAGTTTCAATACTGTGAGCACTCTAGATACTTTTATGTGGAAAAACAACAAATCACTGAACTATAATTCATTTAAAGCGCCCAATTCTCAAGATCTTCCAAAAAATTATTTTGAGTTGACGTTTGGTATTAATATTATTGCAAGAAAAAGAATGATACAGCTTAAAAATATTGTTGGAAGAAAACCAAAATTTATGATTTTGAGTAAACTTGAAAGCATAGACATCAATGACAAAATTGATTTTTTAGCTGCTCAAGTTTTATACAAAAAAACTTTTAGAAAATAAAAAGATCCTAGCAAAAGCATAATTAATTGTGTTATAAGTTAGCTTCTTTGGGCCTGTAGCTCAGTTGGTTAGAGCAGTACACTCATAATGTATTGGTCCCAGGTTCGAGTCCTGGCGGGCCCACCAATGTTACTTTTTCGAAAATTCGTCTAATTTTTTTATTAATATGTTTATATCGCCATTGTTTGAGCTCAAGATAGATGCAAACTCCTCTTTTTGAGTTCTTGCTAAACTCAAACCTTCTACAATTAAATCTCTGATAAGAGGTTTATCCTTTTGTTTGGTATACACTCTCCAGTCAATTTTTATTTGAGGATCTCCTTCCCCAGGCGTTACTTTTGAATTTACAATTGTGTAATTAACACTTTTTTTTTCAAAGTCTGTAACTTCGAATTTACTCGAGGAATAATCTGATAATCTTGAGGTCAAACTTTTTAAAAAGTATTTTTCAAAAGCTATTTGATAATTTTTTAAATCTTTTTTTTCTGAAGATTTTCTAAGTTCCCCCAAAGTATATAGACTTAATGCCTTTATATCTACATTTTCTATAGCAATTTTTTCAATATATTTTGACTTTTCTTCACTAGTTAAATTTTTGTCTGATAGTTTATTTATAGCGTCGTTGACTAATTCATTCACAAACTCTTGTGGCTCCGTACTATATGGTATTGCATAAGTATAGAAATTAAAAATAAATAAAAAAAACAAGATACTTAATTTTTTCATTAAATATGATTAGTTATCCAGGTTTCCCCAATCGTCTTGAGCGTCAGTCGAGTTCTTAATTTTGTTTTCTCTATCTTGTAAGTAAATACTTTTTAACGAAGAATATAAATCAATAGAGTTTTTTTCTAAGCTCTCAAAATTAGTAATATTATCTGATCTAAAATCTACAGCAGTAGTACTTTTAACTGAAAAATAATCTAAACTATTTCCAGACATTCCAAACAATTCTTTTTCTTGGATTGTTACATGCGCAAAAGGATCGATAAAGCTATCAGCAATTAAGCCAATCGAGTCTCTTGCAGTAGTTGGCCCTAACACTGGCAGCACAAAATAGCATCCTGGACCAAATCCATATTTGCCTAGTGTTTGACCCACGTCTTCTCTATGTGGTTTTAAGCCAATTTTTTCTGCAGGATTAAAAAAACCTAAAATTCCCACAGTTGAATTTATAAAAAAACTTCCAGTAGCGTGACCGACTTGTTTAATATTCCCCTGTAATAATGAATTTGGTATAGAAAGAAGAGTTGCAACATTTGAAGTAAAATTTCCTGTGCCTGCTTTTATAGGTTCTGGAAGTTTGCTGTATCCTTTCGCTATCGGTTCAAGGATAATATCATCAAAAACCATATTAAACTTAAAAATAGATCTGCTTACACCCTCAAAACATTCCTCAGAAGCTTTCAATCCCGCTGTTGAAATTAGCGTGATTATTAACGCTGATATAAATAAATTTTTGATACGTTTAATCATCATTATTTAAGCTATATATATAAATATACAATTTATGCTATACAAATAATAACCTTTTAAAAGTTTATATTTGTCATATTTTTGGCAAAATAAGTAAAAAAATGAAAAAAAAAATAAACTTATCGCTGAATTGCTCCAAAATTATTAGAAGAAGAAAAGAAATAAAATATGTTGTAATTCACTACACTGGAATGCAATCTGAAATTGAATCTATTGATAGATTAAAAAATACTAGTTCAAAAGTAAGTTGCCATTATTTAATTAATAGAAAAGGTTTAGTTACACAGTTAGTAATGGAGAATAAAGTAGCATGGCACGCAGGAAAGTCAAAATGGAAAAATTTTAATAATCTTAACTCTAACTCAATTGGTATTGAATTAGTAAATAAAGGTCACCAATGGGGTTACCAAAATTTTTCTAATTTACAAATAAAAACTCTCATTAATTTATGTTTAAATTTAAAAAAAAAATATAAAATAAAAAATGTGAATTTTTTAGGTCATTCAGATATTGCTCCATTAAGAAAACTTGACCCTGGAGAAAAGTTTCCTTGGAAAAAGCTTAGTAATTTTGGGATAGGAACTTGGTATAAAGAAAAAATTGAAAATGTAAAAATAAAAAAAAACAAAAGAAGTGATCTATTTTTTAAGAATTTAAACAAAATTGGATACAGGTATTTCAACCTAAGAAGAAGAACGCGTAAAGATAAAATGATCATTAAAGCATTTCAAAGAAGGTACAATTCTCATAAAGTAACTGGTTTAATAGATCAGAAAACCCTCAATATTAGCCATTTTTTAGCTAATAAACAGAAATTGACTTGATAATTGCTCACTAATTAAATAAAAGAAGTATGCCAGATAATCGGACATGTTGCTGATAAAAATTTTATCAGAGGAAAGTCCGGGCTCCATAAGGACACAGTGCCAGTTAACGGCTGGCGAGGGTGACCTCAGGGATAGTGCCACAGAAAACAAACCGCCTTATCGAGGCAAGGGTGAAACGGGGAGGTAAGAGCTCACCGGTTTTTTGGTAACAAAAAACGCACGGCAAACCCCACTGGGAGCAAGGTTAAATAGAGAAGACACTGCATATAATGCTAAAAACAGTCTTTAGTTAGTCTTCTGGGTTAACCGCTTGAGCTTAAGTGTGAATTTAAGCCTAGATAAATAACATCTTCAATGACAGAACCCGGCTTATAGATTATCTGGCTTAATCTATCATATTCGTTCTACTTTTGTACTTAAAGCATATATACAATCTTATTGACTATTTCTTAAAAACCCATACTATCCCAAATAATCCCATAATGGAGGGTGATTTGAAAATTAACAGTAAAAAAGGTTTTTTAATTAGCTATGTTTTTATCAAATTACGAAAACAAATTAGACAAGAAAGGTCGTGTATCTGTGCCAGCTACTTTTAGATCACATTTAAGTTCAATGGGATATAACGGTTTTATTAGCTATCCATCCTTTAATCATGCTGCACTCGAGGCGTGTTCTCAAGATAGAATCGAAAAACTATCTGATACAATTGATACGTTAAATCCATTTGAAGAGAAAAGAGATTACTTTGCTACATCAGTTTTATCTGAAAGTGAAAATTTACAATTTGATACAGAAGGAAGAGTCTCGATACCAGAAAAATTACTTAACCATGCTAAAATCAAGAGTGGCGTATTATTTGTTGGATTAGGCAAGACATTTCAAATTTGGGAACCTAAAAACTTCAATAGGTTTAAATCTATAGCTAGAAAAAAAGCTTTTCAAAATAGATCTAATTTAAAATGGGAAAATAAACAGAAAGGGGAAGGATCATGAGTATAAATGTTGGCGGAGGTGAGTTGAGAGAATTAAAACCAAGAATATTAGTAATTGGAGTTGGAGGAGCCGGTGGAAATGCAATTAATGCAATGATAGAGGCTGGCATGCAAGGAGTAGAATTTGTTGCTGTAAACACTGATGCACAAGACCTTAAAATGAGTAAGGCAGATGCAAAAATCCAAATTGGCATGAATTTAACTAAAGGTCTTGGAGCTGGTGCAAAGCATGATATTGGGCAAGCGGCAGCAGATGAGTCAATTAATGAAATAATAAATTATATTCAAGGAAGTAATATGGTTTTCATTGCGTCAGGAATGGGAGGAGGAACTGGAACTGGAGCTTCTCATGTTATCGCAAAAGCTGCAAGAGAAATGAATATCTTAACCGTAGGTGTCACAACATTACCTTTTTCTTATGAGGGACCTAAAAGAATGAGAAGAGCAACAGCAGGTTTGGAAGAATTAAAAAAACACTTAGATACTACTATAGTTGTTCCTAATCAAAATCTTTTCAAAATCGCTAACGAGGCAACAGGCTTTGAGGAGTCATTTAGTCTTTCTAATGATGTATTAAAACATGGAGTCCAAAGTATCACAGATCTAATGGTAAGACCTGGTATGATAAACCTTGACTTTGCAGATGTTGAAACAGTTATGAGTTCTAGCGGTAAAGCTATGATGGGAACAGGAGAAGCAGATGGAGATAATAGAGCCATGGCAGCTACTGAATTAGCATTAAATAATCCTCTTATTGATGAATATACGCTCCAGGGAGCAAAAGGTTTACTAGTAAATATTACTGGTGGAAGTGATATAAAACTTTTTGAAGTTGATGCAGCAGTCAATAAAATAAGAGCTGAAGTAGATCCTGAAGCCGAACTAATCTTTGGTGCGATTAAAGATGAAAATATGAATGGCAAAATTAGAGTTTCTATTGTTGCAACTTCCTTGAAAGGTTCTACAATTTACTCTGATGGAAGACCAGTCTTAAATGTCGTTAACGGCTCAAGTAACAGAAATAATAATATTTCAGAAAATTTATTTTCTAAAAATAATATTGAACAAAATGTTGTGAACTCAATAGACGGTGCAACAGCTCTGAAGTTAGACGAGACTTATGAAATTAAAAACAATGAGGAACAGAATGCTCTAATTGAAAGTTTTGAGAGTGATGAGGAAAACAAAATAGCAGAACAAACATCTCATGTTTCTTCTTCACCTGATGAAATTCCAGCTGGAGTTTCAATTGAAAGTGCTTCCTACATGGAACACAATGATAATATTAATTATGAAGACTCACTTCATCAAAATAACTCTTCGAATGAAAAAAACTTTATTGAAGAGTATACACCTAAACTTTTTTCAGATGAACAAAATCAAGTTGATGATGAAACAAAAGATGTGAGCGAAGAAAATGCTAGAGATCAACTTTTCGATCAGGATACCAGCGAAGACGAAGACTTCGAAATACCTGCATTTTTAAGAAGACAAAAGTTTTAATGCCTATTTTTAAGATCAATGAACACTCTAACCTCATCACTGGAATTTTCCCATTTTCCAGTGATGTTGAGTGAAATCATTCAAATCGCTTCTCCAGAAAAAGGCGGTCTTTTTATCGATTGTACTTTTGGCGGAGGAAGCTATTCAAATGCATTGCTAAAATTTCCAAAGACTAAAGTAATAGGCATTGATAGAGATGAAGCTGTTATCTCAAGGGCAAATGAACTACAAAAAAAATACCAAAAAAGATTTAAATTTTATCAAATAAAATTTAGTGAATTAGATAAGATTTTAAATAAAAACGCAGATACAATTATTTTTGATTTAGGCCTATCTTCTATTCAACTTAAAAATTTAAATAGAGGTTTCTCATTTAAATCAAAAAATAAACTAGATATGGCAATGGGTCTTAATAATATTTCTGCACAAGAAGCAATAAACAACTTAAGTGAAAAACATCTAAAATTAATCATTAAAATTCTAGGTGAGGAAACCGAAGCATCCAATATTGCAAAAAATATAATTAAAGCAAGGTCTGAAAAAAAAATCACTAAAGTAAACGAGCTAGTGAAAATTATTGAAAAGAGTAAAAAAAAAAATTTTTCATCAAAAATCAATCCAAGCACCAAAACTTTTCAAGCTTTGAGAATATATGTAAACAAAGAAATTTCTGAACTAATTAATGGTATTACTAAAGCTACTAAAATACTTAAACCTGGAGGCAAACTTGTGATAGTAAGTTTTCATTCAATTGAAGATAAAATTGTTAAATATTTTTTTAGTAACTTCTCAAAAAATAGATCAAATCCATCAAGGTATTTACCAGAAGATAATAATACAGCTTGTTTTCTTTTTGAAAAATATAACAAAAAAGTGGTTAAACCTACATCTCATGAAATAAAAATTAATAATCCTTCACGATCTGCTAAAATGAGATTTGCTATAAGAAGTAAAAATCAATTCTTGTTTCCCCAAAATCTTTTTAAAAAATTTAGCAATTATTTAGATATAGAAGGAGTTGATGCTTAAAATAAAATTTTTAATTTCTATATTAATTTTTTCATCTTTATTAATTGCAACATCAGTTATAAAGAATCAAACAAGAGAAATTGAAAAAAAAATTTATAATTTAAGTAATATTATTTTTGCTAAAGAAAAAGATTTTAACGAATCTCAACTTGATTTTTTCTATTTAACATCGCCTTTTATGATTGAGAAAAAAATAAATCATTTAGACAATCATAATTATATTGTTATGGAATATTCAAAAATTTTCCTAAGTATGACCGACTTCATGAATCTAGATACTAAATACGCCATCCAAGAGATTGAAAATGAAAAAAAAACAAAAAAAAGATAAATATTATAATAAAAATCAAACTAGTTTCTTTTTTGAAGATTACTTAGAAACTAATAAAAAAAATAAATCTATAGAAAAAAAAAACATATTACAGGATAGAATTTATCTGTTATTTTTTTTATTTTTTTCTTTGATTTTAATTTTTGCCGCAAGAATTATTCATGTTTCTTTAAATAAAATTGAGATTTATAATAACGATAGTTTCTCCAAAAAATTTTCTTTATTGAGAAGAGATATAGTGGATAGAAATGGTGAAATTATATCAAGAAATATTAAATCATACCATGCAGCAGTAAATCCAAATTTAATTAATAATAAAGAAAATTTCCTGATAAAATTACAATTAAATTTTCCTGAGCTTAAAATTAAAGAAACAAAAAAAAAATTAGACAAAGGTAAGTATTTCTATTTGAAAAAACGTATTAGTCACGATGAAAAAGAAAAATTATGGAGTTTCGGTGAAAAAGGTTTAATCTTTGAGCCTTTTCAGTCAAGAGTGTATACTCACTCAAATTTATTTAGTCACGTGATCGGCCAAGTTGATTACGATAATTACGGGATCTCGGGCGTAGAGAAATATTTTGATAAAGAACTTAAAGATAAAAATTTATCAAACCAGCCGCTTGAATTAACTTTAGATACAAATATTCAGTATTTGATAAGCAAAGAACTTAACGAGGCCTTAATTACTTTTAATGCTAAAGGGGGTGCCTCACTACTTATGGATGTAAATAATGGAGAAATTTTATCATTAGTATCACTCCCAAATTTTGACATTAATGAGAGGGCTGCTGTAAAAGATAAAAAATATATCAACAAAATTACTAAAGGTGTCTATGAGCTAGGTTCAATTTTTAAAACTTTTACAGTTGCACTTGCCTTAGAGAATAACCTTGTCAAACCAAAAACGATCGTAAATAATATCACAAAATCAATTAAGTGTTCGAAGTATGAAATTTCTGACATAAAAGAATTTCCTAAAAGCTTATCAGTCGAAGATATATTAATTAGATCATCAAATATTGGAACTTTACTTATTGCAAGAAAAATAGGAGAGGAAAAGTATAAACAGTTTTTGAAAAACTCAGAATTATTAAAAAGCCCTAGTATACAATTAGAGGAAGTAGGTAGACCATTAAAATTTGACTGGAACAAATGTAAATTAGAGACGGTTTCTTATGGTCACGGAATTGCTACAACCCCTTTACAGGCTCTTGCAGTATATGCAGCATTAACAAATGGTGGAGCTATAATTAAACCAAACCTAATCAAGAACAAAAAAAATAATAATTATGGAAGATTAATTTCAAAAAAAACTAGCGATGATATAAATAAAATTTTACGCAAGATTGTTACTGATGAGGAAGGAACGGCCAGCTTAGCCGACGCTTATGGATACGATGTTGGGGGTAAAACAGGAACTTCACAAAATTATAATAATCAAAGTGAAAATTTAAACACTTTTATATCAGTATTTCCGTCACACAAACCCAAATATGCTTTATTAGTAATGTTAGAAAATCCCCAGGTCGCAAAAAACTTAATTTACAATTATAGAGGAATGAAAATAAAAGGTACCAGAAACGAGGCTGGATGGAACTCAGTCTATGTTGCTGGCCAAATAATAAAAAAAATTGGACCAATTTTAGCCATAAAAAGCAAAGACTTTAATCACCAGTATGTTGCTGAAAAACTTAATTAAAGATATTCCGATTAAGAATAAAAAGATAAATGTAAAAGGTCTAGCTATTAATAGTAAAAAAATTAAAAAAGGTTACATTTTTTTTGCTATAAAAGGTTTAAAGTCCAACGGTGAAAAATATATAGCTGAAGCTGTTAAAAAAGGAGCTTCAGTAATTATTTGTTCACAAAAAAGTAAATATAAAAATGAAAAAATTCCAATTATTAAAACTTCAAATATAAGAAATTATTTAAGTCAAATTGCGTCTAAATTCTTTCAATTAAAACCAAAGAATATAATAGCTGTTACCGGCACCAATGGTAAGACCTCCGTAGCAGATTTATTTTATCAAATTTTAAGTCTTAATAATATCCCAGTTGCTTCAATAGGAACATTAGGTTTGAAATATAAAGGAAAAACAATTAAATCAAATTTGACATCTCCTGATACAATTTTACTTCATCAAGATCTTGAGAAAATAAAAAAAAATAAAATAGATAACGTTATTATTGAAGCCTCAAGCCACGGCCTTCACCAAAGCCGAATAAACTATTTAAAACTTAAGGCCGGAATTTTTACAAATTTTAGCCAGGATCATCTCGATTACCATAAAACTATGAACTCCTATTTAAATGCAAAATTCATCCTTTTTAAAAATATTCTATCAGAAGGAAAAACAATAATTTCTGATAAGACTATTAAAGAGTTTGAGTTTTTGAAAAAGATCGCAAATAGAAGAAAATTAAAAATTATAGATATCAGTGTAATAAATAAAAAAATATCAAAAATCAAAAATTTAAAATTAAATGAATTTCAGTCAAAAAATCTTTCAATGGCGATAGCTGCTGCTAAATTTTGTAACTTAAACGAGGAAAAAATTTTTAATTCTTTAAAAAAAATAAAAGATGTCAGTGGAAGATTAGAGTTGGTAAGAGTCTTCTCTAATAATATTAAGGTGTATGTTGATTTTGCACATACACCAGATGCTTTAAAAAAAACCTTAAAAGCTTTACAAGATTTGTATGGTGATAATATTTCTATTGTTTTTGGATGTGGAGGCGATCGGGATTTTAAAAAAAGACCAATGATGGCAAAAATAGTCAATTCATATTGTAAAAAAATTTATATTACTGATGACAACCCAAGAAATGAAAATCCTCATAGAATTAGGCAAACAATTTTGAAGTATATAAAAGATAGGGATTGTCTCAACATTGGAAATAGATCAAAAGCAATCTATTCCGCAATTATAAATGCAGAGCCTAATGACGTTATTTTAATTGCAGGTAAAGGACATGAGTCAGAACAAATTTATAAAAATCGAGTAATAAAAATCTCAGATAAACAGATTATTAAAAGACTAAATAGTAAAATAAAAAAAATATCGCTTAGCCAACAAAATTACTTACAAAATCAAAAAATTCTGAATGAGATTCAAAGTAATTTCAAAGCACAAAACTTTCATGGAATTTCAATAGACACAAGAATGATAAAAAAGGACAATCTTTTTTTAACAATTAAAGGAAAAAATAATAATGGAGCAAAATTTGTTACAAAAGCACTAAAAAAAGGTGCTAAATATATTGTTTCTTCTCAAAATATTAAAAAACAAAAAAACAAAACTATAAAAGTTAAAAATGAAATTAAATTTTTAAATAAGTATGCATCCAAAAAGAGAGAAAAGACTCGGGCTAAAATAATTGCTGTTACCGGAAGTGCAGGTAAAACTTCTCTAAAAAATTTGATTAAAGATTTGTTAAATAATTTTGGAAAAACTTTAAGCTCTCCTAAATCTTATAATAATCATTTTGGTGTTCCATTAAGTTTATCCCAATTAAAGATAGAACATAAATTTGGAGTTTTTGAAGTAGGAATGAGTAAAAAAGGAGAAATAGACAAGCTCACTAAACTAATTAGGCCCCACTTCGGAATAATAACTAATATTGGTGAAGCACATATTGAAAATTTTAAAAATTTGCGTGGCATTGCAGATGCAAAAGGAGAAATAATTCAAAATTTAGAAAAAGGAGGTACTATAATTTTAAATAGAGATGATGAGTACTTTACGAATCTTGAAAAAAAAGCCAAAAAGAATAATTTGAGGATTGTTACGTTCGGAATAAATAAAAAATCTAATGTTCAACTTGTTTCAAAATCCAAAAAGAGAGATCAGGAATTACTAACTATTAAAATAAAAGAGAAAATTTTTAAAGTTAAAATTAAAAACATCAATTTTTATAATGTTTTATCCTCCTTAGCTTTATTAGATGAATTAAAATTAAATCTAAATACCATAATAAATAATTTTAAAAATTATGAACCATCGGAGGGAAGAGGAAAGATTCATAATATTAAAAGATACAAAAAAAATTTTAAACTTATTGATGAAAGTTATAATGCAAATCCAATATCAGTTAAAAATGCGATTCAGAAATTAGGCTCAATTAAAAAACAAAAGTTTAAAAAATATCTATTACTCGGTGATATGCTTGAATTAGGTCAGAAATCTGAAATTTTGCATAAAAAACTATCAAAAGTTATTAACAATTCAGATATCGATAAAGTGTTCATAAAGGGCAATAAAACTCTCACCACTTATAGAAATATTCATAAAGAGAAAAGGGGAAACATTTTTCAAGAAGAGGAAGATGTAGATTTTACTTTAAATAACATTATAGCTAATAATGATTACTTAATGATTAAAGGATCAAATGCAACTAACTTAAATAATTTAAGCAAACGGATGATAAAAGGTATTTAAATGTTATTTCATTTTTTCACTTCTCTAATTGAACAATATTCATTTTTAAATGTATTTAAGTATTTAACTTTTAGGACAGGTCTATCTGTTATGACTTCATTAATAGTAGTTTTTATAATAGGCGCTCCACTTATCAAATTTTTTTCTGAAAAAATGATTACTGGTCCAATAAGGCAAGACGGTCCAATTGATCACATAATAAAAAAATCTGGAACACCTACTATGGGCGGTTTAATAATAATAATCGGTATAATTTTTAGTACATTATTATGGGCAGATTTAACAAATATATACGTTTGGACACTTATATTTGTATCTTTAAGTTTAGGCGGTCTTGGATTAATTGACGATATCTTAAAAATTAAATTTAAAAATTCGAGCGGATTAAAATCAAAATATAAATTCTCAGGGCAGTTATTAATCGGAGCGATTGCTTTATTTGTATTGATTAATTATTCAAATCATGAATTTTTGTACAATCTGTATTTTCCTTTTTTTAAAAATTTAATTTGGAATATGGGATTATTTTTTATTCCGTTTGGATTATTCGTAATCATAGGAGCTTCTAATGCGGTAAATTTAACAGATGGACTAGACGGGTTAGCTACAGTTCCTGTAATGTTAGTTGCTCTTTCTTTTACTTTAATTTCATATGTAGTTGGAAATACAATATTTTCAGAATATCTTAAAATACAATATATACCTGATGTAGGAGAACTCTCAATTTTTTGTGGCTCAGTCGTTGGAGCTTGCTTGGGTTTTCTTTGGTATAATGCGCCACCTGCAAAAATTTTTATGGGTGACACTGGATCACTTTCTCTAGGAGGTTCTTTAGCAGCTATTGCTATAATTGTTAAACATGAAATTGTATTAGCAATTATCGGGGGACTATTTGTTTTAGAAACCGTATCAGTAATTATTCAAGTAATTTCATTTAAACTTACTGGAAAAAGAATTTTTAAAATGGCTCCAATTCACCATCATTTTGAAAAAAAGGGTTGGGCTGAGCCAACAATAGTAATCCGCTTTTGGATTATTGCCATAATTTTAGCATTAGTAGGATTGGCGACTTTGAAACTAAGGTAAAATGACTTCAGTCAAAAATTTAAGAAAATTATCCTTTCTAGTATACGGTTTAGGTTTATCAGGAAAATCAGTGGTTAATTTTTTTAAAAAAAAAAAAATTAAAAATTTTTTAGTTTGGGATGATAAGAATAAAGATTTATTTTTGAATAAAAGACCAAAAAACTTAATTAATATTATTAATGAAGTGGATTACATTATCCTAAGTCCAGGAATAAATTTAAATAAATCTAAGTATTCAAAAGAATTAACAAAAAATAAAAGAAAAATTATAACGGATTTAGATTTATTATTTTTATTTTATAAAAATATAAAAAGTGTGGTAGTTACTGGTACAAATGGTAAGTCCACTACATGTAAAATTATAGAACATGTGCTAAAGAAAAATAGTTTTAAAGCTTTATTAGGTGGAAATATTGGCACCCCAGTTCTTAATTTAAAAATTAAAAAAAGATCTTTTGTGATTATTGAAGCATCTTCTTACCAACTCGCATACTCTAAATTTATCCGTCCTAATTTTGCAATTTTATTGAATATAACAAACGATCATTTGGATTGGCACGGAAATATGAAAAATTATATTAATGCAAAATTTAAAATTTTCAGTCTTCAAAGAAAAAAGGATTTTTCAATAATACATAAGAAATTGGCGAAGAAATTTAAAAATAGACGTCTTAAAGGGAAATTGTTTCTCCAGGACATCGCTGCTTTTAAAAAGATAAAACCTAAAATAAATAAGAATATTTTTATAAAATCAAATATTAACGATGAAAATATTTCGTTTGTTTTAGCATTATCAAAAATTTTGAAAATAAGTGAAAAATCATTCATTAAATCGCTAAAAAGCTTTGTTGGTTTACCTCATAGATATGAAATTTTTTTAAAAAGGAAAGATAACGTTTTTATAAATGACTCAAAAGCTACTTCATTTCAAGCAACAAAACTTGCTTTACAAA
>CACMHW010000016.1 GCA_902613545.1 uncultured Pelagibacteraceae bacterium
ATTTAATAAAGTTTATTTTGATTTGAGAAAATTAATTTAAAAAAGGCCTCTAAGATATTTCGAATAATCGCAATTACCATAAAATGAAATCGCCTCTCTAAGTTTATTTTTATTTATCCATTTATTTAAAAAAGCAATTTCTTCTAAGCATGCTATTTTTAAACCTTGTCTTTTTTCTATTGCGGAAACAAACAAAGACGTTTGATTAAAATCTTCAATTGTACCAGCGTCTAACCAAGCAGCACCTCTACCAAATGCTTCAGTTTTAAGTAAATTATTTTTTTTATACATTTTAAGTAAATCTATAATCTCCAGTTCATTCCTTTTTGAATTTTTTAAACTTAATGTTTTTTTAATTACAGAATTGTCAAAAAAATATAATCCCGTGATAGCTAAATTAGAATTAGTATTTTTGGGTTTTTCTATTAAGCTAACAATTTTTTTTCCTTTAATAGTAACTATTCCAAATCTACTTGGATTTTTTACTGGGTACGTAAAGATTATTGCACCTTTTTTTAATTTTGATGCCTTTTTAAGTTTTTCAGAAAGGCTTTGCCCGTAGAAAAAGTTATCACCTAAAATTAAAGATATATTATCATTGCCAATAAATTTTTTCCCTACTTTAAATGCATCCGGAAGACCTCTTGGCTTGTCTTGTTCTGCGTAGGTAATTTTAACACCAAAATTCTGTCCATTAAGTAAGACTTTTTTAAATTGATTTGTAGTACCTTTATTTACAATTATTAAAACCTCTTTTATTCCTGCTAACATTAAAATTGAAAGCGGATAATAAATCAAAGGTTTATCGTAAACTGGAAGTAATTGTTTATTAGTTGTTTTTGTTAATGGACTCATTCTAGTTCCTAGGCCACCCGCCAATATTATTCCCTTTTTGATCATCTTTTTTTTCCTAATCGTTCCTTGAAATTTTTATTTCTAATAAATTTGTAAAATTCAATATTATTTTTATACCAATCTAAAGTGTTACCTAAACCCTCATTTATCTTAACTTTAGGTTTCCATTTTAATTTACTATTCATTTTACTACTATTTAAAGCATAACGAAGATCATGGCCAGGTCTATCTTTTATATAAATTATTTTTGATTTATTACTGTAATAATTATTTTTTTTTGCAATAGAGATAATTTTTTTAATTAGATCAATATTTTTAAAATTCTGTTTAGTTCCAATGTTGTATGTTTGACCATTTTTACCTTTTAGATAAATTTTTAACAAAGCCTCACAATGATCTTTTACATAAATCCATTCACGTGTATTTTGACCGCGCCCATAAAGCGGTAATTTTTTTTTATTAAATATATTAAAAATAATTTTTGGTATTAATTTTTCTGGGTTTTGTTTTGGTCCATAATTATTGCAGCAATTAGTTATAATTGCATTCAAATTATAAGTATTTATATAAGATTGAATAAGATGGTCAGCAGCAGCTTTCGTTGCAGCATAAGGATTCCTTGGTTTATATGCTGTTTTTTCATCAGCCCTAGAATTTTTTTGGATACTTCCATATACCTCGTCTGTTGAAACATGAATTAATTTTACATTTCTATTCTCTAACAAAATTTCCAACAAAGTATGTATTCCAATTATATTAGTTTTTAAAAAATCATTTGAGGAATCAATCGATCGATCAACATGTGTCTCAGCTGCCAGGTTGAATACACAGTTGGGTTTGTATTTTTTTATAACTTTTGATAATTTTTTTTTTTCAATTATATCTATTTTAAAAAACTTATAATTTTTATTTTTTTTTATATCCTTAATATTATAAAAATTAGATGAATAACTTATTTTATCTATATTGATTACTTTATGGCCTGAGTTAATTAAATACTCAACTAGATTACTTCCAATAAAACCGAGTCCACCAGTTACTAAAAATTTAGCCATTTAAACAATTTTATTAATTAAATCTGCAATATATTTTGCCTTATTAAAAGAAACTTTGTGATGAACTGGAATTGCTAAATATTTATTTTCCACATAGTCCATATTAGGATATTTTTTACCTTTAACAAATTTTTTAAAAATAGAGTATTTATCATTTCTAAAATGAACTTGATTAGTTTCTATTCTTTTCTCTCTTAATTTTTTCTGAATAAAATCTTTCTTTTTTGAAATAATAGTAAAAAGCCAAGCAGCATGAGTTCTCTTGCCATCATCTTTATTTACGCAAATAATATTTTTATTATTACTTAATTTTTCAAGATAAATATTAAAAATATTTTTTCGATGATTGAGAATCTTTTTAAAATCTTTTAAACCTTCTAAGCCTACAGATGCTCCAAGATCAGTCATTTGATATTTGTAACCAATTTCAAAAATGTCATTTTCCCATGTAGCTTTTTGTTTTTTTTCTCTATCAATTCCAAACCATCTAATTCTTTTTGCTTTTTTAATCATTTTTTTATTTTTCATACAAAGCATGCCACCATCTGCAGTTGTAATATGTTTTATTGCTTGGAAACTAAACATGGTAAAATCACTTATGCTTCCTATAGGCTTACCTTTGTAAGTAGCTCCAAGTGCATGAGCCGCATCTTCAATTAGTGGAATTTTATATTTTTTTGTTAATTCATGTAATTCATCAAGGTCACAGGGTAAACCACCGTAATGCATACAAATCACTGCTTTTGTTTTTTTTGTAATGAGTTTCTTCACACTTTCAACACTTATGTTCATTGTTTGCGGATCTATATCTGCAAACTTGATTTTAACACCCATGTAAAGGAAAGGAATATTTGTTGCAGTACAAGTAAACAATGGAGCAATAACTTCGTCACCTTTTTTTAAACCTGATAATATATACGACAAATGAAGCGCGTCTGTGCCTGAACCAGTAGCCAAGCAATGATTTTTTTTTGCAAACATGGTCTTAAATTTTAATTCAAACTTATCTACTAATGGGCCTTGACCAATCCACCTTCCAGCTAATACTTTTTTAACATTTTTAAACGAATTTTTTGAGACATATGGATGAAATAAGACAGTACCTTCGTTTAATTTCATTAATGGTATTTCTCTAAATGACATAAAATTTATTTATCATAGCGATAAAAACAATACAAATGTATAGTGAAATATTTATTTATATAGTTTATTAATATCCAAACTTAATTATTAAATGAGTCTAAAAAAAGATCTAACTATAATATTTGTTTCATTTTATTCTAAAAATTTAATTGAAAAACCAATTTCTCAAATAAACGATGAAATTCCTATCATTGTTGTTGAAAATTCACTGGATGTTTCATTAAAAAAAAAATTAGAGAGCAAATATCCTAATGTCACAGTTATTATACCTGATGAAAATACCGGGAATGGGGGTGGAGCAAATATTGGATTAAGATTAGTCAAAACTAAATATGCTTTTTACTTAGACGTTGATGTTATTTTAGAAACTTCCACTATAGATAATTTGTATAAATGTGCTGAAAATTGTAAAGATTTTTCTATACTAGCCCCTCGCATAGAAGGCGTAAATTACAAAAATGAGTATTACGTAAAAAAAAACGTTTCCCCTAAAGTTCATAGCATGAATTTTGTAACTGGATGTGCTCTGTTTTTTAGTATGGATGCACTTGATGTAATTGGTAAATTTGATGAAAAAATTTTTTTATATTACGAAGAGAATGATCTTTATTTGAGAAGCCTTAAAAAAGATTTTAAAATTTATCTTGTTGAAAATTCTCAAATCAAACATATTGGAAATGCATCAACTGATCTAATAAACAAAAGGGATATTGAGATTAGTCGTAATTGGCACTTAATGTGGTCTACTTTTTATTTTCATCAAAAGCATTATGGTTTAATTGTTGCATATTATAAAACATTTTTTAAACTTTTATCCGCGTCTTTAAAATATTTTGTTTATTCAATTTTAGTAAAAAGCACACCTAGAAAAATTTATTTTGCTAGAATGAGTGGCATTTTGAATGCAATGATGGGAAAGAAATCTTGGTTTAGAACAAAAATTGACAAAGGTATTGATTAAAATGAATTTAAAATATAATTGAATCTTATGTCAAAAAATAAAATTATTGTAACTGGAGGAGCAGGATTTGTCGGAACTAATCTCATAACTTTATTACTTAAAAAAACAAAGTTTAAGATTATCAGCATTGATAATTATTCTTCAGGTTCAAAAAGGAATCATATTAAGAATTCTAGAGTTAAATATTTTAAAAGTGATACGAAAAATATCTCAAACGTAATAAAAAAGCCAAAAGAAATTCAATCTGTTTTTCATTTTGGTGAATTTGCAAGAATCTATCAAAGCTTTTTAAATATGAACAAATGCATTGAATATAATACAATTGGTTCAAATGCAGTTTTTAATTTTTGTTTAGAAAATAAAATTAAACTAATTTATTCTGCTACCTCCGCATCACTTGGTAATAAGGGGAAAGATAAACATTTATCTCCTTATGCTTTTAGTAAAGCTCAAAATTTAGAATTATTAGAGAATTTAAAAAAATGGTATAAATTTAAGTATGAAGTTATCTATTTTTATAATGTTTATGGACCACACCAAATTTGTAAGGGACCAATGTCTACTGTGATCGGAATATTCGAAGATCATTACAAGAAAAGAAAAGCCTTGCCAGTTGTAAAACCAGGTTCTCAAACCAGAAGGTTCACTCATATATTTGATACCGTAAATATTTGTTATTTAGCTTGGAAAAAAAATCTATGCAGACACTATAGTATTTCAAACATAAAATCTTATTCGATTATCGATGTAGCAAAAATGTTTAAATCTAAAATTAAATTTTTACCAAAAAGAGCTGGTGAGAGATATGCGTCAGCTTTAACTAATAAAAATTTGTCAAATAAAATTTTCAAATATTTTGGAAGTACTAAACTTAAAGATTATATTTCAGATTTCTTAAAATATAACTAGTGTCCTGGAAATTCTATCAAACTATGGGTTTTATATCCTTTTTTATTTAATAGTTTATTGCCAGGTAAATCAAAAAGGTTAATAACAAAAATAAAACCAGCAACTTTTCCTCCAGATATTTCAACCAGTTTTGCTGCAGCTTCAGCGGTACCACCAGTTGCAATTAAATCGTCTATAATAAGAATTTTTTCATTCTCAGAAATCGAGTCTTTATGTACTTCTATAGTAGCTTTTCCATATTCTAGCTCAAAGTCAACCGAGTGAGTTTCTGCAGGTAACTTATTTTTTTTTCTTAATAGAACAAAAGGCTTACTAAGTTGATATGATACAGTAGAAGCAAAAACAAATCCTCTAGACTCTATGGCGGCAACCTTATCAAATTGAATTTTTTTTGATAATTCAATAATCTTATCGTTAGTGTACTTAAATGCCTCTGCATTCTTGATTAAAGTAGTAATATCCCGGAACAAAATACCTTTCTTAGGATAGTCGGGTATTGATCTAATATATTTTTTTAAGTCCATAATTTTGCTTCAAGTTCTAGCAAAAAAGCATTAATAATTAAATGATGAAAAAAAGAAAGCTCGGGATAATTGGAGGAAGTGGTCTCTATAAAATGGAGGGTTTTGAAAAAACAAAATGGAAAAAAATTAATACTCCTTGGGGAAAACCCTCAGATGAAATCTTACTAGCAAGTATTGGAAAAGAAGAAATTTGCTTTATTCCTAGACATTCTCGAGGCCACAAAATAAATCCAAGTAATATAAATTTTAGAGCCAACATTGATGCGATGAAACAATTAGGGGTTACAGATATAATTTCAGTATCAGCTGTAGGATCATTAAAAGAGAATTTGGAACCAGGAAAATTTGTTATTGTAGATCAATTTATTGATAGAACTTTTTCTAGAGTTAAAACATTTTTTAATGAAGAAATAGTTGCCCACGTCTCAATGGCAAAGCCAACAAGTGTTGGACTTTCCAAATGTTGTGAAGCTGCATTAAAAAAACTGAATATTTCTCATCAAGTTGGAGGTACTTATGTTGTTATGGAGGGACCTCAATTTTCTACACTAGCAGAATCAAACTTATATAGGACATGGGGTGCAGACGTAATTGGTATGACTAATATGCCTGAAGCTAAATTAGCACGAGAGGCAGAAATTAGGTATTCTACTGTTGCTATGGTGACCGACTACGATTGTTGGCACCCAGATCATGACGAGGTTGACGTAAGTATGGTAATCCAAACTTTGATGAAAAATGCAGCTAACGCTCAAAATATGATTAAAGAAATTATAAAGACTTTTAAAGATTATTCCGTTGAAAAAGATCCTGCTAATGATTGTTTAGATGTTGCAATCATAACAGACCCAAAATTAAGAACAAAAAAAACAATAAAAAAATTAAAGAATATTGCTGGAAGAGTTTTAAATAAAAAAAAATAATTTAATGCCAACATATACCGTAAAATGTTCGAATTTTAATCTCTCTCATAAACAAAAAAATTCATTGGCCAATGATATTTCAAATACTCATAGTAAATTCACAGGTGCAAACACTTTCTTTGCTCAAGTAATATTTCAAAAAAATGAAAAAAATTCTCATTATATGGGAGGTAAATTAGTTAAGACGAAAGAAATTTTTTTAAATGGACAAATAAGATCTGGGCGTACTGCAAAAGTTAAAAAACAATTAATTTTAGGGCTAAGAAAAATTTTAATTAAAAATACTAACTTAAGAAAAGAAAATGTTTGGGTGTATTTGGAAGATTTGTTGCCAGATCAAATGATTGAATATGGAGAAGTTTTACCTAAATCAGGGCAAGAAAATAAATGGTTTAATTCTTTAAATCAAAGTTTGAGAGAAAGATTGAGAAAAATGGAAAAAAGAAAATGAAAATAGAAGGGAAGTCTTACAAAACAATTTGGTTTGAGAATAATTTAGTTAAAATTATTGATCAAACAAAACTACCTCATAAGTTTATAATTAAAGACTTAAAAAATGTAAAAGACGCTATTAATGCCATTAAAACAATGGAAGTAAGAGGAGCTCCATTAATTGGAGCAACAGCTGCTTACGGTTTAGTTTTATCAATAATAGAAAAAAATGATTTGTCCTTTCTAAAAAAATCTAGTGAAGAATTAATTGCATCAAGACCCACTGCAATTAATCTTAAGTGGGCAGTAGACAGAATGATGAAAAAATTATCTGGAGTAAACGATAAAGATATCTTGAAAATAGCTTTAGACGAAGCAAAGGCAATCGCAGAAGAGGATGAAAAATTTTGCAAAAATATTGGTCTGAATGGTCTTAAAATTATCGAAGACATTTCTAATAAAAAAAAAGATACAGTAAATATTTTAACACACTGTAATGCAGGATGGTTAGCTACTATTGACTGGGGGACAGCTACTTCACCAATATATCACGCACATCAAAAAGGAATTAAAGTACATGTTTGGGTTGATGAGACAAGACCGCGAAACCAAGGAGCTAACTTAACCTCTTATGAATTAAACGAGGAAGGAATATCAAACACCGTAATTACAGATAATGCTGGCGGTATATTAATGCAAAGAGGAGAAGTAGATATGTGTATCGTTGGAACTGATAGAACTTTATCAAACGGTGACGTTTGTAATAAAATAGGAACATATTTAAAAGCTTTATCTGCTAAAGATAATAATGTTCCTTTTTATGTTGCTTTACCTAGCTCAACTATAGACTGGAGTATTAAAGACCATAAACAAATTCCCATAGAAGAGAGAAATTCAGAGGAACTATCTCATATTGAGGGAATTGATGAAAATAATGAAATTAAAAAAGTGAGAATTTACCCACAAAAAAGCAAGTCTTTAAATCTAGCGTTTGATGTTACGCCTGCTAAATTAGTTACAGGCTTGATCACTGAAAAAGGTGTTTGTGAAGCTTCAGAAAAAGGTTTGAAAGGTTTATTTAAGTGAGCAAATTAAAAGCTGAAGTAATTAAATATTCAAAAAAATTAAATATAACAAATCTATCTGCTTTAAGATCGGGAAATATCTCTGCAAGAGCAAAAGAAAAAGGAGTGGACGGTTTTTATATAACTCCATCGGGGAGAAAGTATTCGTCTTTAAAAATAAAAGACATCGTCTTTGTTTCCCTTAAAGGTGTTTACGATAAAAAAAAGGGTAAACCATCATCAGAGTGGAGATTTCATCAAGATATTTATGTGAATAAAAAAGAGGCTAAAGCTATAGTTCATGCACACTCTACTTGTGCTACTGCAGTTTCAACTCATCAAAAAAGTATTCCAGCTTTTCACTACATGGTTGCAGTAGCTGGAGGAGAAGACATTAAATGCAGTAAATATGCAACTTTTGGAACAAAAAATCTTTCTAGAAATATTATTAAAGCACTAAAAAATAGAACAGCTTGTTTAATTGCCAATCACGGTCAGGTTGCTTTTGGAGAAAATTTAGAAAAGACTTTTGAGCTTGCTCAAGAAATCGAAAATATTTGCCATCAATATATAAATGCCATAAGAATTGGAATACCTAAGATTCTTTCAAAAAAAGAAATGAAAATTGTCTTAGGAAAATTTAAAAATTATAAAAAAGGATAGTTTTTAATGATTAAGGTTGGCGAGCACATTACCATCGATTTTCTAGGTGTAAAAAAAGATTATTCGCCTGAATTTTACGAAAAAGTTATTTACAAAATAGCAAAAGCTGCAAAGGTTGAAATATTAAATGTTGCTGCACACAAATTTGAACCACAAGGTTTTACATTAGTTGCTTTGTTAGCCGAAAGTCATTTTAGTTTTCATACATTTCCTGAAAAAGATGTAATAAGTTTTGATTTTTTTACATGCGGAAAAGTGAACCCTAAAGTTGCTCTTAAAATTTTAAGAAAAGAAATTGAGCATAAAAGAGTAGTAACCAATGCTTTTGATAGAAGCAGTATAGGCCTTTACGATGATATTTATAGCACCCCAGGTCAAAAGAAATTCTATGTGGTCAAAGATGTTTTAGAAAAATTCACTTCTAAAGTCGGTCAATTTGTTGAAATAATGGACCTAGAAGAGTTTGGTCATGCATTGTTTATTGATCATGAAATTCAAGTCGCTGAAAAAGATGAAAAAATTTATAGCTCAAACTTTTTTAAGTCTAGTTATGATTTGAGTAAAAAAAATAATAACGTTGCAATAATTGGTGGAGGAGACGGAGGTGTGGCTAGAGCATGTTTAGAGAATAATTCTAATTACATCGATTGGTTTGAATTAGATCCTGAGATTGTAGATGTTTGCTATCGTCACTTACCAAAAGTTTGTTCAAAAGTTAAAAAAAGTAATAAAATCAAGACGTTCTGGGGAGATGCATTTAAAAGTATAAAAGAAATTGAAGACTCAAAATACGATAAAATTTTTGTAGATTTAAACGATGATCAATACTGTATTGACTTAGCTAAAAAAAATATGAAGGGTTTAAAAAGGATACTTAAAAAAGGCGGTGTAATCACTGCTCAAGTAGGAAGCCAGGATAAAAAACCTAAACAAGTTGATAACTGGTGTAAAGTTTTAGAAAAAAGCTTTGGAAATGTTAAATTATCTGGGGCTTATATCCCTAGTTTTGACTGTAAATGGAATTTTGCTTCATCTATAATGAAGTAATGTTTCGTGTTTCTTGTATTCAATTAAGATCAAACAATAATATTCATAATAATTTAGATAGAACATCTAAACTTATTATAAAAGCAATTAAGCAAAAAACTGATTTTATAATCACACCAGAAGTTTCATCACATTTCTCTTTAAACAAGAAAGAGCTGTTAAAAATTTGTACCTCAATGCAAAATGATATCTATCTTAGTGGTATTAAAAAACTTGCAAAAAAGTACAAGATATGGATTTTGATTGGATCTTTAATAATTAAAATTTCAAAAAATAAACTGGTCAATAGATCTGTATTAATCGATAAGAGCGGGAAAGTTAGAACTTACTACGATAAAATTCATATGTACGACGTTATTTTAAACAAAAAAGAAAAATATTTTGAGTCAAAAAGTTTTTTTCCAGGAAATAAAATAAAGACATTTAATTTACCATGGGGAAAGATTGGCTTAAGTATTTGTTATGATCTTAGATTTCCAAATTTATATCGAAAATTATCTAAAGCAGGTTCATTATTTTTATCAGTGCCTTCAGCTTTTACTGAAACCACAGGTAAGAAACATTGGCATTCACTGTTAAAGGCTAGAGCCATAGAAAATTTTTGTTATATTTTTGCACCTGCTCAAGGGGGAACACATTATAATGGAAGAAAAACTTTCGGACATTCATTAATAATTTCTCCAGATGGCGAAATCATAAAAGAACTTAAGAAATCAGAAGGTGTAATTACAGCTAATATAAATCCTAAACTGTCAAAAAATCTTAGGTTAAGAATACCTAGTTTGAAGTCTGATTGATTATTCGTAAGATTTTAC
>CACMHW010000017.1 GCA_902613545.1 uncultured Pelagibacteraceae bacterium
CTTTATAGTTTATAGATGGATAATAAAGGTTTTTGATTGTGTTTTCATAAAAAATACTTTCATCAAACCATTGATTCACCGTTGTTATTAAAACCTGTTCTTGATTTACGTCAGTATAAGCCAATGAAGTTAAAACACTTTTTAAGCTATTTCCAAAGTCTATAATAATGACGGAGTCGAAATTTACTCCACCTAAAGTATATAACTGTTCAAGTCTTTCAAGCTCTTTTAAAGATTGCTCATCTTCTTTATCTTCGAACATTTTTTTTCTTAACTCTAGATTTTTTTTTCTCTGAGAATAATTAGTCAAATTTTCTATTTCACCAGTTAGTACTTCTGGATTAGAACTATATTTAAAAGTTCTAGTACTTGTTAAGTTAAGATCTCTTATTTTATTTTCTACCAAACTTTTATAATGATTATCTGGATACATTATAACTGTGTTATTTTTATTTTGTTTTTTAATAAAATTAGATAAAGCTTGAAGTTGAGACTCTAAACTGATTCCCACACTTATAATATTACTTTCAAATTCAGGAGAGATATTTGAAGGAGATATGAATGTTATATCGTTAAATTTATTTACTTCTTTAAAATCCTCATTACTAATTGGACCAATTATAATATTCGCACCTTGATTTTTTATATCTCTAACTGCCTCTGAAAGTTTTTCTTTATTATTAAAACCAGCATCTCTTGGAATAATTATTACATTTTTATCGTCTATTTCGTTTAAAGCTAATTGTAAGGAATATAAAAGTGAATTCCCTAATTCTTCGTATTCTCCTGATAATGGAGCAAGTAATCCGATTTTAAGAATTTTATTTTCTTCGTTACTTAAAACATTAGAATTAAAGAATAATATTATATAAGATAATACTACTAAAATTTTTTTTTTCATATAATGAAACTATCTGCGAACACTTTATATATTGTTTCAACTCCTATTGGAAATCTTGATGATATAACTTTACGAGCAATACAAGTTTTAAATAAATCTGACATTATTCTATGTGAGGATACAAGACGATCATCTAAATTACTAAATCACTTAAAAATAAAAAAACAGTTAATTTCATATCATAAGTTCAATGAAAAAAAACAATTGAACAGTATAATAGAGCACATTAATAAGGGCAAAATTTTGTCACTAATTTCTGACGCTGGTACCCCATTATTATCTGACCCAGGAAGACTTCTTCTTAATGAATGTTTAATAAGAGAAATAAAAATAGTACCAATTCCAGGAGCTTCATCTATTGCGACAGCTATGAGCGTAAGTGGATTTAGTGATAAATTTTTGTTTTATGGATTTTTGCCAAAAAAGTTAAATGAACTCGCTAAAGTATTAAATGCACTTTCAACATATGAATATTCCCAAGTTTTTTTTGTGCCAGCTTTAAAAGCTAACTTTTATATTAATGAAATAAAAAAGTTTTATTCAGGTCGAAGACTAATGATAGCAAAAGAGATAACTAAAATTCATGAAGAATTTATAAGAATAGATTTAGATAATTTTAAAACACTAAAATCTCCTTTAAAAGGGGAGCTGACTTTTATAATTTCAAATATGGATTTAAAAGAAAAAACTATAAATGAAGAAAAAATTATCAACAAAGCTAAAAAATATCTAAAAAAATATAGCGTGAAGGATACAGTTGATTTAATTATGGAAACTGAGCAAATTAATAAAAAAAAGATTTACCAAATATGCTTAAAAATTAAAAATGAAATTAATAATTAGCATTTTAATAATAATTTTAATTACCTCTTGCTCTTCAGTTGGAAAATTTGGAGCTGGAGTAGATATAACATTTGATCCAAGAACAATCGGTATGCAAATTGATGACACAATTATGCAAAAAAACCTGAGTGCGAGACTGGCATTAACTGAAAAAAAATATTTTTTGTCTATTCAATCAGAAGTACGAGACGGAAATATTTTTTTATCAGGTAAAGTAGACGAACCTGAAGAAAAAATTAAAATAACTAAGATGGCTTGGGAAACAAATGGAGTTCGATCTGTTAAAAATGCAATAACAATCAAGGGTCAAACTAACTTTAAAAGCACAGCGAAAGATATACTAATCACAAGTCAATTGAGATCTGCTTTGATTTTTAATAAAAAGACAAAAGCAAGAAACTACACACTAGAAACAATAAACAAAAATATTTATATTTTTGGAATCGCAATGGATAGAGATGAAAAACAAGAAGTGATTAATGAAGCAAATAAAATATACGATGTTGAAAAAATTTTTCCTTCAATTTACTTAGCTACAGAGTTGAGTAGATCTAAACTTTAATTAGAATAATCAATTACGTCAGATGAATAGGCTGCAATTGAAGCCAAATTCAAAATTTCAGAAGTGCTTGCTCTTAAAGGTGCGACCTCTATTGGAGAACCTAATCCAATCAAAAGCGGACCAATTAACTTTCCACCCCCAAAAACTTTCATTAATTTTGTGGAAATGGCAGCACTATGTAATGCTGGCATAATTAAAATATTTGCATTTCCAACAATTTTTGAAAATGGGTAAATATCTTTATAAATAGGATTTAAAGCCACGTCAGGTTGCATTTCACCGTCAAAATCAAAATCTACTTTTTCATTTCTTAATAATTCAATTGCATCTCTCACATGTTTTGTATTTTTTGATATTGGTTTTCCAAAAGTAGAATGTGATAAGAACGCCACTTTTGGATCAAAACCAAATAATCGAGCTACACGTACACAAGATTTTGAAACTTTAACTAATCTTTCAGGAGACGGAAAATCTTGCACATTTGTATCAGCAACAAGTATAGTTTTTCCTCCAAGTGTTATCATCGTCATACCAAATATTTCTTCCCCAGGTCTCGGCTCTGTTACCTTTTTTAGTTTTTCAATTGAAGCAGCGTAATGTCTAATGTTTCCTGTTACCATGGCATCAGCGTCTTTACATGCAATCATAGACGCACCCCAAGCTATTCGATCGTTACGAACTAATCGATCAACATCTCTTTCTAGTTGTCCCTCCCTTTGTAGTTTTTTATATAGGTGCTTTACATATTTCTCTCTTTTTTCTTTGTCTGTTGAATTCACAATTTTAATTTTATAATTTTCATCCAAACCTATATTCATCAATTGTTCCTTAATTCTTTTTTCAGCTCCTATCAAAATTGGAGTTCCAAGTTTATTTCTTCCAAATTCAATAGCTGCTTTAAGCATATTTTCATCCTCGCCTTCAGCAAATATTACTCTTTTTGGATTTTTTCTAACCTTAGCATTGATACCTTGCATTAATGACATTGTAGGATCTAATCTATTTGTTAACTGATCTTTATAAATTTCTAAGTCATTTAAATTTTTTCTTGCTACTCCACTTTTCATCGCCGCATCAGCCACTGCCGCTGGTATTACGCTTATTAACCTTGGATCAAAAGTTGATGGAATAATATAATTTTTTCCATATCTTGGCCTATCTCCTCCATAAGCAGAAACCACTTCATCCGGAACATTTTCTCTGGCAAGTAACGCTATAGCTTTTGCTGCTGCAATTTTCATTGCTTCATTAATTTCTTTAGCTCTAACATCAAGTGCTCCTCTAAATATATAAGGAAACCCAATTAAATTATTCACTTGATTTGGATAATCAGATCTCCCTGTAGCGATTATTGCGTCAGATCTTGCTTCTTGAATTAATTCAGGTTTGATTTCGGGATCAGGGTTAGCACAAGCAAATATAATTGGATTTTTTGCCATTGATTTCACCATTTCTTGCGTAACAACATCTTTAGCAGATAAACCAAGGAAAACATCAGCCCCTTTCATTGCTTCATTTAATGTTCTATACTTTGTTTCAATAGCATGCGCTGATTTAAATTGATCAATATTTTTTCTACCTTTGTAAATTACACCTTTACTATCACACATAATAATATTTTCACTTTTTACACCTGAGCTTTTAAATAAATTTGCGCAAGCTTGCGCTGATGCTCCAGCGCCATTAACCACAATTTTTACTTCTTCAATTTTTTTTTTCGAAATATCTAAGGCATTAATTAAGGCAGCAGTAGTTATTATTGCAGTACCATGTTGATCATCATGAAAAATGGGTATATCTAACAGCTCTTTTAATTTCTGCTCTATTATAAAACAATCTGGAGCCGCGATGTCTTCAAGATTTATTCCTCCAAAAGTACCACCAATATTTTTTATTGTGTCAATAATCGACTCAGGATTATTGCTATTAATCTCTATGTCAATCGAGTCAATGTCTGCAAATCTTTTGAATAAAACTGATTTACCTTCCATAACAGGTTTAGATGCTAAAGCACCTAAATTACCTAAACCTAAAATTGCAGATCCATTACTTATAACTGCCACTAAATTTCCTTTACTAGTATAGTCGTAAGCTAATTCAGGATTCTTAGCGATCTCTTTTACAGGTGCAGCCACGCCCGGGGAGTAAGCGAGTGATAGATCTCTTTTTGTTATTAAAGGTTTACTAGAATTAATCTCAATTTTGCCTGACTTTCCTTTTATATGAAAATCAAGTGCCTCTTTATCTGAATAATGATCAATTTCTGTTTTCTTTGGCATTTATTTTTATGAGTATGTAATATAAAGAAAACTAATTCACTATAAATTTATGGCCTAATTTAGATTATATATGAACTTACTTTCCTCAGCCTCAATATTTAGTTTTTTTACACTTATCAGCAGAATATTAGGCTACTTAAGAGATATTTTGATAGCTATTTTCTTAGGGGCTTCAATTTTTGCTGATGCTTTCTTTGTAGCTTTCAGACTACCAAATACTTTTAGACGCTTATTCGCCGAGGGAACATTTAATGCAGCCTTTATACCAAGTTATACCTCTGCAAAATTAAAAAACAGAAATACAGGCAAAATATTTGCAGATAACGTTTTGAGTTTTCTTCTTTTAGTTTTAATTTTTATAGTAACTTTAGCCGAAATATTTACCCCCTATTTAGTCTATTTAATTGCTCCAGGTTTCATTGTCGATGACGTAAAATTTAATTTAGCTGTAGAGTTTACTAGAATTACATTTCCCTTTTTGCTATTTGTAAGTTTATCATCTTTCTTTTCCGGTATCCTTAACTCAAACAATAAGTTTGCAGCCGCTGCAGCAGCACCAATAATTTTAAATGTAATCTTAATAATTAGTATTTTAGTTTCTTATATACAAGATCTAAATATTGCAAAACAACTTTCTTATGGTGTTACTGTTGCTGGGATATTGCAATTAATTTTTTTAATTTATTTTTCATTAAAGTTTTATAAACCCAGCATAAAATTTAAATTCAAAGTTACAAATAAACTCAAAATTTTTTTTGGAAAGTTATTACCAAGTATTTTTTCGTCAGGAGTTACACAAATAAATATTTTAGTAGGAACAATAATTGCTTCTTTTCAATCTGGAGCAGTATCATACTTGTATTACGCGGATAGAGTGTATCAAATTAATTTGGCCATTGCTGGTATAGCAGTCGGCACAGTTTCTTTACCAGTTCTTTCAAAAGCATTAAAAATGAAAAATTATTTGACAGTGTCAAAAATTCAAAATAATTCTCTTCAATTATCTTTACTTTTATCAATACCTGCAAGTTTAGGACTAATAATTGCTTCAGAAGAAATAATAAACGGTTTGTTTGGTTATGGATCCTTTACTTTAAAGGATGTTGAGTTAACTTCTGATGCATTAATGTTTTTTGGATACGGTATTATTGCTTTTGCATTAGTAAAAGTGCTAACAACCTTTTTTTTCGCCAGAGATAATACAAAAACTCCATTTTATGTCTCATCCTTCATTGTATTATTAAATATAATTATAAGTGTAAGTTTATTTGATAGATTTGGTTTTTTAATAATACCAATAGCCACTTCTTTCTCAACATGGGTTGGAGTTTTTATTTTTTTATACTTACTGAAAAGAGATAACTTTTTGCTTATACAGAAAAAATTATACTTAAATATTTTTAAAATCGTGATTTCAACAATAATTATGTCATCTGCACTTACATTTATTTTGAAGAAATATTCTATTTATCTTGATTATACATATATTTATAAGTTTGTTTGGTTATTATTTATTGTAGGTTTCGTAGGAATTGTTTATTTTATATCTTGCTACTTTTTAGGTTTATTAAAAATAAAAAACTATAAAGCAAATTAAATGAGTAAAAAAAAACTAGTATTTTCCGGAGTTCAACCAACTGGAAATTTACACTTGGGAAATTATCTCGGGGCATTGAAAAATTTTGTATCACTTCAGAAAGAAATGGAATGCATTTATTGTGTGGTTGATTTACATGCTATAACAGTTTTTCAGAATCCTAAAGAATTAAAGAATAACGTATTAGAAACAGTAGCTAGTTTTCTTGCTACAGGTCTTAATCCAGAAAAAAGCGTAATATTTAATCAATCTTCTGTATCTGGTCATGCAGAGCTAGCGTGGATCTTTAATTGTGTCTCAAGAATTGGATGGCTTAATAGGATGACTCAATTTAAAGATAAAGCTGGTTCAGATAAAGAAAAAGCAAGTGTAGGCTTATTTATTTATCCAAATTTAATGGCATCTGATATACTTCTTTATAAAGCAACACATGTTCCTGTGGGAGCTGATCAAAAGCAGCATCTAGAATTGTCTAGGGACATTGCTCAAAAATTTAATAATGATTTTAAATGTAAAGACTTTTTTCCTCTTCCGGAGCCTTTAATCCCAAAAAATGTTTCTAGAATAATGAGCTTAAGAGATGGAACAAAAAAGATGAGTAAATCAGAAGAGTCCGATTATTCAAGAATTAATTTAAAAGATGATGCTGATGAAATTAGTAAAAAGATAAAAAAAGCTAAATCTGATTCTGAGCAAATACCAGACAATTTAAAACTTTTGGAAAAAAAACCAGAAGCTTTAAATTTAATAAATATCTATTCTGAAATTTCAAAAACTAGCTTAGAAAAAGTTTTAAATGAAATGTCAGGTAAAGAATACTCATTTTTAAAAACAAAATTAACAGAACTTTTAATTAGTGAGATAACTCCAGTTGGAAAAGAGATAGCAAAGCTTTTAGGAGATAAGTCGCATCTATTGAAAATATTAGAAAAAGGTAGAGAAAAAGCCAATATAATTGCTGAGGAAAACCTAAAAAATATACGTGAAAAAGTGGGATTGATATAATATAAATTTTACATGATACAAACCGAAACAACTCCTAATCCAAATTCTTTAAAATTTCTTTCTGAAAAAGTTATTTCAGCTATTGGTACAGAAGAGTTTCAAAAAGACAAGTCCAAAAGCCTACAGAATAAATTTATCAAAGAGCTTTTAGAATTTAAGGGGGTTGAACTGATACTTTTGTCAAAAAACTTTTTATCGGTTAAAAAAACAGAGGATGTATCATGGACTGAATTGAAACCCATGGTCATATCTCATTTAAACGATTATTTTGAAAAAAATGAAGGCCCGATTTTAAAGGAAAATAATACCCCTGATAATTTTAGAAAAGATGATGATGAGACGGTAAAAAAAATTATAGATGTACTAGATACAAAAATTAGGCCAGCGGTAGCTAAAGATGGCGGTGATATAAAATTTAAATCTTTTGAAAACGGAATTGTTAAAGTAGAATTACAAGGTAGCTGTTCAGGTTGTCCAAGTTCTTTAATGACTTTAAAACAAGGTGTTCAAAATCTTCTTAAACATTACGTTAAAGAAGTAAATTCGGTCGAGGCTAACTAAAATGAAAAAAAAACTAAGTTATAGAGATAAGTTAATTGAGCTTGCTTATATATATAATGTTAAAGAGATACAAGATTATGTTAAGAGAAGAAAAAATCTGACTACTGGTCAAATAGAACTAATTCTTAAAAAAAATAAAATTATTATTCCTAAAGAATTTAAAACAAGTTTTATCAAAGAAAACTTTGTTAAACCTATTTCAAAATTTAAATCAAGCGTAGTTAATTATAAAGAGGAGAAGATTAAAGATAAAAATAGATTTTTTAGAAGGGTAGAAAACTATAAACATGATACCTCACGAAAAGTAAATCATGGACTAAACAGTTTGTGGAGAGGGTTTGGAAATGCTGGTTTAAATTTTTTAAATGTTTTGCCTAAGTTAGGCTCAACAGTATTGAAATTTTTTGGTGACTTATTCACTGATGTATTTAATTCAATTTACAATCAACAAATCGACCAAAGAAGTGCTAGAAATGTAATAATTGGTTTTTTCGTTTTAGCAGGAGTTACTACTGCGGCATTTGTAGGATTCAATACTTATAAAAATTATGATTTTTCAAAAAATAAGTTAGAGATAAAAAAACCA
>CACMHW010000018.1 GCA_902613545.1 uncultured Pelagibacteraceae bacterium
TTTTTTTCAAATTTTTTTTGATAATCTTAAATAAAACTTCATCTCTTTTTAAACTCTTTTCCAAATTTTTTCTCATTTTTTTAAAACAAGGTATTTTATTATTTTTTGTTTTTAGTGAAAAAATTAATATTTTACCTTTGTTATTTAAACTTTTTTTAGCAAGATTTAGAAGAAGATTTAAATTTGATTTCGAAAAAAAATGAATAGTTTGTTTGATTAAAATAAGATCGTATTTTTCTTGTTTCTTTAAATATTTTAAGGCACCAATTTTTTTAAATACAATGTTCTTTTTAACATCTTTATTCACAACAATATCAATTCCTATGGGTTTATTTCTAAATTTATATTTCTTTTGAAGGGCGCTAATAATATTTGCTCTTCCGCAGCCAATGTCCAATATTTTTGAATTTTTATTCAAATTAATTTTTTTCTTAAGAAATTTATTAAATTGAGAGATATATGATTTAGACGATAACCAGGTTTTATTATCCCAGTTTTTAAGTTTTTTCATTTAGTTATTTCTAACAGGTTTATGGAAAAGATTTGATTCTAATTGTAAATAAATAAGACTACGCCAGCTGCATGTGTTCCCATATAAAAAATCACCATTTTTACTACGCATTTATAGTACATTTAATAAGATTTTTTTCAAAAAAATCTTTGTGTGGTATTCATCATTAAGATGCGAAGCATAATCTTTTTTATAAATTTTATCTATATTATTAATATTGATGTTTGTTAATGAAATGTTCAAATGTTCTATCCTTTTGTCATTTTGAGTCTTTAAAACTTCATCAATATAATCTGATACATTTACTCTATATAATTTTTTATGATGATTTAGATGAGGAAAACTAACAACAAGTAATTTTTCAATTTTTTTATCTTTTTTCAAAAGATTTAAATATTCATTTAAGGATTTTTTAAAATTTTTTTCTGCTTCTGGATTATAAACTAATAACTCTTTTCTAATTTCTTTAAATGAACATTTTTCAACATTTCTATTATTTATACCATGAAGAAATATTTGATTTAATCTATAAATATTTCTTTTAAAAAAATATCTAGACTTAATATACGGGTACTTTAAAACTATATTAATACTACCTCCAAGTTTTAAATCAGAGTATTCGTAAAGTTTAGTATAGTCATAAACTACTTTATTATATTTCTCTCTTTTTACTTGGACTAAATCTCCATTGGAGGAGTAGACTTTATTTTTACGGTATCGACAAAATTCATCTCCTAAGTCTGTCTGATCAATATAAATAACGATTATATCTGGTGATATTTTAAAATCTTTTTTTAAAATTTTATATTGTACATGCATTAGACTAGGTGCAAAAGAAGTTATACCGGCATTAATAATATTAAATTCATTTTTTTTTGCAAAATCTTGCAATAATTTATTTGACTTACTTATCTCTGAAATACTTTCTACCCAAGAGTCACCTTGAAATAAAATTGTTTTATTTTTATCATTTTTAGAAAAAACTTTTGAAAATAAAAAGTCATTTTCTATTTTTCCCCATCTGTCTACATCTCTTAAATGGTGCATTTTTTCAGAATATTTTTTATGAAATTCTAATTTTTTTTTAGATTTAAAAAGAAAATTTTCATTTTTTTTTATTTCAAAAATTCCCCAAATTCCAAACAAGATGTAAGTAACAAGGGCAAAGAATAAAGATATTATTAAACTGAAAATTTTTCTTTTCATTTATTATATTTTTTCATTGCAGATTCAGCTAGAATTAAATTCGGATCTAAAAATATTTTTGAAATTTTTGCTTTCTTAAATGATTTGTAAGCGAAAATTGCTATGGGTAACTCAGTACAGCCTAAAATAATTTTCTTACAATTTATATTTAAAAGATAATTAACTGCTTTTTTTATCGCCCTTTCTGCATCTTTAGTTTTTCCCATCTTAACAAGTTTAATAGATTTATTAACACTTTTTTTTTGTAAAAGAGCTGGAGGGTAAACTAAATTAAATTCACGATTAAAATAATGATTATAAATACCAGTTTTAATAGTTGTTTCAGTTGCAAGTAAACCTATTTTAGAATTTTTTTTACAATTTTTCTTTGTATGGAAGTAAACAATTTCAGGCATATTAAGAATTGGTATTTTTATTTTTTTTTTTAAATCTTTAAACCAATGATGAGCAGTATTACATGGAATGGCAATAAACTTGCAGTTATTTCTTTTCAAAAACTCACATCCTTCAATAAGGCTTTTTAAAACTTTTTTATATTTTTTTAAATTTTGTTTTCTATCTGGTATGCTAGATTTATTATAAAGTAAGAAGAGAGGGTATTTTTGATCAACTTTTCCCCTATTTAATTTTGCAAGTTTTGTACAAAAATCTAAGCCTGCTTGTGTGCCCATGCCACCAAGAATTCCAATCATAAATTATTCAATGGATTAATCCATTCCTAGCTAGGGAATAAATTTTGTCTATTATCTTTTTAGTTGTGATATCAAAAATTAAACCTAATTTAAACATGAAAAATTTTGCTATTCATATTACTACATACTAGAAATATTTTTTTGCGACATTTTCCACAAAGCTAACTCCTGGATTATTTTAATTTTATCGTAATATTTAGATAGCATTCAAAAAATTACTTTGCTATAGTTTTAAAGTGAGTACATCATTTCAGAACAAAATACCTAATTCTTTAAATGAACATTGGATGCCGTTTTCATCTAATAAAGATTTTAAGAAAAATCCTCGTATTATTGTAAAGGCTGAAGGTATTTACCTAAAAACTCATGATGGAAATACTTTAATTGATGGTAGCTCTGGGCTGTATTGTAATCCTCTTGGACATGGACGAAAAGAAATCATTGAGGCAATTAAAAATCAACTAGAAAACTTAGATTACACCATGCCCTTTCAACAAGGTTATGGAGGCTCATTCGAGTTAGCAACTATGATTTCTCAAAAAACTCCTGAGGATCTAAATAGAATTTTTTATACAATTTGTGGATCTACTGCTGTAGAGACAGCAATCAAAATTGCAGTAGCCTATTTTAGATCCATAGGACAAAATAATAGATTTAAATTTGTGGGAAGAGAAAGAGGTTATCATGGTATGAATATTGGAGCTTTAACAGTTGGCGGTATTCCAAATAATTCAAAAGAATTTAAAAATATTTTAATGCCAGGTGTAGAGCACATGAGACATACTTTTTTACCTGAACATAAGTTTGTTAAAGGCCAACCTGATACAGGATCTGAACTAGCAGATGATTTAGAAGTTATTGCTAAAAAATTAGGCGGTGAAAATATAGCCGCATGTATTGTTGAACCTATTGCAGGTTCTACCGGTACCTTAATCCCTCCTAAAGATTATTTACAAAAGTTGAGAAAAATTTGTGATAATCACGGTATACTTTTAATTTTTGATGAGGTTGTCACTGGTTGGGGAAGGACAGGGTCAGCATTTGCAGCCCAAGAATTTGATGTAACACCGGATATTATAACAATGGCTAAAGCTACAACAAATGGTATCGTACCTATGGGAGTGGTAGCGGTAAGAGAAAAAATCTATCAGTCAGTTATGGATGCCTCACCAGATGGAGCAGTTGAATTATTTCATGGATATACCTATTCTGGAATTCCTGTGGCTGTATCAGCAGCCATTGCTGTTCAAAAAATATTTGAAAAAGAGGATATTTTTAACAGAGTAAAACAAATCTCAAAACACTTCGAGGATGGATTACACTCTCTAAAAGATCTTACTTGTATTGAGAGTATTCGTAATTATGGATTGTTAGGTGGTATAGACATCAAAATGAGAGATAAGCCAGGTAAAGCAGGATTTAGCGTTTATAAGAAATGTTATGATGCAGGAGTCAACATAAAACCAACCGGAGATGCACTTATAATTGCACCTCCATTTGTTTGTGAAAAGAGAGATATAGACGAAATTATTGACAAAATACGTCTAGGAATTACAAACCATAATAAATCATAAGTTGATAAGAATCACTCATTTTGGGTCGAATCACTTTTACAAGACCATTTTGATCAAAAAGTTCATTTAAAATTTATAGTTTTTTTGATTAAATTATTTTATGAGTTCGCAATATAAATTAGAAAATAATGCTGAAGAAATGAGACATCAAAGCAAGGTAAAGCTTACTGACCTATTATCAAGAATTAACGAGGAAAAGAAAATAGAGAGAAACAGAAATTTAGCTTTAAGCGTAGCCGCAGTTTCAGCAGTCACTGTGTTTGGTATAATTTTAACTCTTTAAAATCTAATATTTTCATCACTTTTGCTTCTAACTAAACTAATGATTTAGTTTGGTAAATATACTATAAAACTTTAAACGGCGAGGTAGCTCAGTTGGTTAGAGCACAGGACTCATAAGCCTGGGGTCGGCGGTTCGAATCCGCCCCTCGCTACCAAAAAAATGAATTTTTTGAAAAATATTTCAGAATGAGGGTAGTAGATTTTATAGTTAAATTTTTAAAGCAAAAAAAAATTAATGACATTTTTATGCTTACTGGTTATGGGGCTATGTATCTAAATGATGCAGTCAAGCTAGCTGGCATCAAATATTATGCCACTAGAAACGAAGCAACTGCACCTAGCATGGCTAGCGCTTATGCTAGATTAAAAAATAAAGTAGGAGTAGCATGTGTTACTGCCGGACCTGGCGCTACAAATGCTTTACCAGGATTAGCCGAAGCTTATGTAGACTCTTCTCCAATCGTTATTTTATCTGGTCAAGTTGATTACAAACAAACTACTCATAGCACTAATTCAAAACAAATCAGAAGTTTTGGAACTGCAGAAATTAATATAATTCCAATAGTAAAACCGTTAACCAAATATGCAGAGATAATTAAGAACCCAAATGATGTAAAATATATTTTAGAAAAAGCATTTTATATGGCAACTAGTGGCAGAAGAGGTCCTGTTTGGATAGATATACCGTTAAATATTCAACGAGCAAAAATAAATGAAAAAAAATTACGAGGATATAAAATAGAAAAAACTAAAGAGAATAATTCATTTTTTAAAATCAAAAAAAATCTAGAAAAAATACTTTATCTATTTAATAAATCACAAAAACCAATTTTAATACTTGGTCATGGCGTAAAGCAAAGCAATCAAATCGAACCTGTAAAAAAAATTGTAAATATCTTAAAAATTCCAGTAATATTTACTAGATTTACAAATGACTTGATACCGCATAATAAAAAATTCATTTACGGAATTTCTGGGATTAAAGCTACAAAGTTCACAAAAAAAATTATGAATAACTCTGATCTCGCCATTTCATTTGGTTGTAGATTCTCACCACAATTTGTTGGGCATGATTTTAAAGCACTTCGAAAAGCTAAAGTTATATCTATTGATATTGAAAAAGATGAACTCTCTAAAAAGGGACAAAAAATAGACTATCCGATGAACCATGATTTAAAAGATTTTATTCCGTATTTCTTAAAATTTTTTAAGAAAAAAAAATTAAAAAAGTTTGATAAATGGAATTCAGTTTGTGAAAATTTCAAGAAAAATAACCCTATTATTATTTCAAAATTTGGAAAAAATAAGAAAAATAAATTAATGGACTTATATTATTTTATGGATAGTTTAGGAAAAATTTCATCTAAAAATAATATTCTTGTTACAGATGCTGGTTCAAATTATTACGTCGGTGGACAAGTGTGGAATTTTGAAAATGGTCAAAGAGAAGTCTCCTCTTATACTAATGCCGCAATGGGATTATCAATACCTTTGGCAATTGGCGCAGCAGTTGCTTCGCCTAGAGCAAACATTTTAGCTGTCACTGGGGATGGTTCTTTAGAATTAAATATCCAAGAACTCAAAACAATATCGCATAATAAGTTCAATATTAAATTATTTGTCATAAATAACGGAGGCTATGTTTCCATGCATAATTGGGCAGACGCTTTTTTCAAGGGCAGAAGAGTTGATAATCCAGTCGATACGGGTGACGGCACTTTAATTTTAAAGAACGTAGCTAAGGCTTTCGATATAGAACATCGCTTAATATCTAGCACAAATAATTTAAATAAGATTTTAAAAGAAATTAAAAGATCAAAAAAACCTTTATTTGTGGAGGTATTAACAGACAATAAACAAATAATATATGATGCGTATAAAGATTATTAAAGTATAAATAGTTTATGTCTTTAGATATATTATTCATACATCCTAATGCATCAAAAAAGATTTACCAAGGTTTAAGTAACGATCACTCTGCAATAGAGCCTCCTATATGGGCTGCTATGCTCGCAAATCACTGTAGAAAAAAAAACTTTAAAGTTGAGATTTTAGATTGTGAGGTTGAAAAATTAGATTATATTTCTGGTGCTAAAGAAATAGAAACACATAAACCACGTATCGCCTGTTTTGTAGTTTATGGCCAACAGCCTTCAGCATCGTCTCAGAATATGGAAGGTGCAGTTGCAACTTCACAAGAATTAAAAAAATTAAATCCTAGCATAAAAACTCTATTTGTCGGAGGACATGTTTCTGCGCTGCCAAAAGAAACCCTTAAGAAC
>CACMHW010000019.1 GCA_902613545.1 uncultured Pelagibacteraceae bacterium
TTACAGAAGATAAAAAATTAAAAATAAAAGGCTCAAACTTTGACTCAACATATTTACCTAAAATTATTAATACAAAAAATAAAAACAATTATTTTTCAAATTATAGCAAAGAAATAGAAATTGACTTAGATAATGTCATTGCACCTTTATCAGAAAATTTAAAAAATTTTAAATTAATTGGATATATTGATAAAGGCGAATTTGCTAAAATTTCAGCAAAAGGAGACTTTGGAAAAAATAATTTTTTGGATATTTCTTTAAAAAACGACAAAAAAAATAATAAAAGATATTTGGAAATTTACTCTGATTTAACCTCACCACTATTAACAGAGTTCAAATTTTTCAAAGGCTTATCTGAGGGTAATCTCTTATACACATCAATTATTGACGGCAGAGACTTTAATTCAAAATTAAAAATTGAAGATTTTAAAGTTACAAATGCTCCTGGTTTAATAAAGTTATTGTCTTTAGCCGACTTGGGGGGGCTAGCAGATCTAGCTAAAGGCGAGGGTTTATCTTTTGATAGTTTAGAAATTGAAATTAGTAAAGATAAAGGATTTCTTGAAATAAACGAAATTTTAGCCCTAGGACCAAGTGTATCAGTTTTGATGGAAGGTTATAGAGACCAAAATGAAATTACAAGCCTTAGAGGCACATTAGTACCAGCAAAAAATTTAAACAGACTTATATCTAAAATTCCAATTGTTGGAGATATAGTTATTCCAAAAGATGTTGGCGAAGGCCTGTTTGGAATAAGTTTTAAAATGAAAGGACCTCCAGGAGAAATAAAAACTACAATAAATCCTATAAGAAGTATAACACCAAGGTTTATTCAGAAAATTATTGAAAGAAAAAAAAAATCTAAATAAGTTTTATTAAATAATGTTTCTTTTTTCCAAATGAAAGTTTTAAGGAACTATTTTTGAAATCAGATTTTTTTATAATTTTATTTTCATCAGTGACAACTAAATTATGAATTTTAATTCCATTATTGGCTATAGCTCTTCGAGCCTCACTTTTAGAGGAAAGTACACCGTGTTTTGATAAAAAATCTAAAATACTAATTCCTTTGTTTACTTCACTTAATTTTATATTTATTTCTGGCAGGCCTGCACCTACGCCTCCACTTTCAAATGTTTGTTTTGCAGTTTGTTCAGCTTTTTTTGCTTTACTCTCACCATGTAATATTTTCGTAGCCTCATTTGCTAACAAAATTTTTAATTTGTTAATATTTTTTTCTTTTTCTAAAAGATTTTTAATTTCCTCTATTTTTAAATCCGTAAAAAAATATAAAAATCGCTCAACATCTCTATCGTCTGTGTTTCTCCAAAACTGCCAATAATCGTAGGAAGATAGTAAATCCTCATTTAGCCAAATTGCTCCCTTTTCAGTTTTACCCATTTTTGCTCCTGAGGCTAAAGTGATTAGCGGAGAGGTAAGTCCAAATGAATCTTTTTTTATTATTCTTCTGATTAACTCAACTCCATTTACGATATTTCCCCATTGGTCGGAACCTCCAATTTGAAGAATACAATTATTATTTTTAAAAAGCTGATAAAAATCATAAGCCTGTAAAATCATATAATTAAATTCCATATAGCTTAAAGATTGTTCTCTCTCCAACCTTAATTTTACACTGTCAAAAGTTAGCATTTTATTAATAGTGAAGTGTCTTCCTATCTCTCTCAAAAATTCGATGTAATTTAATTTTGATAACCATTTTGAGTTATCTACAAAAATTGGTTTTGTTTTCTTATCTGAAAAATTTAAAATTTTATTAAAAACTTTTTTAATATTTGTTATATTCTTCTTAATATCTTTTTTACCTAATATTTTTCTTGTTGAGTCTTTTCCTGAAGGATCTCCAATCAATGTGGTGCCCCCACCTAAAAGCACAATAGGTCGATGGCCATAGTTTTGCATTAATCTCAAAATCATTATTTGAAGTAAACTACCGACATGAAGACTACTAGCAGTACAATCAAATCCTATATAGGCTGTTATTGGTTTTTGGCTACTTATTCTTTCTAAATTATCAAAATCCGTACATTGGTGCAAATACCCCCGAGATTTCATTTCAAATAAGAATTTATTTTTCATAGTATTAATTGAAAACTACTATTATACAAAAATTGTTATAAATAAATAAAAATATGCAAAAAGAATATATATCTTTGGGATTAATGAGTGGTACTTCAGGCGATGGAGTTGATGCATCGTTAATTAGATCAGATGGAATTACTAATTGCGAAGTTTTAAAAGACAGATATTTTGAATATGATAAAGGTACCTTCGAGGATATTCACAAATTAAAGGAAAAAATTTTTAAAAAAAAAGACTTAAATACTTATTCAAAAGAAATTTTAGAACTAGAAAGAAAAATTACTTTATTTCATTCAAAAGCTACAAGTTATTTCAATAATAAATACAAAAATTTAATTATAGGTTTTCATGGTCAAACTTTATTTCATAATCCTGCAGAAAAAATCTCATATCAATTAGGAGACGGAAATTTATTAAGTCAACTAACAAAAAATAAGATTGTCTATAATTTCAGAGAAAATGATATAATTAATGGTGGAGAAGGAGCCCCGTTAACACCAATCTTTCATCAACTAATTGCGTCTAAAATGAAAATTGGACTACCAGTTTGTTTTTTGAATATTGGAGGCATATCTAATGTTACAATCATACAAGATAAATCAAATCTTTCAAAAATTTTTAGTCAAGATATTGGCCCTGGTAATTGTTTAATTGACTCTTGGGTTAGAAAAAATTCAGAAAATAAATTTGATAAAAATGGCCAACTTGCAATCAGTGGAAAAAAAAATGAAATAATATTAGAGCAAGCACAGGAATTATTTTCAAATAGACCTAACAAAAACAAACGTTCTTTAGATACTAGTGATTTCGATGTTTCATTTGCAAGAGGATTAAGTTTAGAAGATGGATCTGCTACTTTAACTGAATTTACAGCTAGTATAATTGGCGATAGCTTAAACAATTTATTTAAAAATTTTGATTATCAAATTAAAAATATTTTTCTTTGTGGCGGTGGTAGAAAAAATGAATTTCTTGTTAAAAAGATCAAAACTTATCTTGGTAAAGACATTAATATCAGCTTAATTGATAAGTTAAAAATAGATGGAGACTTTATCGAGTCACAAGCTTTTGCATTTCTCGCAATAAGAACTTTAAAAAATTTACCAATTTCCTTTCCAAACACAACTGGGTGTAAAAAACCTTGTGTTGGCGGTAAAATAATAGAAAATTAAATTAATGCTGTTTTATCTTTAAGATATTTTTCTATTTCTTCTGAAAGTTCTCTCTCTTTATTTTTAAAAAAATGATTTGAATTTTTTATCTTTGAAAATATTACTTCAACACTTTTTTGGCTTTTAATCCTATTATCTAACTCAGTGATACTCTCTTTATTTACTAATTCATCGTTATCACTGTATATTATTTGTCCAGAGGTTGGGCAAGGAGCTAAAAAAGAAAAATCATAAACGTTAGGTTGTGGAGAAACAGCTATAAAATTGTTAACTTCAGGTCTTCTCATTATAAGTTGCATACAAATAAGTGAGCCAAAAGAAAAACCCGAAACCCAACATTGACTGTAATCTAAATTTTGCCTTTCAATCCAATCGAGGGCTGCTGCAGCGTCTGATAGCTCTCCCTGACCATTATCAAATACACCCTCACTTTTTCCCACTCCTCTGAAATTAACCTTGATCACAGAGAAACCGTTTTCCAAAAAAATATTATACATAAGCTGAACAATTCTATTATTCATTGTTCCTCCATACTGAGGGTGTGGATGTAAAACAATTGCTACTGGTGAACCAAATTTAGGATTTTTGTAATACTTCGCTTCAAGTCTTCCAGCAGGCCCAGGGATAAAAATTTCTAAACTTTTTGGCTTCATACTTGATAATGATTATTATTAAAAAAAAAAGTACTGAGTTATATCACGTTTTTATGCGACAAATATTTTTTTTTAATTCCGACTAAAAGAGTAGGAATTAACCAAAAACTATTGTAATACAACGTTAAAATATGAAACTTACAAATAAAGGTCGTTACGCAGTTATGGCTATGGCAGACTTGGCATCAAATGCTAAGGATGGTCCTATAAGCCTGACTGAAATATCGATAAGACAAAACATTTCTTTGGCTTACTTAGAGCAAATTTTTTTAAAACTTAAAAATAATAAGTTAGTAAAAAGCTCGAGGGGAGCTAATGGAGGATATGTGCTTGAAAAACCAGCTTCTGAGATAAAGTTATCCAATATAATTTTTGCTGTAGATGAAGAAGTCAAAACTTTAAACTGTAAAAAAAACTCAAAAAAAGGATGCAACAATAAAACAACTAAATGTATTACGCATAATCTGTGGGATCAATTAGATCAGCATATCAATGGTTTTTTTGAAAAAGTAAAATTACAAGATTTAACCAAACTAAATTAACGATTATGAAAAGTGGAGAACTTAAAAATCAAGAATACAAGTACGGTTTTTCAACCGATATTGAAAACTTCAAAGCTCCAAAAGGACTTTCAGAGAAAACTATTAAATTTATTTCTGAAGTAAAAAAAGAGCCTAAGTGGATGCTTGATTGGAGGTTGAAAGCTTTCAATAGACTTAAAGTTTTAAAAGAGCCTAACTGGCAAAAACCTAAATATCCAAAAATAAATTATCAGGATTTATATTATTATTCTGCTCCAAAAAGCATGAAAGATAAACCAAAAAGTTTAGACGAGGTGGATCCAAAACTTATTGAGACATATAATAAACTAGGTATTCCTTTAAATGAACAGAAAAGATTGAGTGGTGTAGCAGTTGATGCAGTTTTTGACTCAGTTTCAGTAGCAACAACCTTTAAAGGTGAGCTTGACAAGATGGGAATAATTTTTTGTCCAATTTCTGAAGCAATTCAAAAACATCCAGAATTGGTAAAAAAATATCTTGGCTCTGTTATTCCTATCAGCGATCATTATTTTGCAACATTGAACTCAGCGGTATTCACTGATGGTTCTTTTGTATACATACCACCTAACACAAGATGTCCGATGGAACTTTCTACATACTTTAGAATTAATGCATCTGAGACTGGTCAATTCGAAAGAACTTTAATTATTGCAGACAAAGGAAGTTATGTGAGTTATTTAGAGGGTTGCACCGCTCCCATGAGGGATGAAAATCAATTACACGCAGCTAACGTTGAATTAGTAGCATTAGATGATGCAGAAATTAAATATTCTACAGTTCAAAATTGGTACCCTGGCGATAAGGATGGAGTAGGTGGAATTTATAATTTTGTGACAAAGCGAGGAGCATGTAGAGGTAAAAATTCAAAAATATCATGGACTCAAGTTGAGACAGGATCCGCAATAACTTGGAAATATCCTAGCTGTATTTTGCAAGGCGATAATTCTGTTGGTGAATTTTACTCTATAGCAATTACAAATAATCATCAAAAAGCAGATACTGGTACCAAGATGATACACTTAGGTAAAAATACAAAAAGTAAGATTATTTCAAAAGGAATTTCTGCAGGTCAAGCCGATAATACCTATAGAGGTCTTGTAGACATTGGTGCTAAAGCTAAAAATTCTAGAAATTATACACAATGTGACTCACTTTTAATGGGTAACAAATGTGGGGCCCACACCGTACCTTATATTAAAAACAAAAATTCATCTTCAACAGTAGAACACGAAGCTACAACATCTAAAATTAATGAAGATCAACTATTTTATTGTAATCAAAGGGGGCTCAACCAGGAAGAAGCAGTAAGTCTTATAGTAAATGGCTTCTGCAAAGAAGTCTTACAGCAACTTCCCATGGAATTTGCAGTGGAGGCACAAAAACTAGTTTCAATCAGCTTAGAAGGGAGCGTTGGTTAATGCTTCAATTACAAAATGTAAAAGCTTCAATTAATGATAAGTTTATTTTAAACGGATTAAAT
>CACMHW010000020.1 GCA_902613545.1 uncultured Pelagibacteraceae bacterium
CGTGTCCAGTTTTTCTTCCAAGGATACTTCTTAATCGCAAGATTATAAATCCTGCGATCATACCTAACAAAATTATATCTAAATAGCCGAAACTGTTACTCATAGTTTGATAAATATACATGAATAATATAATTTTGTATCTGACAAATGAACACATTTTTCATAATTTTCTTGGGTATACCGGCCATAGAGATATTTCTTTTGATCAAAATTGGAGGAAAAATTGGTGCATTGAACACAATCTCACTTATATTTCTAACAGCAATAATTGGTATTTATTATGCAAGATTACAGGGGATACAAACTCTTAGATCTGGAGTAACGAGCCTATATCAAAATAAGGCTCCAATTTATGAAATTATTTCAGGTGCTTCGATAGCTGTAGCTGCATTACTTCTAATCATACCTGGTTTTTTAACTGATACTATTGGTTTTTTATTATTAATACCTCTCAGCAGAAATATTTTGTTCAAACTAGCATTTAGGAATAAGAAAATGGATAAAAAAAGTGAAGAAAGAAAAATCATTGATGGAGAAGTAATAGATAAAGATAAAGATGAGTTATAAAATTATAGGCAAATACATAAAAGATTTAGATTTTCAAATTCCTAATCCGAAAGTTTTTTTTTCTCTATCAAAAGATATTTCAAGTTATAAAATAAATATTGATATAAAAAGCAACCAAATTAAACAAAATATTGTCGAAGTACTTACATCGCTTAGTTTAAAACCGACAAAAGAAAGCACTGATAAAATTATTACCAAAATAGTGCTGGCAACCATAATTGAGATGGATGGTCAAAATTATGAGAAAAAGGAAATTGAAAAAATTGTTCTTATAGATGTCCCCTCACAAATTTATGGTGAAGTAAGAAAAATATTTATTAGCTTGTTTGAAAATTCAGGGTTTAAAGAAATTAAGATTAATGAAAAAATTGATTTTAAAAAACTTTATGATTTGAAAAAGAATCAGTAATAATTTTTCTTCAACTCTTTTTTTAGAAATTGTTTATGTAAATTAATTTCTGACTCTGGTATTTCTAAAACTTTTTTATTATAATTTTTTTCTTTTGAAACATTATTATCTTCTTTTATATTAGTTAAATTAAACTTGGGTTCTTTAGCATCTAATAGATTTATATACACTTCCCTTAATAATTCACAATCCAGCAAGGCATTATGCTTAGTTCTTTTAGATAGATCTATATTAAATTTTTTACATAAGGAATCTAAAGAATTAGAAGTTCCAGGAAATTTATTTCTTGCTATTGAAAGAGAGTCTATTACTAAATTTTTATCTATAAGTTTTTTTTTAATTGCCCCAAGCTCTCCATTTAAAAAACTTAAGTCAAAAGGAGCATTATGTATGATTATTTTTTTCCCTTTAACAAATTGAATAAATTCATCAGCTACTTTGTCGAATGTATCTTTATCGCTTAGAAATTCAGATGAAAAACCATGTACTTTAAACGCTTCTTCGGGAACGCTTCTTTTTGGATTAATGAATTTATGGAAAACTTTTCCGGTAGCAACTAGGTCTTTAGTCTCAACACAGGCTATTTCAACAACTTTATGTCCTTCTTTAAATGATAATCCAGTAGTTTCGGTATCTAAAAATATTTCATTCATATTTTTTTAATATTTTTATCAAATTTTTTTTTAAAACTGTAATACTTTTTTCATTTGTAACTACATGGTCACAAAATTTTATTTTTTTTTCATCTTTGAGTTGTTTGTTGTTTAAGACTTGAAATAGTTCTTTATTTCCGCCTTTCAAAAGGAATCTTTTTAATCTAAGACTTTTTTTTGACTTTAAGAAAATGATAACATCAAAATTCCTCATTAATTTACTCTCTATCAAAAGAGGTATTTCTAAGAAAATAAATTTTTTCTTTTTATTTTTCTTTAAAAATTTTGACATCTCTTTTCTTACTAAAGGATGAATTAAACGTTCAAGCTTTTTTATATAAGACTTATCTTTTAAGATTTTGTTTTTTAATATTTTTTTAATGTTCTTAGCTGACCCAATGTTAAATTTTTTTCTAATAATTTTATTGAAATAATTTTTTGAATATAATTCTTTTACAACTCGATCCGCACTGAATAAAGGCCCTTTACCAGAAGATAGAATTTTACTTGCAGTTGTTTTACCAGAGGATAGTGAGCCTGTAATTCCTATTTTTTTCATTTTAACTTTGATAGCAATAATTCTAAAAGTTTTTGATCAATTTCTGGATTTATTTTATTCCAAAGATAAAAAGCTTTTTGTCCCTGATAAATGAACATTTCTAAACCGTTAAAAACCTTAATATTTTGATTTTTTAAGTATCTTAATGTTTTTGTTTCTAAGGGGTTATAGATTGTATCAATATAAATTAAATTTAATTTATTTGTCTCAAAATCAAAATCAAAATCTTCTCCGTTTTTTAGTCCTAGACTTGTAGCATTTACTATTATATCAAAATTTTTTATTTCTGTTTTCAACATTTTCCATTGAATTATATTTAATTTTTTAAATTTCTTTTTTAAAAAAATACACTTTTCTGGTGTTCTGTTAGTTATGGAGATATTATTTACACCAGATTTTTGTAGGGAAAGTATAACAGAAGGTGAGACACCGCCTGCTCCAATTACGAGTGCTTTTTTATTTTGAGCATTATCTACCTCTTTTAGATAAGCAGCTTGAAGACCAAAAACATCGGTATTTTCACCAATGATCGTGTTTTGATCATCTAAATAGACTGTATTAACAGAGCTAGTTTTTTCTGCATCATTTACAATTGCATCAATATAAGAAACTATTTTCTGTTTATAAGGTAAAGTAATATTTATTCCACTAAGTGATTTATTTTTTACTTTATCAATTATTTCAGATAGCTGGTTATCTTTGATATCAATAATTGAATATTCAGCATCAATATTATATTTTTTGAACCAATAATTATGTAAAGTAGGCGACAATGAATGTTTTATGGGGTTACCAATTATCCCGAATTTTTTAGTCATTATTTTTATATTGTTTAATGTAATTTATAATATTATTTATAGGTAATCCCATTATTGAATTATGATCTCCCTTGATATACTCAAATAAATGCATTCCCTCTGCTTCAATTTGATAAACTCCATAAGCAAGCAATATTTCTGTGTCGATTTTTCCTAAATAGTCTTTGAGATATTTATCTGTTAAATTTTTCATTTTTAATTCTGACGAGTCTGAGTGATTCCAAATCATAGCTCCATTTTTTGAAATACACACTGAACTTATTAAATAATGAACAGAATTGTTTAGTTTCTTAAGAATTGAAAAAGCTTCATCTCTAGAACGCGGCTTATTAATTAACTGATTTTTTAATGAAATTACACTGTCAGCTCCAATTACAAGTCTATCAGGATTTTTACTGCTTACTTTTATAGACTTTATTTCTGCGAGATTTTTGGAAATTATTAAAGGATCTGCCCCTTCAGCTAAAAGGGACTGTTTCACTTCATCTTCATCGACTTGTGAGGCAATTACCTGACAATCAATTTTAAAATTATTTAAGATCTTTTTTCTTACACCACTTTTAGAAGCTAATATTATTTTCATTTATTTTTTTTAATTTCAATTATTTTTAAAATTGAAGCAGCTGTTTCCTCTACTGACCTTCTTGTAACATCGATTATAGGCCAATTATTTTTTTTAAAAAGAATTTTAGAATCATTAACTTCTTTCTTTATGAAATCTAGATCAGTGTACTCTTTTAGTTTGTGATCTTTCATTATTGCTACTCTGTTTCTCCTAATATCGGCTAACCTTTCTGGATCTGCTATAAGTCCCACGATACAAGCCTTAGAATTTGATGTTAGCTCTTGAGGGATTTTTTGATGTAAAATTAAAGGTATATTGATTGTTTTAAATCCTCTGTTAGCCAAATAAATAGAGGTGGGCGTTTTACTTGTTCTGCTTACTCCTAATAAAATTACATCGGCATTGCTTAAGTCATCGACTTTTTTTCCATCATCGTGTGACATCGTATATTGAATAGCCTCCATCCTTTTATAATAATCGTCATCTAAAACGTGTTGTGCGCTTGGTTTATGTATCGCTTTTTGGTTAAGCAATTTCGAAAAGCTTAAAATGAGATTGCCTAAAATGCCAAAACAGGGAACATTATTTTTGCCGCTTTGGTTGGATATATATTTTGCTAATTTGGTTTCAACTATAGTGTATAAAATCAAACTGTTTTCAAGTTTTATGCATTCTTTTATTATTTTATCTATTTGTTGCTCTGTTCTAATAAAAGCGAATTCCTTTTTTTCATAATCAAAATTTGCAAATTGAGATTTTAATGATAAAAAAATTCTATCTAAGGTTTCACCCGTAGAGTCTGACACAAGATATACATTGTATTTTTCGTTCATATGTTTGTTAATAAATAAATAATAATTATTAGTTTTACACTTAATTTAAAAACTAATAGAAAAAATTAACATTAATTAACATTATTTAAACATTTTATTAGGTGTTAATAATGTTGTTTTCATGATGTTTATAAGAAAAAAAATGACTGTAATTTGTGGTTTTTACTAAAAATTAATTAAAGTAACTATGTATAAGTCATGTATAAAAAGTTATATTATAATTAAACAAGCCCTACTACTATAATCAAATATAAAACTATTAATTATGATAAAGAGTCTTGAAAATATTTTAAAAAAAAAGATATCTTGTAAATCTGTTTGGTTTATGAGACAAGCAGGTAGATACCTTCCAGAATTTCAAGAAATTAGGGCAAAAAATAAAAATTTCATAGAGTTATGTTTTAACAGCAAACTAAGCTCAGAAATAACTCTACAACCAGTTAATAGATTTAATTTAGACTCAGCCATAATTTTTTCAGATATTTTATTAGTACCTTATGCGTTAGGTCAAGAAGTTACGTTTATTAAAAATTTAGGGCCAGAACTATCAAGCTTTAATATAAATAAATTTTTACAAATCAGGGAAAATAATTTTAATGAAATTTTAAAACCTGTATACAAAGCAA
>CACMHW010000021.1 GCA_902613545.1 uncultured Pelagibacteraceae bacterium
TTCCAAGACTTTCTCCAATTAGTTGCTGACACCAAAAAAGAAATTTATTCAATTTCGGAGCATAGTTTAAAAAAATCAAGTTATTTATTTTTTTTTGTTCAATTAAGTTTGCAAGTTTAATAGAGCTATCTTTTAAAAAAGATCTGTGTTTACCTAAAAAATATTTTCTAATATTTTTTCTAAGTTGAATTATGTTCAATCCAAACAAATAAGCAGGCAACATACCTACCTCGGATAAAACTGAGTATCTTCCACCTATATAACTTTTATGTTCTACCAGAAACAAATTAAATTTTTTGGATAGTGAATATAAAGGACTATTTTTTTTTTCAGAAATTACAATTATATTTTTTGCGTTTTTTTTAACTAAATTAAGTGACAAAAAATTTGCAAGAGTCTCAACAGTATTCCCAGATTTTGAGATTACTAGAAAAAGAGTTTTTTTTGTATCATTTAGTTTTTTGAATTTAATTAATTTTTCAGTATCTATGTTATCAAAGAAATAAATTTCTTTTTTTATTTTTTGTTTTAGAAAATAATAAATCGCCTCAGTTCCTAAAATCGATCCGCCCATACCAATAATAGCTATTTTTTTAAATTTTTTAAATTTTTTGAGATCCTGTAATTTGAAGTTAAATTTAAATTTTTTACTTAAAATATTTAAAGTAGTCTTGGAGCTGTCTAAATTAATATCAAGATGACTGAAGATTTTATTAAATTTATTTGAAAATGACTTGGATATTTTTTTATTTAAATATTTTTTTTGAATACTGTTTCTGGTTAAAATCACTTGCGAATTTGGTTAATTATAGATTGCTCTGTGGTTGAGCCATTGCTTGAACTTTTATTTGAATTTTCATCTGCTTTAAGTATTTCTTTTATGTTTTTTTCCTCAAGATTTTTTTTACTATTTTTTTCCTCTAAAGAATTAGGCTTTGGAATGTTGCTATAATCTGGTGGAAGCTCTAATGGTTGTTTTTTCTTCACAAGAAATTCATCTGTTGTTTTAACTTTTTCATTTGTAAAAACTTTCTTTGCATCACCAGCTGCTGCACATGAAATTAAAAATAAAAAAAGAAATAAATATCTAATTTTTCTCATATTTTTTGTTAATTTTAAAAAAATCATAAATAATTAATGCAAATATTCCTACTGTAATAAATATATCTGCAATATTAAAAGTAAACCAGTGAAAGTTTCTATAATGTATATCAATAAAATCTGGTACAGCATTATAAAAAACTCTATCGTAAAAATTTCCTAAAGCTCCGCCAATTATGATTGAGTAGATAATTTTGTCAAAGCTTTTACTTCTCAAAGCAAGAAAGAAAAGTATTAAAACTACTAAACCTATTAAAGTTGAGATTAAATTATAAAATAGCGCGGTATTAGATTTTAATAAACCAAATCCAATACCCGTATTCCAGATTAAATCAAAATTTAAAAAATCATTAAGATAGACGCTGGTATCGCTAAAATTATTTATGATTTCAATTTTTGAGTATCTGTCTATACCAAAAATGAAAAGAATGATTGCGAGAAAATAAAAATTTTCTTTTTTAAGTATGTTGTTTTTTATTTCTTTAAGATCAATCAAAATATTGGCTTTCTATTTAATCGGACAACTTTCTCTTTCACATTTTTTCTCTAAAATTTTCCAACATCTTTCACATTTTTGTCCTTGGGCCTTTTTCACTTCAATCTTAATATCATCATTTTTTGACAATTCTTTCTCTGCTTTTGAAACAATAAAATAATCCGCTAAATCTAATTTATCGAGAAGTTCAAATTTATCTTTTTTTAGAATTAATTTTATTTCTGCCTCTAAACTTGATCCAATTTCTTTGTTAGCCCTTTTCTCTTCGATCGCAATATTCGCCTCTTGTTTAATCTTAAATAAATTTGACCATTTTTCATTTAGCTTTTCATTCTTCCATTGGGCAGGAATTTTTACAAAATTATTTTCATGAATACTTTCAGAATTATTTTTATTTACCAAACTATAAATTTCCTCAGTAGTAAAAACTAAAATTGGGGCAAACCACTTTAATAAACTTTCTAAAATTATGTTTAAAACAATTATACAATTTTTTCTTTTTTTAGAATTTATGCTATCACAGTACAAAACATCTTTTCTTATATCAAAATAAAAAGAAGAAAGATCTAGTGTACAAAAATTCAATAGATCTTTATACATCTTATGAAAATTATAGTTTATCAAATTTTCGTCTACAGATTGATTAATTGAAAATAATTTATGTAAAATGAATTGCTCTAATTCATCAAATTCATTAAGTTTAATTTTTTGAAAATTTTGTTTTTCAAAATTATCTTTTAGGTTTCCAAGCATAAATCTAAAGGTATTTCTTATTTTTCTATAAGACTCTGCATGCTGTATTAAAATATTTTTATCTATTCTTAAATCTTCTGCATAATCAGATGCTGAAGCCCATACTCTAAGTATGTCTGCGCCATAATTTTTTAAAATATCTTCTGGAGAGATAACATTACCCATAGATTTAGACATTTTCATACCTTTGCCATCTACAACGAAACCATGTGAGAGAATACTTTTAAATGGTGCTTTTCCTCTAGTTCCGCACGACTCAAGTAAAGAAGAATGAAACCAACCCCTATGTTGATCGGATCCCTCCAAATACATGTCTGCAGGCCATTTTAAATCTTTTCTTTTTTCTAAAACAAAACTATGTGTCGAGCCACTATCAAACCATACCTCAACAATATCGTTAAGTTTTTCATAATCTTTGGCATCATAGTCATCACCTAAGAAAATTTTTGCATCATCTGTAAACCAACAATCGGAGCCTTGCTTTTCATAGATAGAGGCAATTCTATCTATAATTTTTTGATCTCTTAATGGCTCTTTTGTTTTTTTATTTATAAAAATTGGTAATGGCACTCCCCAAACTCTTTGTCTTGAAACACACCAATCAGGCCTTCCTTCAATCATTGATAAAAGTCTATCCTTTCCCTTGTTAGGATAGAAGACAGTCTCATTTATAGCTTTAACAGCTTTATCTCTTAATTTATTTTTTTGCATAGAAATAAACCATTGAGGTGTTGCTCTATAAATTAATGGAGCCTTAGATCTCCAAGAATGAGGGTAGCTATGATTAAGTTTATCAGATTTAAGCAATTTATTTTGCTCTTTTAATTTTTCTATAACTATCGGGTCAGCTTTAAATACATGTGTATTTGTAAAATAAGGAACCTCCTTGGTGTAAACACCAGCGTTATCAACTGTGTAAAGTGATGGTATATTGTTTTTTAAACATAAATTAAAATCATCCGGACCGTGACTTGGAGCACAATGAACAATTCCTGTTCCTTGTTCTAAATTTACAAATTGAGCATCTAACATTGGAACATTATAATCAAAATCCAGTTTGAGAAATGGATGGTTACATATTGTTCCTGTAAATTCTGAACCTTTAAAAGTCTTTAATTCTTTATAGCTTTTGATTTCACATGCTTTAGTTATTGATTCAATTAAATTTTTTGCAACAACTATTCTCTTATCTTTAAAATGTTCAAGATTATCAATTTCTAGTATTGTGTATTCAATATTACTATTAAAAGCTAATGCTTTGTTGGCAGGTATAGTCCATGGCGTAGTCGTCCAAATTATTACGCTTGTATCTTTAAGAAAATCTTTATTTGTCTCTTTAACTTTAAATGCAACGTAGATCGTATTAGAAGTGTGATCTAAATATTCTACTTCTGCATCAGCTAAAGCAGTTTTTTCAACAGTAGACCAAAGAACTGGTTTAAAACCTTGATATAAACTTCCATCTAAAAGAAATTTACCTAATTCTCTTACAATTTGAGCCTCTGCTTCGTAACTCATTGTGGAATAATAATTTTCGAAATCTCCGACTACTCCCAATCGTTTAAATTCTTTGATATGAACATCAATCCAGCTTTTTGCGAATTCCCTACATTCTTGTCTAAAATCTTTAATAGGTACTTCGTCTTTATTTTTTTTCTTTTTTTTATACTGTTCTTCAATCTTCCATTCTATTGGAAGTCCATGACAATCCCAGCCAGGAACGTAGACTGAGTCCTTGCCATTCATTTGATGAAAGCGAGTAATCATATCTTTTAAAATTTTATTCAACGCAGTACCCATATGTATATGGCCATTCGCATAAGGTGGACCGTCATGAAGTATAAATTTTTCTTTTCCCTTAGACTTTTTTCTTAACTTTTCAAAAATTTTATTTTTTTCCCATTTCTTCAAAATTTCAGGTTCTTTTAACGGCAAACTAGCCTTCATCGAGAAAGCTGTCTTGGGAAGTTGTAAAGTATCTTTCGACATTATTTGCTTGCCTGTTTTATATCAAGTTTGATTTGTTTTTTTAAATATTTCAAATTTCTAAATTTCTTTTCTGGTCTAATAAATTTTTTAAAGTTTATACCTATCACTTTATTATATATATTTTTATTAATTCCAAAGATATTTGTCTCTAATAATAATTTTTGTCCATTAAAAGTAGGTCTATAACCTACATTTGCTATACCATTTTTGTAAAAGTTATTACTTTTAACTTTGACAGCGTAAACTCCACGCTTTGGGACAACGTAATCATTTAATTTTAAATTACACGTTGGAAAGCCAATTTTACGTCCTCTTCTCTGTCCTTTAATTACTTT
>CACMHW010000022.1 GCA_902613545.1 uncultured Pelagibacteraceae bacterium
TTTTTAATATCTTAGCTGGATTAATTGTTAAACACTTTATAATTTTTTCCAAAGGCAATGACTCATTATGATAAAGTTCTAAAGATAGAGATAGCAATGTCTCTATACCGATCGAACCGGTTGCTGCTTGTGCAAATGGAAGCCTTTTACTTTCCTCATCTTCAGGTATGTGATCTGATACAATTACATCTATGAGATCATTTTTTATACCCTCTATTAATGAAATCCTATCTTCTTCACTTCTAAGAGGGGGAGATAGTTTTAAAAAAGTTCTAAATTCCCCAATGTCATTTTGATTTAATGATAAATTGTTTATAGAAACTCCTGTGCTGAATTTTATTCCATTAGATTTATTTTTTTTAATAACATTAAGAGAATTTTTTGATGAAATTTGATTAATATGATATCTACAAGGAAATTCACTTAACAAAGATAAATCCCTCTCAATAATAATCTTTTCAGCAATATCTGAAACACCTTGTAAACCTAATCTTGTTGCCACTTCACCCTGATTAATACAAGAATTTTTAGCTAATTCATAATCTTCGGCATGTTGCATAATCAGAACATCAATATCTGAGGCATAATTCATTATTCTAGACATCAATTCAGTGTTTTGAATAGTTTTATTAACGTCACTAAATCCGATAATTCCCCTTGCTTTTAATAATCCAAATTCAGTCATTTGATTACCTTCCTTCTGTCTAGTAATTGAGGCACATGGAAAAAGATTTACCTTAGCTTTATCCCTGCCTCTTCTAATAATAAAGTCCACCATAGATACATTATCTATAATTGGCTTGGTATTTGGCATTGTTACAATCGAAGTTACTCCACCTGCTAAAGCTGCTTGACTCAGTGTTCTAAAATTTTCTTTATATTCAAAGCCAGGTTCGCCAACAAAAGCCTTCATATCAACTAATCCAGGAATAGCTACCAAGCCTTTCAAATCAATTTTTTCTGCTGATTTTGAAGTATCAGTTTTTTTTCCAAGTGATTTTATTTTTCCTTTTTCATCAATAACTATATTACCTATCTCATCCATCTTTTGAGATGGGTCGATAATTCTTACATTCATTAAAATTTTTTCTTTCATTTATTTACAGTACAATTTTAAACATGCCATCCTGACAGCTACACCTAATTCAACTTGTTCTTTTACTAGACTAACATTAATGTCATCAGCTAGTTTAGTATCAATTTCAACACCTCTGTTCATTGGACCAGGATGCATTAGTAAAGCATCTTTTTTCGCAAACTTTAGTTTCTCAGGTGTCAGTCCGAAAAATTCATAATATTCTCTCTTTGATGGAAGAAATGATCCTTGCATCCTTTCATTTTGTAATCTTAACATCATAACAATATCACATTCTTCTAATCCTTTTTTCATGTCAGTAAATGATTTCACTCCTAAGCTATCTATTCCCTTAGGCATTAAAGTTTTTGGGGCTATGACATTTACTTCTGCTCCTAACATATTCATTAAATAAATATTAGACCTAGCAACTCTTGAATGAAGAATATCTCCACATATAGCAATTTTTAATCCTTCAATTTTGCCTTTTCTATTAATAATTGTTAAGGCGTCAAGCAAAGCTTGCGTAGGGTGTTCTCTTCTTCCATCGCCTGCGTTAATGACTGTGCAATTAACTTTTTGTGAAAGAAGATTTGGTGCACCTGAGTCTTGATGTCTTATAACAATTATATCAGGATGCATTGCATTTAATGTCATAGCTGTATCAATTAATGTTTCGCCTTTTTTTAATGCAGAGTTTCCCATATTCATCGTCATTACATCTGCACCTAATCTTTTTCCAGCTAAATCAAATGAGCTCTGTGTTCTTGTTGAAGGTTCAAAGAATAAGTTAATTTGAGTTTTTCCTCTTAAGATATCTAGTTTTTTAGAACTTCCTCTGTTTAATTTTATGAAGGATTTTGCTTCAGTTAAAATCTCTTTTGCCTCAAGAATTGACAAATTTTGAATACCTAATAGATGTTTGGGAGTGTTTTTAATAGCTGAAACTTTTTTTTCAGTTGCCATTAAAATCAACTCTATAGGCCTTTTACTATATTATATCAAGTATTTTTTTTATGGTAATAATCAAGAACTCCTTGGAGTATAAATTGAGCTGAATTTTCATCCAATTTATTCACTTTTTTTGAGGAATTTATTGCTAAATCATTAGATAGATTAAAGGCCCCTTGGCTAGATAGTCTCTCATCCCATAAAGTGATATTTTCTGTAATATCTTTTGAAAGATTTTTAGCTAGATCTTTAGCTGATTGTGAAGAAGGTCCTTCTGTTCCATCCATATTAATTGGATTGCCTATGACTATTCCATCAATGTCGTATTCTCTGACAATTTTCTGAATTTGATCAACTAAGTCCTTATAACTGTCTCTAATAATCGTAGTGTAAGGCGTAGCTACAATTTTATTTTCATCTGAAAGAGCTATTCCAATTCTCTTGCCACCAGGATCAATACCTATTAATCTTGATTTTTTCTTGGTTTTTTCAATAAATACGTCAATATCGAGCATGAAATTTACCTAATTTGTGATAAAACACATTTAAATTAACTTATTGCACAAATGTCCTTAGATAAAGAGAAAATTAAACATGTAGCTAAATTAGCTCGAATTTCAGTTGATGAAGCTAAAGTGGCTAGTTTAACTAAAGATTTAAATTCAATTTTTAAGTTTATTGAACAATTAAATGAACTGAACACAGATAAAGTTGAGCCATTAACATCAATTTTAAACCAGTCTTTGAGATCAAGAAAAGATGAAATTAGTGATGGGAAGATTAGAGAAAAAATCCTTCAAAATTCTCCAAAAAAAAATGAGGAATTTTTTGTGGTTCCAAAGGTGGTCGAGTAATGAGTAATATAACAAATTTAAGTTTAAGTGAAATTTTAAAAAGTATTAAATCTAAGAAGATATCTTCATTAGAACTTACACAAGCATATATAAAGAACATTGAAAATGCAAAAAAACTTAATGCTTTCGTAACAACTACTTTTGATCAAGCATTAGAAAATGCAAAAAAATTTGATAATAAACCAAATAACGAACAACTTCTTAGTGGGGTACCTTTAGCTGTAAAAGATTTATTTTGTACTGAAAATGTAAAAACGACGGCTGGAAGTAATATTTTAAATAATTTTATTCCTTCATATGAGTCAACTGTAACAAAAAATTTATGGAATAATGGAGCTTTTTTACTTGGAAAATTAAATTGCGATGAATTTGCTATGGGTTCATCAAATGAGACAAGTTTTTTCGGAAATGTAATTAATCCTGTCGGAGATCATTTAGTTCCAGGCGGTTCTTCAGGAGGATCTTCATCGGCTTTAGCGGCAGATCTTACCCCAGCAACAATTGGCACAGATACAGGTGGGTCAATAAGACAGCCAGCTTCTTTTACTGGAACTGTAGGTTTTAAACCAACTTACGGACTTTGCTCAAGGTGGGGTATCGTTGCTTTTGCTTCTTCATTAGATCAAGCAGGACCAATGACTAAAACAGTAAATGATTGCTCAATTATGCTTGAGGCAATGTCTGGTTTTGATGACAAAGACTCAACCTCAATTAATAAAAAAAAAGAAACATACTCAAAAAATTTAAAAGATAATATCAAAGGACTGAAAATTGGTATCCCTAAAGAGTATCGAGTAGATAATATGCCAAAGGAAATTGATGAACTTTGGGAAAAAGGAAAAAAAATATTAAAAGATTTAGGTGCTCAGTTAATTGATATTTCATTACCCCACACCAAATATGCTTTGCCTACTTACTATATTGTTGCTCCTGCAGAAGCTTCATCAAATTTAGCAAGATATGATGGTGTGAGATATGGCTACAGATCACAAAAAGGAAAAGACTTAATTGAAATGTATGAAAATACTAGATCAGAGGGATTTGGTGACGAAGTAAAGAGAAGAATATTAATAGGCACTTATGTTTTATCTTCTGGTTATTACGATGCTTATTATTTAAAAGCTCAAAAAGTAAGACAATTAATAAAAAAAGATTTTGATGATAGTTTTACTAAAGTAGATGCTATTTTAACACCTTCAACACCAAGCTCAGCATTTAAGATAGGAGAAAAAACTAATGATCCTGTATCAATGTATTTAAATGACATTTTTACGGTGCCTGTAAATTTAGCTGGATTACCAGCCTTATCTCTACCTGCTGGATTAGACAAGAAAGGTTATCCACTTGGGTTACAATTGATAGGTAAAGCTTTGGATGAGCAAAAAATTCTTAATATTGGTTATGCATTCGAAAAAAACTGCGGTTATAAAAATGAAATTAAAAAGTGGTGGTCATGAGCAAAGAAAAATTTGATTATTTTATTAACGGTGAGAAAGGGAAGTACGAAGTTGTTATAGGTTTAGAGGTTCATGCTCAAGTCCTTTCTAATTCAAAACTTTTTTCAGGCTCCTCAACTAAATTTGGAGCTGATCCT
>CACMHW010000023.1 GCA_902613545.1 uncultured Pelagibacteraceae bacterium
CTCTTATTCACTTATTCATGATGATCTACCATGCATGGATGATGACGATATTAGAAGAGGCAAACCTTCAGCACATATTAAATTTGGAGAAGCTACCGCAGTGCTTGCAGGTAATTCCTTGTTAACCCTAGCTTTTGAAATTATTTCTGACAAAAAAAATTTGCTCACTCTTAAACAAAAAAATGAAATAATTACTTTGCTATCTAATTGTGCAGGTCACACAGGTATTGCCGGTGGTCAGGAATTAGATTTGAAATTTGAGAATAAAAAAAAATCTTTCAATCAAATAATTGACATGCAAAGAAAAAAAACAGGAAAACTGTTCAATTTTTGTCTTCAATCAGTAGCAATAGTTGCGAATAAAAATATAAAAGTGAAACTAGCCTATGGAGAAATAGGAGAAGATATTGGTTTATTATTTCAATTATCTGATGATTTTTTAGATGTAAAAGGTTTAAAAAAATTGGTGGGTAAACCAATCAAAAAAGATAGAAAAAAGGGTAAGTCTACCTTGATCAGTTTAATGGGTTACGAAAAAACATTAAGGTACGCAAACAATTTGAAAAAAAAGATATTGCTTAAATTAAAAAAACATGGAAAAGTTGCTAAAGATTTAACTGAAACAATTGAATTTATACAAAAACGAAACTTTTAATGACAAGTTTAATTAAACAAATAAATTTTCCATCTGATCTTAGAAAATTTAAAAAAGAAAATTTAAAAAAAATTTCTGATGAATTAAGAGAAGAATTAATTGATGTAGTTTCTGAAACAGGTGGTCACCTAGGAGCTGGACTAGGAGTAGTCGAATTGACTGTGGCTTTACATTATGTTTTTGATACTCCTAAAGATAAATTAGTATGGGATGTAAGTCATCAATGTTATCCTCATAAAATTATAACAGGCAGAAGGGATAAAATTAAAACTTTAAGAAAGGGTGGAGGATTATCAGGCTTTACAAAAAGAACAGAGAGTGAGTATGATCCATTCGGTGCTGCTCACAGTTCTACTTCTATTTCTTCCACTTTAGGGATTTCAGTGGCAAAAAAATTATCAAATAATAATAATAATGTTATAGCTGTAATTGGAGATGGGGCGATGAGTGCTGGAATGGCTTATGAAGCTATGAATAATGCAGGAGCATTAAAATCCAATTTAATTGTAGTATTGAACGATAATGATATGTCGATTGCCAGACCAGTTGGAGCTATGAGCAAGTATTTAGCAAATTTATTATCTGGAAAATTATATTTTAGTTTTAGAGAAACAATTAAAATGATTATTTCTGCATTTTCGAAAAGATTTAGTCAAAAAGCAGGAAAAGCTGAAGATATTTTGAGAAATATGGTGACTGGCGGAACATTGTTTAGTGAATTAGGATTTTATTATGTGGGTCCTATTGACGGACATGATGTTGAAAACTTAGTTCAAATATTTGAAAATGTCAAAAACTCTAATCATCAAGGTCCAGTTCTAATACATGTAAGAACTCAAAAAGGAAAAGGGTATAAACCAGCTGAGCGTTCAGGAGACAAGTATCACGGTGTATCTAAATTTAATATATCAACAGGAGAACAATCAAAATCTAAATCAAATACTCCATCTTATACAAAAGTTTTTGCTGAAACTCTGATTAAACATGCAGAGCAAGATACAAAAATTGTTGGTATAACAGGAGCAATGCCGTCGGGCACTGGTCTAAATTTATTTGAAAAAAGATTTCCAGAAAGAACTTTTGATGTTGGTATAGCTGAGCAACATGCAGTTACTTTTGCAGCAGGTTTAGCAACAGAGGGATATAAACCCTACGCTGCTATTTACTCAACCTTTTTACAGAGAGCTTATGATCAAGTAGTTCATGATGTTGCCTTGCAATCTCTTCCTGTAAGATTTGCGATTGATAGAGCTGGATTAGTTGGAGCAGATGGACCAACACATGCTGGATCTTTTGATATAACTTACTTATCTACCTTACCAAATTTTGTAGTAATGGCTGCAAGCGATGAGTCGGAACTTGTTAAAATGATTAATACAACAGTTGGTATTAATGATAGACCTTCAGCTTTTAGATATCCAAGAGGAAATGGAATAGGAGTTCGACTACCTACAACGAAAGAAGTTCTAGAAATTGGAAAAGCAAGAGTTATAAAAGAAGGCAAAAAAGTTTCTTTGTTGAATTTTGGTACAAGACTTGAGGAATGTAGAAAAGCTGCAGAAAAACTTTATACAAAAGGTATAGATTGTACCATAGTAGATGCTAGATTTGCAAAACCACTGGATGAGAAATTGATAATGGAGGTTGCAACTAATCACGAGGTATTAATTACGATCGAAGAAGGTTCGATTGGAGGTTTTGGATCTCATGTAATGCAATTGTTATCTGATAGAGGTGTCTTTGATACTGGTTTAAAATTTAGATCAATGATACTTCCAGATACTTTTATTGATCAAGACACTCCTGAGAAAATGTATGAAATAGCTGGTTTAGATAATTTATCAATTGTTAATAAAGTCGAAGAAACTTTAAATTCAAATATCATATTAGCAAAAAATAAAAATAAATTGTCTAATTAACTACACTGCGCTCTGTGCATTAAGAAGTGGTCTAATAATACGCAGTTGATCATTGCTTCACCAATCGGAACAGCTCTAATTCCTACGCATGGATCATGTCTTCCTTTTACAGAAATTTTAGTATTTTTACCTTTTTTATCAATTGTATTTCTACTTGTTAGAATAGAAGATGTTGGTTTCACTGCGAATGAGGCAACAATATTTTGACCTGAAGAAATTCCTCCTAGAATTCCTCCTGCTTGATTAGATCCAAATTTTACTTTACCGGAGCCTTTACTCATTTCATCTGAGTTTTCTTCTCCACTTAAAAAAGCTGCATTCATTCCTGCTCCAATGTTTACACCTTTAACTGCATTAATACTCATTAAAGCTGCTGCAATATCAGTATCTAATTTTGAATAAATAGGAGCCCCCAATCCTACAGGTACTCCAGTTGCTCGTAATTCTATAATAGCCCCACATGATGATCCTGCTTTCCTTACAGCTAAAAGATATTTTTCCCAAAGTTTTACAGAATTTTTATCAGGACAGAAAAAAGGATTTTTTCTAATTTCACTATCTTTCCAATTTGATTTGTCACAAGACATCAACCCAAGTTGAGTGACTGCTCCAATAACATTGAATTTTGAGCCAATTATCTTTTTTAAAACAACTTTAGCAACAGCTCCAGCTGCCACCCTACAAGCTGTTTCTCTGGCAGATTGTCTGCCACCTCCTCTATAGTCTCTGATCCCATATTTTTTAAAGTAGGTATAGTCTGCATGGCCTGGTCTAAATTTATTTTTTATTGTTTCATAGTCTCTAGATCTCTTGTCTTCATTATGAATAATAATTGAAATAGGTGTGCCAGTTGTTCTTCCTTCAAAAACTCCAGATAAAATTACAGCTTTATCAGATTCTTTTCTCTGAGTTGTAAACTTTGATTGACCAGGTCTTCTTCTATCCATATCCTTTTGAATATCACTTTCTGAAAGCGGTATATTAGGCGGACATCCATCTATTACACAACCAATAGCGGGTCCATGAGACTCTCCCCATGTAGTAAACCTAAAAATTTTACCAAAAGTATTAAAAGACATAGATATTTAATGTATAGATTATTTTAGAGAAATTATGAATCAAAAAAATGGCAAAAATTCACTGGGCATAGATATTTGCTTCGAAGATTTAGACAATCCAATAGAATTGTTCAAAAAGTGGTTTTCTAAAGCAGAGGAAAGTGAAATTAATGACCCAAATGCAGTTGCAGTGGCAACTTCTAATAAAGATAATCAGCCTAATGTAAGGATGGTTTTGCTTAAAGGATTAAGTAATAAAGGATTTGTTTTTTACACAAATTTTAATAGTAAAAAAGGTAATGAACTAAAAGAAAACCAAAAAGCCTCAATGTGTTTTCATTGGAAGAGTTTAAGACGTCAAGTTAGAGCTATTGGTATAGTTGAAGAAGTTTCAGCCAAAGAAGCAGATGATTATTTCAATTCAAGACCATATAAAAATAGGATTGGTGCATGGGCATCATCACAATCAAAAAAATTAGATAAACGAGAAACATTTTTAAAAAATATTAAAGCATATGAAAAAAAATATCCTGATGAAAAAAATGTTCCAAGACCTCCTCATTGGTCTGGATGGAGATTATTACCAAATGAAATTGAGTTTTGGTTAGATGGCGAAGGTAGAATTCACGAGAGATTAAACTATAGAAAAAATAATGGTAAATGGGAAAAAGAACTTCTTTACCCTTAAAAAGACCTGTTAAGACTGAAGCTAGTTAAATTTTGTAAAATCCTTTT
>CACMHW010000024.1 GCA_902613545.1 uncultured Pelagibacteraceae bacterium
AAGTCAGATTTTTCTGATGTAAAGAAATTATTAAATCAGAAGAATCCAATTTTAACTCAGTCAAAAAAAGTTGAAGAATTTGAAAAAAAGTGGTCTAAATGGCTTGGTGCAAGATATTCAACTTTTGTTAGTTCAGGTTCGTCAGCAAATTATATTTCAATTTCAATACTTAAAGTTTTAAATAAAAACAAATATAAAAATGAGATAATAGTTCCTACTTTGACATGGATTTCGGATATCTCCTCAATCATACTTAACGGATTTAAACCAATTTTTGTAGACATTAATTTAGAAAATCTTTCTATGAATATTGATCAGGTTTTAAAAAAAATTAATAAGAGAACATTGGGTATCTTTATCACACATGCTCAGGGATTTAATGGTCTTGACGATAAATTACTTGAGGCAATAAATAAAAAAAAAATTTACTTAATCGAAGATGTTTGTGAGAGCCATGGAGCAACATATAAAAATAAAAAGCTTGGTACTTTTGGTTTAATGTCAAATTTTTCTTTTTATTATGCACATCACATGACAACCATCGAAGGCGGAATGATTTCAACAAATAATAAAGAAATTTATGAATTATCTAAAATTTTTAGATCCCATGGAATGGCAAGAGAAAGTAAGAATAAAATTTTTGAAAATAAATTATTAAAAAAATTTAAAAATTTATCCCCCCAATTTATTTTCTTATATCCAACCCTAAATTTTCGAAATAATGAAATAGGGGCATGTATAGGAATTAATCAATTAAAAAAATTGAGTGAAAACAATAAAAAGAGAAAAAATAATTTAAAATACTTTTTAAACTTTTTAGATGGCCGAAAATATTGGAAAAAATTCAATCAAACTGGATCTTCAAATTATGCATTCCCTATAATTTTACAGTCTAATAATTTAAAAAAAAGGGACTATTTTGAAAAAACTTTAACAAAAAATGGAATTGAATTTAGAAGAGGAAATGCGGGTGGCGGGAATCAATTAAGACAACCTTACTTAAAGAAGTATGTAAAAAAAATAAATTTAAGAAAATTTCCCAACGTAGAAAAAGTTCACTTTTTTGGTTATTACATCGGAAATTTTCCAGATTTAAGTAAAAAAAAAATCGATTACTTATTAAAAGTTTTAAATAAAATAAATATATGAACCTAAAAACTTTAAAGAAAAGTATATTTCGTGATCCTAGGGGATTTCTTTGGACTACCTGGGAAAAAGGAAACTTCAAAAATATAAAATTTAATCATGATAAATTTTCTATCTCCAAAAAAAAAGTTTTAAGAGGCCTTCATTGTGATTTTAAGTCATGGAAAATGATTACCTGCGTTTATGGAAAATTTCTGTTTGTTGCAGTAAATATGAAAAAAAACTCAAAAAATTATTTAAAACATAAAAAATGGATTCTTGACTATAAAAAGCCAAAAATGATTCTTGTTCCACCTTATTATGCTAACGGACACCTTTGTTTAACTAAAACTTGCATTATGCATTATAAGTGGAGCTACAAAGGTAAATATATTGATGCAAAAAAACAAAAAACTTACAAATGGAATGATCCAAAAATTAAAATTAAATGGCCAACAAAAAATCCAATTTTAAGTAAAAGAGATACAAGTGCTAGATATTTATAATGAGTAAAATTTTAATAACAGGTGGTGCAGGCTATATTGGATCAATGCTTTGTACAAGATTATTAGAAGAAGGTCATACAGTAACTTCTGTTGATCTTCTTAAGTATGACAAGGGCTCTTTAAATCATCTTTATCATAATAAAAATTTTAAATTAATTTGTGATGATATAAGAAAAGTCAATCTTATGAAAAAACTTATAAGAAAACATGATATTATAATTCCTTTAGCAGCTTTAGTGGGCGCTCCGCTTTGTGAAAAATTTAAAAAAGATGCAATTTCAACTAATCTTGGATCAATAAAAACATTATGTAAACATGTTACAAAAAAAAATAGAGTTATATATCTCACTACAAACTCAGGATATGGAATAGGCGAAAAAAATAAATATTGTGATGAAAATAGTCCATTAAAACCAATTTCTCTTTACGGCAAAACTAAATGCGATGGTGAGGATTTAGTCAGGTCAAAAATAAAAAATCATGTTTGTTTTAGATTAGCTACTGTTTTTGGACATAGCTTTAGAATGAGGAGCGATTTATTAGTAAATAATTTTGTCTATACCGCCATAAAAAAAAAGAAATTAACTTTATTTGAACCACATTTTCGGAGAAATTTTATCCATGTTAGGGATGTAGTGAACGCAATCATTTTTACTATTAAAAATTTTAATCGAATGAAAAATAATGTTTTTAATTTAGGATTATCAACGGCAAACATAAGCAAGATAATGTTGGCAAAAAAAATTAAAAAACAATATAAAAATTTACAAATTAGAATTATCACTAATAGAAAAGATCCAGATAAAAGAGACTATTTTGTAAGTAACAAAAAAATAGAAAAAAAGGGTTTTAAAGCAAAAATTTCATTAGATCAAGGAATAGCTGAATTAATTCAAATATTTTCTAATGATAAAAATAAAATAATAAATAACTATTAAAAGTTATTACAAATTTTTTTTACTTGCTTAAAGAAATCACTTTTCGCGTAAAAAAAATTTACTTTACTTCTTTTAGCACATAATTCATCTGAAATTTTATCGCCTATCATAAAACTATTTTGTTTATCAACTATCCAGTTTTTGAATATATTTTTTATCATTTTATTACCTGGTTTTCTTAAAGAGCTTTTTCTTTTGTATCTTTTTATTTTACCTTTGGGGTGAAAAGGACAATATTGGACATCGTCAAAATATATATTATTTTTTGATAAGTAGTTTTTAAGATAAATATGAAGTTTTTTAAAATCAGTCTCTTTGTAATATCCTTTTGCTATGCCAGCTTGATTGGTAATTAAAAAAATATAGTAATTTTTTTTAATGAGATATTTTAATCCTTTCAACACTCCTTTTCTAAACTTAAAATCTTTTTTTTTATGAACGTAACCGCTATCATAATTAATTACTCCATCTCTGTCTAAAAATACGGCAGGTTTATAAAAATATTTTTTTATTTTTTTATGTGAAGATCGTATGTATTTCGGTGTACCAATATCCAAAAAAAAATTTTTATATTTTTTAGCTGTTAGTTTTTTATTTTGAATAAACTTTGGTAATAACTCATTTTCTAGAGATAAGGGTTTATTTTTTAAGTATCTAAATATTTTTTTTCTAAAAAAATATACACCCCCATTCATCAGCATACTCTTTCTTTTATAAATTAAAGTACCGCTATTTATACTCAGATTA
>CACMHW010000025.1 GCA_902613545.1 uncultured Pelagibacteraceae bacterium
TAGTTATCTTTTGTCTGGTCAAATTATATCATCTAGTCCGGGTAACTCTAGGATGCAGGAAATTGCTGAAGCAATTCAAATAGGAGCTAAAGCTTATTTAAATAGACAATATAAAACTATTGCTATTGTGGGAATAATTGTCTTAGCAATAGTAACTTACTTTTTTAATTATCTAGTTGGATTAGGTTACTTTATAGGCGCGTTTCTTTCTGGAGTAGCTGGTTATGTTGGAATGTTAATTTCAGTAAAAGCAAATGTTAGAACCGCAGAAGCTTCAAGACAGAGTTTGCAATCAGGTTTAACAATAGCTTTTAAATCCGGAGCAATAACTGGTCTATTGGTTGCTGGTTTGGCTTTATTAGCAATTACAATTTATTATATAATTTTAATTAATCTTAATGTAGATAGCAGGGAAATCATTAATGCATTGGTTGCCCTTGGATTTGGAGCATCTCTTATTTCAATTTTTGCTAGACTTGGTGGTGGTATTTTTACGAAAGGAGCCGATGTTGGTGCCGACTTAGTTGGAAAAGTTGAAGCAGGAATTCCAGAAGATGATCCACGAAACCCAGCAGTTATAGCCGACAACGTAGGTGATAATGTAGGTGATTGCGCTGGTATGGCCGCTGATTTGTTTGAAACATACGCAGTAACAATAGTAGCGACAATGGTCTTAGCATCAATTTTTTCTCCTCAAGATTATAATCTAATGATTTACCCACTAGCTATTGGTGGCGCTTGTATTATTACATCAATAATTGGAACTTGGTTTGTAAAACTAGGTAAAACTAAAAGTATAATGGGTGCTTTGTATAAAGGGTTTATAGTTACGGCGATTACATCTTTGGTAATAATGTATCCAATAACAGACTCAATTATTGGATTAAAATCAACTTACAATAATAATGCAGGAGCGATATTTACAGGCTTAGATCTTTATATTTGCGGTGTTGTAGGGTTTATAATTACAGGATTATTAATTTGGGTTACAGAATATTATACAGGAACTAATTATAGGCCAGTTAGAACCGTTGCGAAATCTTCAACAACAGGACATGGTACAAACGTTATTCAAGGGTTAGCTATATCTATGGAAGCTACAGCTGTACCAGCTTTAATAATTGTAGCAGGTATTTTATACACTAATAGTTTAGCTGGTTTGTATGGTATTGCCATTGCTGTAACAGCGATGTTAGCTTTAACTGGGATGGTTGTTGCTTTAGATGCGTATGGACCTGTAACTGATAATGCAGGAGGAATCGCAGAAATGTCTAAGTTACCAAAAAATGTAAGAAAGACTACTGATGCATTAGACGCGGTGGGTAACACTACTAAAGCCGTAACAAAGGGTTATGCAATTGGTTCAGCTGGTTTAGGTGCACTTGTCCTTTTTGCTGCATATACAGAGGATATAAAATATTTTTCTGGAGTATCCGGCTCTGCGCTCGAAGGTGTTGATGTAACTTTTGATTTATCAAACCCATTCGTAGTTGCTGGCTTGTTAATTGGTGGTATGTTACCATATCTATTTGGATCGATGGGTATGCAAGCAGTTGGTAGAGCTGGTGGGGCAGTTGTTATTGAAGTTAGAAGACAATTTAAAAAAATACCTGGAATAATGAAGGGAAAAAGAAAACCTGACTATGGAAAGTTAGTTGACTTACTAACTAAAGCTGCCATTAAAGAAATGATACTCCCTTCTCTTCTACCAGTCTTGTCGCCTATAATTCTTTATTTTGTTATTTTACAAATAGGTGGGTTAGAAGCAGCGTTATCCTCTTTGGGAGCAATGTTATTAGGCGTAATCATTACAGGTTTGTTTGTTGCAGTGTCAATGACTGCTGGAGGCGGAGCTTGGGATAATGCTAAAAAATATATTGAAGATGGAAATTTTGGCGGTAAAGGATCGGAAGCACATAAATCTGCTGTTACAGGTGATACAGTAGGTGATCCTTATAAAGATACGGCTGGTCCTGCTGTGAATCCGATGATAAAAATAACTAATATAGTAGCTCTTTTATTATTAGCAGTTATCGCCCATTAATTATCTCTGGTTTGTGTACATTTTTTGTTTAATACTTTGTAAGAACTTTTGAACAAAACTTTTTTTACTCAATTCATTTACAGTTATTTTTTGTGAAAATTCTAACTTTTTAATATCTTCTTTTTTAAAAAATCTCTTATTTTCAAGCACTCCATATTTATCAAAGTTTAAAACCAAAATATTATTTTCTTTAAGAACATGTTTACCGAATTTATGATATTTGCCTTTAGACAATATTCTTTCTAGATATATCCACGACTCATTTGTTTCATCTTCTTTTATTTGGGGCCTACCCATTATTTTGATAACATCATTTTTATTTGATTGATTTAAAACAAGTTTTTTCGATCTATTCTCTAGAAAAATAATACCATGTGTTTTTAAAGGCTCTTGTAATTTGCAACCTATTAAAATAATAAAAACTAAAAGATATAATATACTATTATGAAATTTTTTGTTAAAAAGCATAAACTTAGACTTTACAATACATTATTAAGTTTGTCTCGAAATATTTTTTTTTACAAGAAATTACAATTAAAAGACTCTTTTGAAACCAGAATTTATTTAATGTTTTTTCATTACTCAATTATTTTATTAATTTTGAAGAAAAAAAATATCAAATATGATCAAAAAAGCTATGACGAT
>CACMHW010000026.1 GCA_902613545.1 uncultured Pelagibacteraceae bacterium
TTAGCCCAAATTATGAAAAATATGGGTTTTAAAATTCAAGGGAGTGATCAAAATAGAAATAAAAACACTGGTAGTTGTTTAAAAGCAGGCATTAAAATTTTTATCGGACACTCAAAAAAAAATGTAAAAAGCTCAACCATTGTTGTTCGTTCATCTGCAATAAAAAATAATAATAGCGAAATAAGGTATGCTAAAGAAAAAAAAATACCTATTTATTCAAGAGCTGATGTATTAGCAGATGTAGTATCTTTAAAAAAAAATATAATAATCACAGGATCACACGGCAAAACTACAACTACTTCCCTGGTTTCAAAAATACTTTCAGATCAAAAGTTAGATCCTACAATTATTAACGGAGGGGTAATAAACTCTTTTAAAAGTAATGCGAAGTTAGGTAGGGGAAATTGGGCAATTCTAGAGGCTGACGAGTCAGATGGCAGTTTTCTTAAACTACCAATTAATTATTCAATCGTTACCAATATTGATTATGAGCATATCGATTATTATAAAAATTTCCAAAATTTAGAAAATTCTTTTATAAAATTTATTGAAAAAACACCTCCAACAGGAAAATGTATAATTTGTATTGACAATAAAAATGTGAAAAGAATTTCTAATAAATTAAAAAATAAAAATATTCTGACTTACGGTGAGAGCAAAAATGCAAATTATATAGTTTCAAATATAAGATATAAAATTGATTACTCTGTGTTTGACTTAACATTTAGAGATATTAGCAGAAAAAAAAGGAAAATATCTAATATTCACTTGAAGTTATTGGGAAAACATAATGTACTTAATGCAACTGCAGCTATTGCAGTGTGTTTAAATCTTGGAGTAAACCAGAATATAATTAAAAAATCTTTAAAAAGCTTTTCAGGTGTTCAAAGAAGAATGACGAAAATTTTTACAAAAAATTTCAATGATTTTTACGACGATTATGCACATCATCCTACAGAAATTTCCTCAATATTAGATGGAGTAAAAAATGTTTATAAAGATAGAAAAATTATTTCCGTATTTGAGCCTCACCGATATTCAAGAGTTTTATCTCTGAAAAATCGTTTTGCTAAATCTTTCTCTAACTCTAACCTGGTTCTCCTTTGTCCTTTATATGCAGCAGGAGAGAAGAAAAATTCAAATTTTAATTTAATTAAATTTGCAAAATTAATTTCTAAATTATCAAAAACTCAAGTAATTATAATCAAAAACTATAATGAACTTGTAAAATATTTTAAAAAAAATTTAATGAGTAGTGAGATAATAATAGGCATGGGGGCTGGCTCAATATCGAAATGGATGAGAAATTTAAAGGATTCAATATGAAATTAAGTAAAAAGCTTGAGAACAAATTTAGTGACAATATTTCTAATAATGCACGTCTTGCAAACTATAGCTGGTTCAATCTAGGGGGGCCAGCAGATTATTTGTTCAAACCAAAAAACAAAAATCAATTAATTGAATTTTTAAAAGAAAATAAAAACGAAGGTAAACTTAATATAACTATTATCGGTGCAGGATCAAACACGCTTATTAGAGACAATGGAATTAGAGGAGTGGTAATAAAATTAGGTTCAAATTTTTCAGAGGTAAAGTTAATAAATGAAAATATTATTCAAGCAGGTGCCGGTTCATTAGATCGAAAAGTAGCTGATTTTGCTAAAGAGAGCAATTTAAGTGGATTGGAATTTCTTTCTTGCATCCCTGGTTCTATTGGGGGAGCAGTTATAATGAATAGTGGATGTTATGGAAACGATATTTCAAAAGTTTTGGTATCTATAAATGTTATAGATATAAATAATTGTGTTGAAAAAGAAATTAAACGTGAGGAAATAGAATTTTTTTATAGAGGGACTAATTTACCTAGTCAATTTATTATAACAGCGGTAAAATTTAAAGGTAAGCCATCTCCAAAGAAAATTATTGAAAAAATACAAAATACGATGATAGAGAGAAAAAAAATATCTCAACCAAGCCAAGTAAAAACTTGCGGTAGTACTTTTAAAAATTTAGGCAATAAAAAAGTATGGGAGATAATCAAACAAACAGGTTGTGATAAATTTAGAGAGGGAGACGCTGTGATATCCCAAAAGCACTGTAATTTTTTTATAAATGAGGGAAATGCGAACTCCTCCGATATTGAAAATCTTATCGATAAAGTCAAAAAAAGAGTTAATGAGAAAACCGGAGTAAATCTCGAGCTTGAGATTAAAATTATTGGTGAGTAAAAAAAGATTTAAAAAAGTTTTGGTAGTTTTAGGAGGAACCTCTGGAGAAAGAGCAGTAAGTTTAGCAAGTGGTAGAGCTTGTATTAAAGCTTTAAAAAGTAAAAGATATAAAGTTTCTTCATTTGATCCCCAAAAAAAAAATTTTAATTTAATAAATAAAAAAAAAATTGATGTAATTTTTAATGCTCTCCATGGAAAAGGCGGTGAAGACGGAGTAGCACAAAGTTACTTTGAATATTTGGGTATTCCTTATACTCATTCTGGAGTTAT